>CAZRKY010000101.1:0-11350 GCA_964600375.1 uncultured Caulobacteraceae bacterium | reverse complement strand
TGTAGCCGCGGCGGTACTCGAACTTGTCGACCGCCTTCATCAGGCCGATGTTGCCCTCCTGGATCAGGTCCAGGAACTGCAGGCCGCGGTTGGTGTATTTCTTGGCGATCGAGATCACCAGGCGCAGGTTGGCCTCGACCATTTCCTTCTTGGCCTGACGCGCCTCGCGCTCGCCCTTCTGCACCGTCTGGACGATGCGGCGGTAGTCGTCGATCGGCACGCCGGTGTCGCCGGCCAGGGCGGCCACGTCGCCGCGGATCTGGGCGATGCCGGCCTCTTCCTTCTCGGCGAACTTGGTCCAGCGGACGCCCATGTCCTTGACCTTGGTGGACCAGTTGGGATCCAGCTCGGCGCCGAAATAGGCCTTCAGGAACTCAGGACGCGAGATGCCGTAGCTGTCGGCCAGGCGCAGCAGGCGGCCTTCGAGGCCCACCAGCTTGCGGTTGATGGCGTAAAGCTGGTCGACCAGCGCCTCGATGCGGGCGTTGTTCAGCTTCAGCGTCTTCAGCTTGCCGGTGATGGAGGCGGTGGCGGCCTCATAGGCGGCGCGGTCCTTGGGACCCAGGTCCTTGCCCTCAAGGCGGGCCTTGAGCAGCTTGTCCTGCAGCTTGCGGAACGGGATGAACTCGGCGGCCACGGCGTCCAGGGTCGCCATGACCCCGTCGCGCAGTTCGCCTTCCATGGCCGAGACCGAAGGCCCCGCGCCGTCGTCGAAATCGTCCTCGTCCTCTTCGCCCTCGGCCTTGGCCTCGCCGTCGGCAGCGGGCTCGCCGGCGGGCGCCGGTGCGGCCTCGGCCACTTCCTCTTCCTCGGCCCCGGCCACGCCCGGCATCGGCGGCGCGCCCGGTTCACCCGGGGCGGCCACGCCGTTCAGCTGCTGGTAGGTGCCTTCCAGGTCGATGACTTCGCGCAGCAGGATGCGGCCGGTGCCCAGCTCGTCGCGCCAGACCATGATGGCTTCGAAGGTCAGGGCGCTCTCGCACAGGCCCCGGATCATGGTGTCGCGGCCGGCCTCGATGCGCTTGGCGATGGCGATCTCGCCCTCGCGGCTCAGCAGTTCGACCGAGCCCATCTCGCGCAGGTACATGCGCACGGGGTCGTCGGTGCGGTCGTAGGCGGGCTTGGACTCCGCCTCGGTGGCGACCGCGGTTTCCTCGCGCACGGCGACTTCGCTGCCTTCCGGCGCGTCCTCGTCGGCTTCGATCACGTTCACGCCCATCTCGGCGAGCATGGCCAGGGTGTCTTCGATCTGCTCGGAGGTGAACTCCTCAGACGGCAGCACCTTGTTCAGCTCGTCCATGGTGACGTAGCCGCGTGCCTTCGCCTGCTTGATGAATTTCTTCACCCCGGCGTCGGTCAGGTCGAGCAGCGGGCCGTCCGTTTGAGGTTCGGCCTCTTGCGTTTCCACCTGGTTGGTCATTCATCTCTCCGGCGTCGTGGCCTGCGTTAACCACGCCGCAATGCAAAACGCGCGCCGCGCGTCATGGTCATGACGGCGCGGGCGCCCAAATCGTTCCCAGCTTGATCGCGCGCTTGAGAGCGTCACGCTCGGCTTTCAGACGCTTGAAGGCTTCGGCGTCGAAGACCGTTCCCGATTCCGACTTGGCGGAATCGAGAGCTTCCTCAAGCGCCGCCAACCGCGTCAGAACCTCGAACGCTTGCGACCAGCTGACCCGAGCGTCGGCGAGCATCATGTCCGTGGAGAGGAATGGCGCGCCCGATTTCAGGGCGGCCCGTTCGATCTCGCGTATTGACGCGCCGAGTCCAGCTTGCGCCAGATGGCGATTGAGGCTGCCGGAGTCAAGGGAATCAGCCTCCAGGCGCAACCGCACGATTTCCTGCGCCAGACCGTTCAACGCAGGATCGCCAAAGCCGTAGGTCTGCAGCGCCTCCAGGTGGTCGTCCAGCCGCGCCGGGTCATCCAGCACCCCCTGGGCGACGGCGGCGACCGTGGGTTCGAGCGACAGCGCCAGGGAGGCGGCCGCCGCCTTGCCCTCCAGGCTCGACCCCCCCGGCGCATGGAATCCCCCTTTGCGCCATGGGGCTTTGTCCCGGTTCATCGGCGCATCGCGGGGGAACATCTGGTCGAAACCGGCCAGCAGCTGGCGGCGGTATTCGCTGGCCAGGTCGCCCTCCGGCACGGCGGCCGCGGCGTTGCGCAGGCGCTGCTTGAACCCCGCCCGCCGCTCGGGCGTGTCCAGCGGTTCGACGTCGCGCTCCTTCTGGAAAAGAATTTCCACCAGCGGCTTGGTGCGCGACAGCATGTCGCGCAGCGCCAGCGCGCCCTTCTCCCTGAGCACGTCGTCGGGGTCCTGGCCGCCGGTCAGCAGCACGAAGCGGAAGGATCTGCCGGGCTTGAGCTGCGGCAGGGCGCGATCGACCGCCCGGTAGGCGGCCCGCAGCCCTGCCTTGTCGCCGTCGAAACAGAGGACCGGTTCGCGGTCCAGCCGCCAGAGCAGCTCCATCTGTTCCTCGGTCAGGGCCGTGCCCATGGGGGCCACCGCCGCAATCCCGGCCCGCTGGCAGGCGATCACGTCCATGTAGCCCTCGACCACCACGATCGGCTGGTCGCCGCCGCCGGCCCCGCGCAGCCGGCGCGCCTCGCTCAGCCCGTAGACCAGCTTGCCCTTGTGGAAGAGCGCGGTCTCCGGGCCGTTCAGGTACTTGGCCTTGTCGTCGGGGTTCATCGCCCGGCCGCCGAAGGAGACGATGCGGCCCCGCGTGTCGGTGATCGGGAAGATGATGCGGTCGCGGAAACGGTCGTAGGGCTGGCCGCCGCCTTCGGGTGAAATCAGCAGCCCCGCCTCCACCAGGTCCGCCGGCCGCGCGCCGCGCTGGACCAGGGCGTCCTTCAGCCCCGTGCGGTTGTTCGGCGCATAGCCGATCCCGAAACGCTCCCATTGATCGGCCGGAAGCCCCCGGCGTTCCAGGTATTCGCGCGCCTCCTTGCCGGGCGGGCGGCGCAGGTTGGCGGCGAACCAGCGCTGGGCCAGCTCCAGCCACTCCTGAAGGCCCAGCCGCTTCTGCTCGCGTTCCTGGGCCTGGGGGTCGGCGGCCGGCAGGGGCACGCCGGCTTCGTTGGCGATGCGCTCGACCGCCTCGGGGAAGGACAGCCGCTCGACCTCCTGCAGGAAGCCGATCAGGTCGCCGTGCTTGCCCGACGAGAAGTCGTGCCAGAATCCCTTGTCGTCATTGACGAAGAAGGACGGCGTCTTTTCCTTGGTGAAGGGACTGAGGCCTGCGTACTCGCGCCCCTGCCGCTTCAGCTTCACGGTCTTGCCGATCACGTCCGACAGGCGGACGCGCGACTTGATCTCGTCGAGGAAGCGTTCGTCAAAGCGCATGGCCGTTCTTACCCGACCCCGGAGCGAGGGCGCGAGGCCTCATCGGCGACTGAGACGACGTAGTTGTGAGCCCTTCGCCTGCGGCCAGCCGCTAGGCCGGGCCTTCAGCTCGGCCGGATTCACGCGGATGTGAATCGTGGCGACCGCGTTAACCTCTCGGAAACCTTGGTTAATTTTGCGTTCCCGGAAAGCCGTTCAAAATCAACTGTTGATCGCCAACAGGGTTA
The DNA here is from genome assembly GCA_964600375.1 of uncultured Caulobacteraceae bacterium. GTDB lineage: Bacteria > Pseudomonadota > Alphaproteobacteria > Caulobacterales > Caulobacteraceae > JAEZEZ01. Next base: position 7,779 of record CAZRKY010000101.1, on the reverse strand, counting down.
ACGGCCTTAAGATTTTGTTAAGGTCTGAGGCCGGGTTTTCGCCTTAAACTATTCGATTCACTGACGTTTTTTGAACGCGATCCGGAACTATCAACAGGACCTGTGGATTAACCACGACATCGGCGGCCGCGGACGGCGACCGCCTCGAATCCGGACCCCGCGCGGACAGCGCGGGCGACGGGGAGACGACCAGACCGCCATGTTCATCGGCATCGAAAGCAAAAGCTTCGAACCCGTCGGCCCCGATCGGGTCGCCACCCCCTTCTCTCCGCCGGTTCCGCCGGAATGCGCCCGCGCGCTGCACGCCCGGCTTCTGGCCAACGCCGCGGCGCGCCGGATGCGGGCGGTCGAGCGCATGAACGCCCAGCGCGACGAGGACGCCGACTACTGGCTGCACGCCGCCCCGGTGGCCGTCGAACGCGCCGCCGAGCTGCGCTGCGGCGGCCTGTTCCCCGCCCTGCCCTAGCCCCCGGGGCTATTGCCGCGCTAAAGGGGCGCCCATGAGCACCCCGAACGCCGCGCAGATCGCCGCCTGGAACGACGCCGTCGGCCGCACCTGGGTCAAGTTCCAGGCGCAGCTGGACAAGCAACTGGGCCGGATCGGCTGGCGCGCCGTCGAGCCGATCAAGCTGCAGCCGGGCGAGCGCGTGCTGGACGTCGGCTGCGGCGCGGGCGCCACCACCATGGACCTGGCCAAGATCGTCGGCGCCAAGGGCGCGGTCACCGGCGTGGATATCTCCGACAACCTGCTGGGGGTGGCGCGCGAGCGCGAGCCCAAGCCGGGATCGGCCCGCATCTCCTGGATCAGCGCCGACGCCCAGACCTACGCCTTCCGGCCGTCCAGCTTCGACGCCATCTACTCGCGCTTCGGCGTGATGTTCTTCGAAGACCCCAGGGCCGCCTTCGAGAACCTGCGCATGGCCACCCGCGACGGCGGCCGCATGGCGTTCGCCTGCTGGCGCAACGTCGCCGACAATCCCTGGATGACCCTGCCGCTGAAGGCCGCGGGCGAACTGGTCGATACGCCTCCTCAGGCCGCGCCGGGTGCGCCGGGGCCCTTCGCCTTCGCCGACGACCGGCGGGTGCGCGAGATCCTCGAGAGCGCCGGCTGGAACAACGTCCAGATCGAGCCCTTCGACGCCGCCATCGGCGGGGCCGACCTGGACGCCACCGCCCAGATGATGACCCGCGTGGGCCTGCTGGGCGCGGCCCTGCGCGAAGCCGGGGCCGACCGCTACATGGTCGGCGCCGCCGAGGACCTGGTGCGCGAGGCGGTCCGCCCGTACCTGCGCGACGGCGGAGTTTTCGTCCCCTCCGCCTCCTGGATCGTCACCGCCAAGGCCTGATCGGGCGGTCTGACAGGCGCGAGGAACGCATGACCTGACCTTCCCGCAGGGGGTTGTCAGGGGCGATATGGCTTTTTATCGTTGTATTTCAATATGTTGACTGACCGCGTGCGCTGCGGGCGGTCAAACCTCGCTGATCGCCGCCAGCCACCCCGGCACGTCCCCGATCGAGGCCAGCTCGGCGTAGCGCGGGTGGTCCGGCGCCTCGGCCGCCTCGTGGGCCCAGATCAGCGGATAGGGGACGTAGGCCGCGAACGCCCCCGCCTCGATGGCCGCCACCACGTCCGATCGCATGGAATTGCCCACCATCGCGGCCTGCGCCGGCCCAGTCCCGTGCCGGTCGAAGACGGTGCGGTAGGTCGAGGCGTCCTTCTCGCTGACGATCTCGACGGCGGCGAACAGCTCGCCCAGCCCCGAGGCGGCCAGCTTGCGTTCCTGGTGGAACAGGTCGCCCTTGGTGATCAGCACCATGCGGTAGCGCTCGGCCACCGCCGCCAGGGCCTCGTCGACGCCCGGCAGGGTCTCGACCGGATGGGCCAGCATCTCGCGCCCGGCCGCCAGGATCTCGCGAACCACGTGGGCCGGCGCCTCGCCGTCGCAGAGTTCCATCGCCGTCTCGATCAGCGACAGGGTGAAGCCCTTCACGCCATAGCCGTAGAGCGACAGGTTGCGCTTCTCGGTCTCAGCCAGCCGCGCCTCGATGTCATGAGGATCGGCGCGGTCGGCCAGCAATTCGGCGAACCGGTCGTGGGTCAGGCGGAAGATGGTCTCGTTGTGCCAGAGGGTGTCGTCGGCGTCGAAGCCCACGGTCGTTATGGCCATCAGGCGAACGCCCCGGCGCAACCCTCGTGGGCCTTCAGCACCCGTTCGGTCGAGGCCGGGAACCGCTCCAGCGCGGCCGCCGGGCGGATCGGCCGCAGGGTGAAGTTGCCGCCACAGTTCGGGCATCGCCCGGCGAAATGGCCCTCGGCGCAGTCCGGGCAGAAGGTGCACTCGAAGCTGCAGATCATCGCCGGGGCCGCCGGCGGCAGGTCACGGTCGCAGCACTCGCAGTTGGGGCGCAGCGCCATCATCGGGTCTCTCCAAAATTGTCGCCGGCGGTGGAGGGCTCCATGCGCACCAGCCGGGAATCGGCCACCGCCGCCTGCCGGTGCTTCACCGCCTCGCGGTACTCAGGATCATGGATCATGGCGGCGAAAGCGTCCGGCGAGGGATACTCGGCGACGAAGGCGATATCCCACCGCTCGCTTTCCGGGCCGATCAGGGTGAACTCCGGGCGGGCCAGCCACAGCTGCCGTCCTCCGACCCGCTTGAGCACCGGCCCCGCCGTCTTGCCGTAGAGCCGGTAGGCCTCCGCCCCGCTGAGCCCATCGCCGGCGTTGGGATGGTCCCCGGGATAGGCCGCCTTGTCCCGGAACCGGACCAGGTTGAGCATCTGGATCGGGCCCTGGCGCGGCAGACCACGGAACGTCGCGAAGGCCTCGCGGGTGGGATCAATGAAGTCGGTCATGGGGTCGGTGCATACGACTTCCCGACCCGGTCGCACAATCGCCGCGGCGCCCTAGCCCCCCGTGGCCGGGACGGGCGCCGGGACGGGCGCGGCCGGCTGGCCCAGCAGCTTGATCCGCTCGCGCAGCAGGGCGCCGGTCGCCGCGTCGCCGCCCATGCTGTCCGCCGCATTGGCGACCACCAGGGCGCCGTTCCCGGTCTGCGGGAAGAGCGCCACGATCGCGTACCAGTTGCCGTCGGACCCGACGTGGGTCAGCACCGGACCCTGCAGCCCCGCGATGCTCGGCGCCACGCCCCAGCCCAGGCCGTTCTTGGCCCCGCCGGCGTTGGTCTGCATCAGGCGGTAGGTCTCAGTCCGCAACAGGCGCCCATGGCCCTGGGCGCCGTTCATCTGGTCGATGCAGAACTTGGCCAAGACGCGGTGGGTATAATGCGCCAGACATGCCGGAGCCAGAAGGCGGGTGTTGGGGAGGAAATGTTGCAGCGCCGGGCGGCCATCAACGTGGCCGACGGGGTTGCCCGCCACCCACTCGAAGCTGGCCGAATTCATGCCCAGCGGCTTGAACACATAGGTCTGCATCAGCTCTTCGTACGGCTTGTGCATGGCCCGTTCGGCGATGAGGCCCGCCAGGATGTAGCCGGTGTTGGAATAGAAGCGCTCGGTGCGCCTCTCGCCGACAGGCTTCTCGGTCAGGGCGCGTGAAATGTAGGCGAAGCGCTGCTCGGTGACGGGGCGCGGATCGCTGTAGAACGTGTGGTAGTAGGCCTCGTCATCGACGTTCTCGGGCAACCCCGAGCGGTGCGCCAGCAGGTCCACCAGGGTCACGTCGCGGTAGGACGGGTCCATGGTCGCGGCCAGTTCCGGCAGCATCTCGTCCAGCCGCGCGGTCCAGGACAGCTTGCCCTTCTCCACCAGCACCGCGATCAGCGTCGCCGTCATCGCCTTGGTGTCAGAGCCCAGGTGCCAGCGGTCGCCGACCTGCACCGGCTCGGGCCGGCCCATCTGGCGCACGCCCCACACCGTCTCGGACGAGACCTGGCCGTTGCGGATCTCGAGGATGCCCACGGCCGGGACCGCCTTGCCTTCAACCGCGCGACCGATGGCCGCCCGGATCTCGGCCGAATCGGACTGGGCGACCGCGGCTGAGGCGGTGAACACAAACAGCAGGGTCATCAGCAGGCGTTGCATGGGAGGCTCCGTTTCAGGCGTCCACTAGGCCGCCCCAACGCTCCAACCAAGTGAAGCTTCGGTCATGACGCGCCGGTAATGCCGCGGGTGTGACTCCGCCCGACGTTGACCCGACTCCCTCCAAGCCCTAACTACGCCGCCGTTTGCCCGCCGGGCGGAGTTCGCTCCGGCCCGGCTTTTCTCAAAGGAGGCGCCTCATGACCGCGACGCTCATGCCTGGCGCCACCGGCGTTCTCGTCCTCGCCGACGGCACGGTGCTGCAGGGGATCGGTTGCGGGGCCGCCGGTTCGGCGCTCGGCGAGGTGTGCTTCAACACCGCCATGACGGGCTACCAGGAGATCCTGACCGACCCGTCCTACATGGGCCAGATTATCGCCTTCACCTTCCCCCACGTCGGCAACGTCGGGGTGAACCTGGAGGACGTCGAGCAGATGGGCCAGGGGGCCGAGACCTCCGCCCGCGGCGCGATCTTCCGCGACCTGCCGACCGATCCGGCCAACTGGCGCGCGGGTCAGAGCCTGGACGCCTGGATGAAGTCGCGCGGCGTCGTCGGCCTGTCGGGCGTCGACACGCGCTCGCTGACCAAGCTGATCCGCGAGAAAGGCATGCCCCACGGCGTCGTCGCCCATGCGCCGGACGGCAAGTTCGACCTCGACGCCCTGGTCGCCCGGGCGCGCGCCTGGTCCGGCCTGGTAGGCCTCGACCTCGCCAAGGACGCATCGTGCCTGCAACCGTTCGTCTATGACGAGGGCCTGTGGACCTGGCCCGAGGGCTACGCCAAGGCCGGCCAGCCGAAGTTCGAAGTCGTGGTCGTCGACTACGGGGTGAAGCGCAACATCCTGCGCGCCCTGACCAGCGTCGGGGCCCGCGCCACCGTCGTGCCCGCCTCGACCACCGCCGAGGAAATCCTGGCTCGCAACCCGGACGGGGTGCTGCTCTCAAACGGTCCGGGCGACCCGGCGGCCACCGGCGAATACGCCGTCCCCGAGATCAAGAAGCTGGTCGAGTCCGGCAAGCCCGTGTTCGGCATCTGCCTGGGCCACCAGATGCTGGCCCGCGCCCTGGGGGCGAGCACCGTCAAGATGGAGCAGGGCCACCACGGGGCGAACCACCCGGTTAAGGACCTCACCACCGGCAAGGTCGAGATCGTCTCCATGAACCACGGGTTCACGGTCGACCGCGACAGCCTGCCGGCCCCGGTTCAGGAGACCCACGTCTCGCTGTTCGACGGCACCAACTGCGGCCTGGAGCTGAAGGGCCGCCCGGTGTTTTCCGTCCAGCACCACCCCGAAGCCTCCCCCGGCCCGACCGACAGCCTCTATCTGTTCGAACGCTTCGCCGGGATGATGGAGAAGGCGAAGTAGGCGTGGCGCCGGCCGGCGTCAGCCTCCTGTCCGACGCCGCCGCGTTCGAACGGATCGGCGTCCAGGACGTCGTGGCCGTGACCAGGGCCGCGACCGGCAGCACCTTCTACCGCGATGACCTGACGCGCGAGCAGATGGAGCGGAACCGCCACATCGTGGCGATCAGCGGCGAGACCGCGCGGGCCGCGGCCGCCAATGCCCACCAGCACTTCGCCGCCGCCTTCATCGACGGCGCCCTGGCCGGGTTCGTCATCGCGACCCGCCACGGCCCGGATGACCATGAGCTGGACTGGCTGATGGTCAGCCCCGAGCACCACGGCGGCGCGGTCGCCCCGGCCCTGATGGCCCACGGCATGGCGTGGCTGGGCCCGGAGCGGCCGATGTGGCTGACGGTGATCCGGTTCAACGAGCGGGCGATCCGCTTCTATCGGCGCTTCGGTTTCGAGATCGACCCGGACGCCCCGATCACCGGTGTCCACGCCAACTGGATCATGCGCCGCCCGGGCGCGCCGCTCGCCAGTTCATGAAACCCAATTCATTGTTCTGATCCGCGCGGGCCGTGCTTTGAGGCTTCCTGACCAAGGGAGCCTCGCCATGAAGCCTTTCGCCGCCATCACGCTCGCCGCCGCGATCATCGCCGCGCCCGCCGCCCAGGCCGCCCCGACCAAACCCGTGCAGGTCATGGTCGTGGGCGTGTTCCACTTCTCCAACCCCGGCCAGGACATCGGCAACGTCCAGGTCCCGGACGTGACCACGCCGGAGCGCCAGGCCGAAATCGCCCGCATTGTCGCCGGGCTGAACCGCTTCCACCCGACGGCCGTCGCCGCCGAATGGGACGCCGCCACGGTCGACGAGCGTTGGGCGAAATACCAGGCTGGGACCCTGCCGCCGTCGAGGAACGAGGTGGTGCAGCTCGGCTTCAGGCTGGGGCAGCTGTCCGGCGCCCGGGTGTTTGGCGCGGACATGGATGGGGACTTCCCGTTCGGGCCGGTGATCGAATGGACCAAGAGCCACGGCATGGAAGGCTTCGAAGCACAGGTCATGGCCGATATCCAGGCGGAGGTCGGGGGCATGAGCGCCCGGCTGGCGCAGGGAACGCTTGGCGCAGAGCTGCGGCGCATGAACCAGCCCGTTGAAATCCAGCGCGCCAACAAGTTCTACACGGACACGCTTCGCGTCGGCGCGGGCGACCAGCAGCCGGGCGCAGACCTGAACGGAGCCTGGGCCACGCGCAACTATCGCATCTGCGCCCGCATCATCCAGGAATCGAAGCCCGGCGACCGAGTGGTGGTGATCTTCGGCGCCGGCCACGCCTACCTGCTGCGGCGCTGCTTCGCCGAGACGCCGGGCTTCGTGCTGGTGGAGCCCAACCGGTACCTGCCGGCGCGCTAGGCCCTGCAGCGCTTCCGTTTCGGGCTCGAAACAAACCTACCGATTATTCACTAGGGAGGTCGCCGACCCGCGGCCAAGAATGTCGAATGTTCACCCGACGCGCCTTCACAGGCCTTGTCGCGGCAGGGGTTGCGGGAAGCGCCCAGGCCGCGCGCGCTCAACAGGACGGACCCGCAGGGCATCGCGCTCCACCCGTCACTGGCGGCTCGCGCCGCGCCGACGTGGTAGCGCTCCGCGCCTTCGCCGAGACCACCCATCCCCGGGGCCGCGAGGCGGCGGCGGACCCCAAGTGGCGCGAGACCTGGGACGCCCTTGCCGCCGGGGCCGACACGCTCAGTGACGGCGCGTTCTTCGTGGGCCTGTGGCGCGGCCTGTCGTGGTTCGGCGACGGGCACACAACCGTGCTGCCGTTTGACTTTGTCGGCGCCATCCCTCCGGGCTTCGCGGACGGGCCGTTCGGCTGGCGCTTGCCGGTCAACGTCCGGACCTTCCACGACGGCTTTCACGTCACCGAGGCGGGACCCGAGCATGAGGCCCTGCTGGGCGCCCGGCTGCGCGCAGTCAACAGCGTGCCGGATGTCGAGATCATGCGCCGACTGGCGGCGGTCTGGCCCGGCACCGACCCCTGGGCCCACAACTGGAGCTTCGCCGTGGTCCGCAACCTGGGCCTGCTGCAGGGCCTTGGGGTGGTCGCTTCCGAACGCGACCCGATCCGCATCGAGGCGACGGGCGCGAACGGCCGGCCGATTTCGACGAGCCTGAAGCCCTATCGCGGCGCGCCGCAGGACCTGAAGTCCGTCGCGCGCAAGCCCTTCGAGCGGGACGCCTGGGCCGAACGCTATGGCGTCGGCAACTTCGTCCATCCCATGCCGGCGTCCCGCGCCCTCTACGTCTCGATCGACGACATGAACGACGTCGAGGGCAAGACCTTCATCCAGTTCACCAAGGAGTTCTACGCCGCCATGACCCGTCCGGCGCT
>CAZRKY010000100.1:10426-11370 GCA_964600375.1 uncultured Caulobacteraceae bacterium | reverse complement strand
ATCATGACCACGATGGTCAGGACGTAGAAGCCGAGCGTGCGGCCGATCAGGTCCGGCTGGTCCAGCCCGCCCTCGATCACGCCGAAGAGGAAGTAGCCATAGAGCACGACAATGCCGACGAGGCTGATGGTGTCGGACCGGGTGGCGTTCATGGCGAGTCTCCTCACAGGGTTTGCGGGACGGGCGGGGCGTCGGCCTCCGCCTTGTCGCGGCGTGGCCGTTTGCCGTTCAGCATGCGGCCGATGAAGCTGTGGCGGACCAGCAGCTGATAGGTCGCCAGCATCACCGCGAAGGCGGCGGCCAGGATGGCGGCGAACTTGGCCGGCCAGGGCCAGTCCAGCGGCGCGACCAGCACCTGAAGGGCCATCACCAGCGGCAGGTGCACGATGTAGATCCAGTAGGAGGCGTCGGCGAGGTAGCGCCGCGCCGGGCTGTGGCCCGAAAAGAAAGCCAGCCCCGCGCCGATGATGCCGAAGGTCCAGCTCCACAGCCCCAGGCCATAGGCCAGGCAGTAGGCCCAGGTCAGGTTCGGCTCCTTCAGCGGCCGGACGGTCGGCTCCACCCCGATGATGACCAGGCAGGCCGCGGTGGCGATCACGGCAAGCAGGATGTGGATGGGCCAGCGGCGGCGCCAGACATCCAGGAGCGCCGTCTGGCGGTTCACCAGCCAGCCGAGGCCGAACGCCGCGCCGTAGATGGCCAGAGCCTGCACGTTGGGGATCAGGCCGGTATCGGGCGTGTGCACCCCGAACCACAGCGGCCAGCTGTTCCCCACGCTGAGCAGCGCCGCGGTCGGCAGCGCCAGCAGGATGGGCGCCCAGTTCTCGACGACAAAGCGCACCGGCCGGTCGAGTCCCCGCCGCAGGGCCCCGCCCCGGTCCACGGCCACGACCAGGCCGCGCAGCAAGAGCGCGGCGACGTAGAAGATGACCAGCACATAGAGG
>CAZRKY010000100.1:0-10416 GCA_964600375.1 uncultured Caulobacteraceae bacterium | reverse complement strand
GTCAGGGGGAAGGCCTCGACCGTGAACGGGTTTGGCGGGGGTTCCGAGGGCAGGGGCTGGCCGCCGCTCGCCTGCACCGCGCCCCAGATCAGGGCTGCGACGATGGCCGGAAAGACGATGGGCCAGAAGCTGGCGAAGGGAAGGACGATGCGGCCGAAGCGGTCCCTGATGAACCCGCCCACGCCCCGGCGCTGCAGCAGCAGGCGACCGAAGAAGCCCGCCAGCAGGAAGAAGACCGCCATGCGGAACATGTGCAGGACGTAGAAGACCACCCCCAGCTCGACGCTCTCGCTGGCGTCCTTGACGATCCACATCTGGGCGCCGGGGAAGAACGACATGGTCGCGTGCAGCACCACCCCGCCGATCAGGGCGAAACCCCTGACCGCATCCAGCCCGTGCAGGCGCTCGCCGCCCGCCTCACTCGCTCGCCCGTCCATCGCCGGCCTCCACCGATCCCTTGATGGCGGCGTCGTATACGAACAAGTTTGCATTGTAAACCGGTCTATGTCGACGACGCGCATGCATGACGGCGCTGTCCCGGCCCGCCCACCCGGCCTGGATCTGGGGTGTCGTCAGCGGGACGCTCACGAATAGTGATTTGGTTTCAACAACTTCACACCGTCCAGTGCTCGTCACCCCCGGGCTTGTCCCGGGGGTGGCGAAGCTGTGGGGTGACGAACCGGCGGCTTAGGTGTTCTCTCACCGCCATGACCAACCCCTCCGCCCACTCCCGGTTCTTCGTCCTCGGCGAGGTCGTGGCCGATCCGGAGCGCAACGTGCTGCTGCGCCACGGCGAGATCGTGAAGCTGGAGCCCAAGGTCATGGCGCTCCTGGCCTACCTGGCCGCCAACCCCGGCCGCATCGTCGGCAGGGACGAGCTGATCGCCCGGGTCTGGAACGGGACCCATGTGGTGGACGAGGCGGTGCAACGGGCCGTGTCGATGCTACGAGCCGCGCTCGACGACGACGCAAAACGCCCCCGGGTGATCGAGACCGTGCCGACCAAAGGCTATCGTCTGATGATCGCCCCCCACCCGCTGGAACACCCCGTCGCGCCGACCTCCAGCAGCTTCGCCGGGTCGCGCCCCCTGATCCTGGTGCTGACCGCCCTGCTGGCGGGGCTGGTGATCGGCGGCATGCTGATGAACCAGCGCCGCGAAGACCCCATTGCGCCGGAGGCCCCGACCCCGTCGCCGCCGCCCTGGACGCAGGATGAAACGCGGCCGCGGGCCGTCGCCCCGGAGCCCCCGCCGCCTGCGCGCTAAGGCCGCTGTTGTGGAAGGCGACGCTTGCCCCTAGTTTCCGCCGCTCCAAAAACACCCTAGTGAACACCGGATGACGTCGCCGGCCCGCCATTACCTAGAGTTCGAACGCCCGATCGCCGATCTTGAAGCCAAGATCGAGGAGCTGTCGCGCCTGTCGGAAACCGCCGGTCCGAAGGCGTTTGATTCGGAGATCGCGGCCCTGCGCGAGCGGGTCGAGACCATGCGCCGCGAGGCCTATGGGTCGCTGGACGCCTGGCAGAAGACCCAGGTGGCCCGCCACCCCGAGCGCCCGCACTTCATGGATTACGTCGCCGGCCTGATCGAGGAGTTCGTCGAGCTGCGCGGCGACCGCAAGTTTGGCGACGACCAGGCCATCGTCGGCGGCCTGGGCCGCTTCCGCGGTCGCGCCGTGGTGGTGATGGGCCACGAGAAGGGCTGGGACACCACCACCCGACTCAAGCACAACTTCGGCATGGCCAGACCCGAGGGCTACCGCAAGGCCGTGCGCCTGATGGACATGGCCGAGGAGTTCGGCCTGCCGGTCCTGACCTTCGTCGACACCGCCGGCGCCTATCCCGGCATCGGCGCCGAGGAGCGCGGCCAGGCCGAGGCCATCGCGCGCTCCACCGAACGCGGCCTGATGCTGGAAGTGCCGATGATCTCGACGGTCACCGGCGAGGGCGGCTCCGGCGGCGCCATCGCGCTGGCCGCGGCCAACAAGGTGCTGATCCTGGAGCACTCGATCTATTCGGTGATCTCGCCCGAGGGCGCGGCCTCGATCCTGTGGCGCGACGGCAGCCGCGCCAAGGACGCCGCCGAGCAGATGAAGATCACCGGCCCGGACCTGCTGAAGTACGGCATCGTCGATCGCATCATCCCCGAGCCCGCCGGCGGCGCCCACTCCGACCCTGAGGCCGCCATCAAGTCGGTCGGCGACGCGGTCGAGGAAGAGCTGAACCTGCTGCTGGCGCTTTCACCGCAAGACCTGAAGAAGCAGCGCGCCGACCGCTTCTACGCCATCGGCAAGACCGGCATTTCGTAGGGACCTCTCTTTCTCCAGCGGAGAAAGAGGGCCCCGCGCACCGGAGGCCGCAGGCCGCAGGTTCTCGCGCGGGAGATTGAGGAGGAAACGCGACGCCTGAAGGCCGTCCTCAGCCAATCACCCACCCAACCGCATCCACCTCAACCTCCCGCGCAGCCACCTCCGCGGCTGCGCCGCTCCGGTGCGCGGGGCCCTCCTTCTCCTGCGGAGAAGGATTGGGGTAAGCTCCGCTAACGAAGGACCTCGCACCATGCGCCTGCTCACACTCGCCGCCGCCGCGCTCTGCGCCGCCGCCCTGCCCGTCCAGGCCGCCGACCGGGCCGAGATCGAGGCGCGCTATTCACCGGCCTTCCAGCCCTGCATGGACGCTGACCCGTCGACGGCCGGCATGGTCCAGTGCATGGCCGCCGAGAACGAGCTTCAGGACAAGAAGCTGAACGCCCGCTACCGCGCCGTCATGGCCGAGCTGAACGCCGGACAGCAGGCGAAGCTGAAAGCCGCCCAGCGCGCGTGGATCGCCTATCGCGACGCCTGGTGCGAGGCCCAGTACGACAACGAGTGGGGATCGCTCTCCACCATCGTGGCCAACAACTGCGTGATGGACATGACCATCACCCGCACCATCGACCTCGAGAACTACCCGCCGGGGACCTAGGCGACAGCCTTCAGCGCGGCCGCCATCTCGTCTACCAGCGCCTCGGTCGTCTGCCACGAGCAGACGAACCGCACCGAGCCGTCGTCGAAGCGGTAGGCGGCCCAGCCCGCCGCGTTCAGCGCCGCCAGGGCCGCGTCATTCATCGCGACGAAGACCATGTTGGCGTCGACGGGATGGGTCACCCGGAAGGGCTGGGCGGCGGCCAGCCGACGCGCCATCAGGTTGGCGTGGGCGGCGTGACCCTCCCAGGCCTCGCTCTCCAGCAGTCCCAGCAAGGGCGCGGTCAGGAAGCGGGCCTTCGACGCCGTCTGGCCGGCCTGCTTCAGCCGGTTGTCAACGTGATGGGCAAGCGCGTGGTCGAACATGACGATGGCCTCGACGCACAGGCCGCCGGCCTTAGCCCCACCCAGCACGCAGACATCGACGCCCAGGCGCGGCACGTCCTTCAGGTCGAACCCCGCCGCCGCCGCACTGGCCAGGCGGGCGCCGTCCAGGTGCACCTTCAGCCCCCTCGCCTTCGCCGGCTCGATCAGGCGCCGCAGCTCTTCCGCAGAGTAAACCGCCCCGTATTCGGTGGCCTGGGTCAGGGACAGCGCCGCCGCCGGCTGGCGATAGGACGGCTCATCCTCGGCCAGGCGGCGCCCAAGGGCGGCCTGATCAATTTTCCCCGACGGCCCCGGCAGGCCGACCAGCCCGACCCCCTGACCGAAGAACCCCGGCGCGCCCGCCTCGTCGGTGCGGATGTGGGCCTCGTCATAGGCCAGCACTGACTCGAAGGGTCGCGCCAGCATCGACAGCGCCACGGCGTTCGCCGCCGTGCCCGACATGACGAAGCGCACCTCGGCGTCGGCGTCGAAGCGCCGGCGCACCAGCTCGGCCGTCCGCGCCGTGACTTCATCGGCCCCATAGGATTTGGCGAAGCCCGTATTGGCCTTCACCAGGGCGTCCAGCGCCTCGGGGGCCATGGCGGCGGCGTTGTCAGAGACGAAGTCGTAGCGCATGGCCCGGGTTTAGTGGCGCGGGCGCGCCCCGTCACCCGCTTGTTGGCGCGGCCGGCGCGCCGGCGCCTTGCGCGGCGCCCGGGCCCGGGCTGCGGGCTTGGCGGAATCGTCGGGGACGGCGACCTGGTGCGGATAGGGGAAGATGATCCCGGCCGCGTCGAACGCCTCCTTCACCGCCCGCATCAGGTTGGCGCGCGCCTGGGGGTAGTCGTCAGGCTTCACCCAGGCCTGCAGCTGCACGGTCATGGCGCTGTCGCCGAGCGCGGTCAGCCCGGTCCATAGCGGCGGTTCGGCCAGCACCAGCGCCTCCTTGGCGGCGGCGCCGTGCATGACCGCGAAGGCATGGTCGAGGCGGGTGTCGTAGTGGATGCCGAAATCGAGATCGATCCGGCGGCTCGGATAGCCGTTGCGATTGATCAGCACGTCGTCCAGCGCCTTGGCGTTGGGCAGCACGACCTTGCGGTTGTCGCCGGTCACCAGCTCGGTGTTGAACAGGTCCAGCCGGCGCACCTTGCCGACGATGTCGGCGACTTCGAGAACGTCGCCCACGCGATACGGTCGCAGCACCAGCAGCATCACGCCCGCCGCCAGGTCCGACAGCGTCCCGCGGATGGCCAGGCCGATGGCCAGCGACGCGGCGCCGAGGACCGCAATAATCGAGGCGGTCTGGACGCCCAGCCGCTGAAGCACCGCGATGAGCCCGATGATCAGCACCACCCAGCGCGTCAGGGTGGCGAAGAACTGCACCAGCGTGGCGTCCTGGCGCGTGACGCGCAGGCGGCCGAGGCCCTTGCCCACCGCATGCGCCGCCCACTTGGAGACGAACACCGCGCCGATCAGGATCAGGGAGGCCACGATCAGGTTCACGGCCAGGTCGCCGGCTACATCCAGCGCCTTCACCAGCATGGCGTTGTCGGCCCCAAGCGCCGTGCGGCCAAGGGCCGCCCAGTCGTCAAGCAAACTCATGAATTCCCTTCGATTGAATCGCCGCCCCAAAGTGGAAACGGCTGGGCGGCCGCGGTGTTCCGCCTCAGGCCCGCCCGCCGCCGGCCTCGATCCGGGCGAGCAGGGCCGCGACCGTTTCGAGGGTGTCGGCCTCGCGGGCGGGCTTGTCCCAGCGAATCCGGCCGATGCGCGGGAAGCGCATCGCCACCCCTGAGCGATGGCGGGTCGAGCGTTGCAGGCCTTCGAAGGCGACTTCGAACACAAGGCCGAACTCACGGTCGGCGCGGACCTGCCGGACCGGGCCGAAGCGGTCGGTCGTATGGTCGCGCACGAACTTGTCGATCTGCTTCAGCTCCTCGTCTGTGAAGCCGAAATAGGCCTTGCCGACCGGGGTCAGGGTCCCCTCGCTGGTCCATACCCCGAAGGTGTAGTCGGAGTAGAAGCTCGACCGCTTTCCCGAGCCGCGTTGGGCGTACATCAGCACCGCGTCGAGACGGTAGGGGTCGCGCTTCCACTTGAACCAGGGGCCCTTGGGCCGGCCCGCGACGTAGGGAGAATCCCAGCGCTTGAGCATCAGCCCTTCGGCCGCGGCCCCGATGGGCGGGTCGGCGCGTAGGCGGGCGAGCGCGTCCCAGCCTTCGAACGGAACCAGGGGCGACAGGTCCAGCCGGTCGGAGCCATGCCGGCCGATGAAGGCCTCCAGCCGCGCCCGGCGCTGGGTCAGCGGCAAGGCCCGGGTGTCCTGGCCATCCTCGGCCAGGACATCATAGGCGCGAATGGCGGCGGGATAGGCCTGCATCACCTTGGCAGAGACGGTCTTGCGGTTCAGCCGCTGCTGCAGGTCGCCGAACGGCGCGACCGCCCCCTCGCGGATGACCAGCAGTTCGCCGTCCAGGGCGCCTTCGAAATCCAGCGCGCCCATCAGGTCGGGGAACGCGCCCGAGATCTCGTCCCCGGTGCGGCTGTAGAGCTTGCGCACGCCCTGCTCGATCACCGCCTGGACCCGGATGCCGTCCCACTTCCATTCGGCTTCGAAATCCGCCGGATCGAGCTTGGCGAAATCGACCGCCTCGTCGAGGGCGACGGCCAGCATCACCGGGCGGAAGCGGCCGGGCGCCTCGGCGTCGGGGCGTTCTCCCCGGCCCTCCAGCCAGGCGAACAGGTCCGCATAGGGCGGCTCCAGCGCGTGCCAGACTTCTTCGATGGCCGAAGCGTCCACCGGCTCCAGCGCCTCGCCCGCCTCCGCCGCGCTGTCCGGATCGGGCGGCAGGGGCGCGCGGTCGGGGCGGATCATGGCCGCCGCGGTCTTCGCCAGCCGCGAGGACATGCCCACGCGCAGGGCGCCGGTGACCAGCTTGAGCAGGGCCCACCGCCCCTGGGCGTCGAGCGCGTCCAGCCAGCCCTCGATCAGGCCCTGGACCTCGCCGCGCTTGGCCTCGCGCAGCGCGTCGATGACCTCCGACAGTTCAGGCTCGCGGTTAGGCCGGCGCGAGGGGGCCACCGGCCAGATCAGGGCCACGGTCTCGGCCATGTCGCCGACGTAGTCGCGCGACCAGCGGAACAGCACCGGGTCGACGCGCGCGTCCACGGCCTTGCGGATCATGGCCGGCTTGGCCACCGCGAAGGACAGGTCGCCGGTCAGCGCCGCCAGCGCCCAGCCGCGATCGGGGTCAGGCGTGGCCGTCAGATAGTCGCGGACCAGCACCAGCTTGCCGTTGCGCGACGGCGTCAGCGACAGGCGATCCAGCAATTCGGCGAAGGCGCGCATCAGGACAGTCTAAAGGAACTGCGGCGAAGCTGTTCCCATGACTGCGGCTGAAATTCTCGCATGGTGGCCCGCCGGGGCCGGGCTGTGGCTGCTGGTGGTCAACCTGCGGGCCTTCTCCGTCTACCGGCTGGACAAGCAACTCGCTGTCGAGGACCTGGAGCGGGTGCCGGAGCGCCAATTGCTTGCCTACGTCGCCTGGGGCGGCGGGCTGGGCGCGCTCGCGGCCATGCGCCGGTTTCGCCACAAGACGCGCAAGCAGCCGTTCCAGGGCCGCTTCTGGGGCATCATCGGCCTGCAGGCGGCGGTGGCGTTCGGCCTGTTCCTGGCCTGGATCGTCCTGCACTGACGCAGGACAGCGCGCCTCAGGCGGCTTCGCGCAGGCCTTCTCGGCCGCCCGGCAGGCGCCCCAGCATCTCGGCGAACAGGCGGAAGTCGATGGGCTTGTTCATGTAGGCGTCGGCGCCGGCCGCCAGGCCGGCCTCGTGGTCCTCGGCGCGGGCCGAGGCTGACAGCACCACCACCGGCGTGTCCTGGTTCGGGCCGGCCTCTTCGCGCAGCTTCTGGGTCGCGGTCAGCCCGTCCATCACCGGCATGTTCACATCCATGAGGATCAGGTCGAAGGCCTGGGCCTGGGCCATCTCAAGCCCGATCTGGCCGTTCTCGGCGGCGACGGCGATGTGGCCGGCCGAGGCCAGCCAGGCCTCCACGATCATGCGGTTGACCGGATGGTCCTCGACCACCAGCACGCGGATCGGCTGACCCTCGGTCTCGGCGGTGACCGGAGCCTGCACCTGGGCGGCGTGCCAAGCACGCACGTCCACCTCCATCGAGAAGGTGAAGACCGAGCCCTTGCCGGGTTCGCTCTCGACCTCCAGGCCGCCGTCCATCATCTGGGCCAGCTTCTGCGACAGGGTCAGGCCGATGCCCGCCCCGCCGAAGCGGCGTGTGGACGAGCCGTCCACCTGGGTGAACGGACGGAACAACTTCTCCAGGTGCTCGGGCGCGATGCCGGGGCCGGTGTCGGCGACGCGGAACTTCAGGCGCGCCCGGCGGTCCGAGATGCGGTCGGCCGAGACGGTCAGTCGGATCTCGCCGTGCTCGGTGAACTTCACCGCGTTGGAGAGCAGGTTGTGGACGATCTGGGCGGTGCGCGCGGGGTCGCCTACCACCGAGGCCGGGGTCGAAGGATCGATTTCGGCGATGAACTGGACGTCCTTTTCGCTGGCGCGCCCGGCCCAGGTCCGGTCGAAGCGGGCGGTGAACTCGGCGATGTCGACTTCCGCCGACTCCAGCTCCAGCCGGTCCGCCTCGATGCGGGTCAGGTCGAGAATGTCGTTGAGCAGCGCCATCAGGTTGTCGCCCGAGTTGCGGACGATGGAGACGTATTCCTTCTGGGTCGGGTCCAGGCGCGTGGACGTCAGAAGTTGGGCGGCCCCGAGCACGCCGTTCATCGGCGTGCGCAGCTCGTGGGAGATGACGGCGAGGAAGGCGGACTTGGCGCGGTTGGCGGCGTCGGCCTTGTCGCGCGACTGTTCCAGTTCCTCGATCAGGTGGGCCTGGTGGTCCTGGAAGGCCTCGATCTTCACATTGGCCGTCAGGGTCATGATGGTCAGCACGAACAGGCTGGACCACATGAACGGCAGCACCGCCACGAACGGCCAGAAGCTCGGCGTGCCCCAGGCGCTGGCCGCCATGACGATGGCGGCGAGGCTGTAGGGCGAGGAGATCACGATCGCCTGCTTGGGCGAGTTGCGCATCTGGCTGAACACCAGGATGTAGCCCGAGGCCAGCAGCGCCAGCGCCAGCGGTTGGCCGAAGTCGCTGCCCGAGAACCAGGCCAGCACCGGGGCCACGGCCCAGGCGAGGGTCGTGGCGGTGGCGACCGCGGGGAAGATCAGGCCGTATCCGGCCCCGGCGCCGACCTTGGCGGCCAGGCGTTTCTCGAAGGCCGAGCGGATGGCGCCCGCGGTCAGGGTGCCGGCGAACCAGAGAATGGCGTTGATGGGGTTGATCGTGGCCAGCAGGGCCAGCGCCCAGCTCGTGATCAGCCAGTACCGCAGGTAATGGGTCTGCAGGATCGCCTGAAGCACCTGCGCGGCGTCATTGACCCGCGCCCGCGCCTTGTCGTGTTCGCCCATCGACCCGTACCCCGGACAATTCCCCTGGATCGTAGTCTCGGCGCAATTATCTAAGACGGAGTGAACGGCAAAGTTGTGGAATTCATTGGGGTATTCATCGTAAACGCGGGTGGATTGCGCTTACGCCTCGGACGGAGCCAGCAATTTCAGGCTGAGCGCGTGCACCGGTCCCGCCAGCTCCTCGGCCAGCAGGGCGTTCACCATTCGCTGCCGCGCCAGCCGCGATTGCCCCTCGAACGCCTGGGAGACCACCCGCACGTCGAAGTGGCTCTCGCCACCCGCCCGGGCGCCCTCGTGACCCGCGTGCCGGTCGCTCTGATCGATGACCTCGAGGCTCTGCGGGTGCAGCGCGTCCTGAAGTTTGCGTGAAATTTGCGCCGCGACCGTACCCATTGGGGTGTCAATCCTTGAACCGTAAAACTTAGGCCTCATACTTTGCCCCATGAGCGGTGCGTTTGAATACCGTCCCAAGTTCGTGGACATCCGGGTCAGGCCCCCATCCGGCGAAGAGGACGAAAAGGCGAAGCGAGCCGAGGACGTCCTGCGTCTGAAGCCCGGCGAGAAGCCGTGCGAGTGGCCGGCCTGTTCCAAGGCCAGCGCCGCGCGCGCGCCCAAGTCCCGCGACCTGCCCGGCGAGTTCTACAACTTCTGTCAGGCCCACGCGGCCGAGTACAATCGCAACTGGGATTTCTTCGCCGGCATGACGCCCGGCGAGAGCAAGCGCTGGCACGACGAGGCCCACACCGGCCATCGCCCGACCTGGCAGTTCCGCGCCAGCCGTCTCAGCCGCGAGGCGGCCGCGGCCTCCTCCAAGGGCGCGCACGCCTTCGCCGACCCGTTCACCATCTTCGGCGCCGGCCGCTCCAGGGGCGAGGTCGAAAAGCCCGCCGCGCGCCACCTCGGCAAGATGGAGCGCCAGGCCCTGTCGGATCTGGACCTCGACGACACCGCCGACGGCCCCACCATCCGGGCGCGCTACACCGAGCTGGTCAAGCGCTGCCACCCCGACGCCAACGGCGGCGATCGCTCAACCGAGCACAAGCTCCAGCGCGTCATCGCGGCCTACAAGTCGTTGAAGAAGTCGGGCCTGGCCTAACGGCTGAAATCCTCGTCCTTCGACAGGCTCAGGATGAGGATTTGTTGGATGTCGCGGTTGCGGAGCGGTCGCGGCGGCGGATGCCGAAACATCAAGCCTGACGCCCGGGCGTTCGAAGCCACCGATGCTCCAGCCACGACGCTCCATTCGTCCTCATCCTGAGCCTGTCGAAGGACGAGGACGCGGCGCTACGCTCACCGTTGCCCCCCGCCACACCCGCGCTTAAAGAAACCCCATGCCCGACTCCGCCCCCGCCTCCACCGCCGACGAACGCCTGCTGGCGCTTCAACCCGCCCGCCAGGTCTCCGTGCGCGACGCCTTCGGGGTGGATTCAGACATGATGGTCCCGGCCTTCGACACCGCCGACGACCACGTCCCGGAGATCGACCCGGCCTACCGCTTCGACCCCCAGACCACGCTCGCCATCTGCGCCGGCTTCGCCCACGACCGCCGGGTGATGGTCCAGGGCTATCACGGCACCGGCAAGTCGACGCACATCGAGCAGG
>CAZRKY010000099.1:0-11503 GCA_964600375.1 uncultured Caulobacteraceae bacterium | reverse complement strand
GACACCAGGACCGGCAAGGTCATCGAGTTCTACGACGAGGAAATCGAGAAGCTGAAGGAAGCCATCGCCGCGCGGCTGGGCTACCGCCTGATCGGGCACAAGCTTGAACTCTACGGCGTGGCGGCGGGCGAGAAGGGGTAAGGGCGCCGCCCCTTCCTCTCGATCCAATTTCAATGTCATCCCGGACGTGGCGCGGACTTGATCCGCGGCACGAGCCGGGACCTTCCGCGCCTAGACGAGGTCCCGGAGAAGCCCCCGGCCCTGCGGCCGGGTTCTTTCCGGGATGACATTGATTGATGTAAACCCGGCCCATGTCCGACGATCCGCCCGCCGCGCCGCTCAAGCGCCTGCACATCAAGACCTACGGCTGTCAGATGAATGTCTACGACAGCGAACGCATGGCCGATGTCCTGCGGCCGCTGGGCTATGCGATGTCGGACCAGCCCGAGGGCGCGGACATGGTGGTGCTGAACACCTGCCACATTCGCGAAAAGGCCGCCGAGAAGGTCTATTCCGAGCTCGGCCGGCTGAAGGCCATGCGCGAGGAGAAGCTGGCGCGGGGCGAGGGGCGATCGACCATCATCGTGGCGGGCTGCGTCGCCCAGGCCGAGGGCGAGCAGATCATGATCCGCCAGCCGGCGGTTGACCTGGTAGTCGGCCCCCAGGCCTACCACCAGCTGCCAGAGCTGATCGCCCGCGCCGCCCGCAAGCGCGGCGAAAGGCTGTCGGCGGACTTCGCGGCCGAGGACAAGTTTGACGCCCTGCCCGCCAAGCGCGGCGTCGAAGGACCCACGGCCTTCCTGACCGTGCAGGAGGGCTGCGACAAGTTCTGCACCTTCTGCGTGGTGCCCTATACGCGCGGGGCCGAGTGGTCGCGCCCGGTCGCCGACATCGTGGCGGAGGCGCAGGGCCTGGCCGCCCAGGGGGTGCGCGAGCTGACCCTGCTCGGCCAGAATGTGAACGCCTACGACGGCGCCGACGCGGACGGCGCGCCCGCGTCGCTGGCGGCGCTGGCGCGGCGGCTGGCGCGGGTCGAGGGCGTCGCGCGCCTCCGCTACACGACCAGCCATCCCAACGACATGGGCGACGACCTGATCGCGGCCCACGCCGAACTGCCAGCGCTGATGCCCTACCTGCACCTGCCGGTGCAGGCCGGCTCGAATCGGATCCTGCGGGCGATGAACCGCAAGCACACGGCCGAGAGCTACATCGCCCTGGTCGAGCAGATCCGCGCGGCCCGACCCGACATGGCCATCAGCGGCGACTTCATCGTCGGCTTCCCCGGCGAGACCGAGGTCGACTTCGAAGACACCCTCAGCCTGGTCCGCCAGGTCGGCTACGCCCAGGCCTTCACCTTCGCCTACTCCCGCCGTCCCGGCACCCCGGCCTCGGCCCTGCCCGGCCAGGTTCCGCGGGAGGTCTCGGAGGATCGCCTGCGCCGGCTGAACGCCCTGCTGGACCAGCAGCGCTTCGACTTCAACCGCGCGACGGTGGGCAAGACGGTCGACGTGCTGTTCGAAAAGCCGGGCCG
Source organism: uncultured Caulobacteraceae bacterium (assembly GCA_964600375.1). Lineage (GTDB taxonomy): Bacteria > Pseudomonadota > Alphaproteobacteria > Caulobacterales > Caulobacteraceae > JAEZEZ01. Next base: position 9,972 of record CAZRKY010000099.1, on the reverse strand, counting down.
CCATCCGGGCCAGGCGGTGGGCAAGTCCCCCTGGCTGCAGGCCGTGCACGTCGACGGCGCGGCGCCCCTGATCGGCCAGATCGCAGGCGTCCGGATCGAGGACGCGGGGAACAACAGCCTGCGCGGCGCGCTGATCGACCGTGCGCAGGCGGCCTGAGCCCCTATATTCCCCCGATGTCACCCAGAGCTGAAGACTTCATCCCCCTGTCCGACGTCGGCCTGCGCGCCGTCTCGGGACCCAACAGCCGCCACGCCGCCCTGATCGAGGACGCCTTCCACGTCCTGGTCGAGACGCCGGGCGGCGGCGTCTCCGTGCGCGGCGACGCCAAGTCGCGCGCCAACGCCAAGGAAACCATCACCTCCCTGGCCGCCCGCGCCGAAGCCGGCGCCGAGGTGACCGAAGCCGACGTGCGCCAGACGCTGTCGGCCGTGCGTGCCGGCAAACCGGTGGCGGGCGGCACCCTGACCGTGGGCCGCAAGGGGCCAATCGCGCCCAAGACCGCGGCCCAGGCGCGCTACCTCGACATGCTGGACCGCTGCGAACTGGTGTTCGGCGTCGGCCCGGCCGGCACCGGCAAGACCTTCCTGGCGGTGGCCTATGGCGCGACCCTGCTGCTCAAGGGCGCGGTCGACCGCCTCGTGGTCACCCGGCCGGCCGTGGAGGCCGGCGAGCGGCTGGGCTTCCTGCCCGGCGACATGAACGAGAAGGTCGACCCCTACATGGCGCCCATCTGGCAGGCGCTGGACGATATCCTGGGGCCCGAGGCCGCGCGCCGTAGGCGAGACCGGGGCGAGATCGAGGTCGCGCCCCTGGCCTTCATGCGCGGCCGCACGCTCAGCCACTCCTTCATCATCGTCGACGAGGCGCAGAACTCGACGCGGCTGCAGATGAAGATGGTGCTGACTCGCATCGGCGAGGGCTCGCGCATGGTGGTCACCGGCGACCCCTCCCAGGTCGATCTGGTCAATCCGCGCGATAGCGGGCTCGCCCACGCAGTGGGTCTGTTGAAGGGTGTCGAGGGCGTCGACATGGCGATGTTCGAGGCCTCGGACGTGGTCCGCCACCCGATGGTCGAGCGCATCGTGCGCGCCTACGACGCCGACGCCGCCAAGGCCGCGAAGGCCCGCGAGGCGAAAGCCGGCGAATGATCCACATCGAGGTCGAGGACGAGGCCTGGTCGGCCGCCCTGCCTAATGCCGAGGCGCTGATCACCGAGGCCGCCGCCGCCGCGCTCAAAGCCGGGGGCGCGGGTCTGGAATCGACCGAGCTGACGGTGCTGTTGGCCGACGACGCGGCGGTGGCGGATCTCAACGACCGCTTCCGCGACAAGCAGGGGCCGACCAACGTCCTGTCGTTCCCGGCGCCCGAGAGCGCCCAGCCGCACCTCGGCGACATCGCCTTGGCCTATGGCGTCTGCGCCGCCGAGGCCGCCGCCCAGGGCAAGCCGCTGGCCAATCATCTTTCGCATCTGGTGGCGCATGGGGTGCTGCATCTATTAGGATGGGACCACCAGTCGGATGACGAGGCCGAAGCCATGGAGCGGCTCGAGCGCGAAATCCTCGCCGGCCTGGCCATTCCGGACCCCTACGGTCCCTAGGGAACGACCACCCCCACCATGTCCAGCGACGGCCCATCCAGCTCTTCCAGACCGAAGCGATCTGTCCTGGACATGTTCGCCTGGCTGGCGGGCGACCGCACTGAAGAGCGCGACGCCCCCACCGAGATCGAGGCCGCGGCCGAGGCCTTCCAGGACCTGCGCGTCGACGATGTGATGACTCCGCGCGCCGACATCGTGGCGGTGGAGATGTCGGCGACCCTCGGCGAGCTCCTGCGCATCTTCGTCGACAGCGAACACTCGCGCCTGCCGGTCTATCGGGAGACCCTGGACGAGCCCCAGGGGGTCATCCACATCAAGGACGTGGTGCGGCTGCTGGTCCCCGACGCCAACGGGGTGGCGGCGCCGGACTGGAACGAGCCGGTGATCTACCGGCTGAAACGCGACGTGCTGTACGTGCCGCCGTCCAAGCGCTGCGCCGACCTGATGCTCAAGATGCAGGCCTCGCGCCTGCACATGGCGCTGGTCATCGACGAGTTCGGCGGCACCGACGGCCTGGTCACCCTCGAGGACCTGATTGAATCCGTGGTCGGCGAGATCGAAGACGAACACGACGAGAAGGAAGCGCCCAGCCTGATCACCCGCCCCGGCGGGATCATCGAGGCCGACGCGCGCACGCCGCTGGAAGAGCTCGAGGCGGCGCTTGAGGCGGACCTGTCCTTCGAGGACCTCGAGGAAGAGGTCGATACCGCCGCGGGGCTGGTCACGGCGCTGGCCGGCCGGGTGCCCCAGCGCGGCGAGGTGGTCTCCCACCCTGCCGGCTTCGACTTCGAGGTGATGGACGCCGATCCCCGCCGGGTGAAGCGGTTGCGCATCCGCCGCCGCGACCCGGCCCCCTCCGCCGAATGACGGCCCCGGCGTGACCTTCGCGGCCTTCGACAAGCTGACGGGCTGGAAGCGCAAGCTGGCCACCAACGGCCTGGCCCTGGCGGCAGGGCTGCTGGCGGCGCTGGCTCACCCGCCGTTCGGGTTCCTGCCCGGCTTCCTGGGGTATCCGCTGCTGCTGTGGCTGCTCGACCGCATCGAAGGGCCGCGGCGGCTGCGCACCGCCTTCTGGTATGGCTGGCTGGCCGGTTTCGCCTATTTCGCCGTGGGCTGCTGGTGGGTGGCCGAGGCCTTCCTGGTCGATGCGCGCCAAGCTTGGATGGCGCCCTTCGCGGCCTCGCTGCTGCCGGCGGGGATGGCGCTGTTCTGGGCGGGCGCCTGCGCCCTCTATCGCCGGATCGCGCCGGCTCACGTCGGCCGCGTGCTGGTCTTCGCCTCGATGTTCACCCTGTTCATCTGGCTGAGCGGCCACATCCTGTCGGGCTTCCCGTGGAACCTGCCCGGCGAGACCTGGCGGGCGGGGGGCCTTGTCTCCCAGGCCGCGTCCCTGGTCGGAGCCTACGGCCTCACCTGGCTGACCCTGTTCATCTGGACCGCGCTCGCGCCCCTGGTCCAGGCTGGCGCGCTCAGGCCCCGCCTGGTGATGGCCGGGTCGGGGGCGGCGGTCCTGCTGGCGCTGGTCGTCTTCGGCGCCGTGCGGCTGGCCGGGGCCCACGAGCAGCCCACCGACCTGATGGTGCGGGTGGTGCAGCCGGACATCCCGCAGGAGGACAAGTGGACCCAGGCAGCCTTCCAGTCGATCGTCCGCAAGTACGTCACCCTCACCATGACCCCGCCCCGCGGCCGCGCGCCGGACGTGGTCATCTGGCCCGAAGGGGCGCTGCCGGCCTCGGCCAACGAGCTTTTCGCGCCCGGCGCCTGGACGCGGACCGCCATCCGGGACGCCCTGAAACCTGGCCAGACTCTGCTGATCGGGACCTATCGCGCCGACTACGGACCCGAAGGGGAGGCCTATTTCAACAGCCTGATGGCCTTTACCCGCGTCGGATCCGACCTGCGCTTCGCCGGCGACTACGACAAGCACCGCCTCGTCCCCTTCGGCGAGTTCCTGCCGCTGGAGGGCCTGCTGGAGGCCCTGGGGGTCAAGGAGTTGACCCACGTCGGGGACGGGTTCTCGTCCGGGCCGCGTCCCCGGCCGATGCGGGTGCCGGGCCTGCCGCCGTTCCAGCCCCTGATCTGCTACGAGGGCCTGTTCCCCGGCCTGCCGGACGGATCGACCCGCGCGGCGTGGATCGTGAACGTCTCCAATGACGCCTGGTTCGGCCGCACGTCCGGGCCGTTGCAGCACCTGAACCTGTCGTCCTACCGGGCGATCGAGCAGGGCCTACCGCTGATCCGGGCGACCCCGACCGGCGTATCAGCGGTCGTCGATGCCTATGGGCGGGTGTCCGATGACCAGAGACTCGACCCTGGGGAGAGCGGAGTTGTCGACGCCCTCTTGCCAGCGGCGCTGGAAAATACGTATTTCTCCCAACTGGGTGATTTGGGGGTTTGGGCGCTTATTGCGATTGGACTTCTGGTCGCCTCTCCCGTTCTCCGACTGGTCGGGCAAGCCAGACGCTGACATTTGGGTAACGACTTTCCACCCGCCCGGGCCTAGAATCCGGGTGTGTCTGGCCTAGAGGATACCAGCATGGCCGACGTCTCCGCGCCGAACACGCCAAACCCCATCGATCTGCACGTCGGCGCCCGGGTTCGCATGCGGCGCAAGTTTCTGGGCGTCAGCCAGGAACGCCTGGCCCATGCGCTGGGCCTGACCTTCCAGCAGGTTCAGAAGTACGAGCGGGGCACCAACCGGATCTCGGCGTCCAAGCTGTTCGAGATCAGCCGGTTCCTGCAGGCCCCCGTGGCCTATTTCTTCCAGGGCCTGCCGGCCGAGGTGGAGGACAAGGAGTTCGCGGAGAGCGAGAGCGAGCAGTCCTTGCACGGCTTCCTGATGACGCCGGAGGGGATCGAGCTGGCGACGCTGTTCCCGCACCTGACTCCCAAGCAGCGCCGCCGCATCCTCGAGCTGGTCCGCACCCTTACCGACGACGACCAGGACTGATCGGACCCGCCGCTGTCGCGGAGTGATCCGTCGCGGGCGCTTGCTCATATAAAGACATCTTTATATGGTCCGCCTCCCTCTAGCCGCGGAAAATCCCCAGCGTGATCCGGCCCTCCTACATCTTCACCAGCGAAAGCGTTTCCGAGGGCCATCCCGACAAGGTGGCCGACCGCATCTCCGACACCGTCGTGGACGCCTTCCTTTCGGTCGAGCCGGAGGCGCGGGTCGCCTGCGAGACCCTGGTCACCACCAACCGCATCGTGCTGGCCGGCGAAGTCCGCGCCGGGAAGCCCGGTCAGTCGGCGGAGCAGAACGAGGCCTATGCGGCCGAGATCGTCGGCGGCCTCGAGGAAAAGGTCAGGTCCGCGATCAAGGACATCGGCTACGAGCAGGCGGGCTTCCACTGGAAGCACGCCTCCTTCGAGTGCCATCTGCACCCCCAGTCCGAGCACATCGCGCAAGGCGTCGACGCCGGCGAGGGCAAGGATGAGGGCGCCGGCGACCAGGGCATCATGTTCGGCTACGCCACCGACGAAACGCCGCAGCTGATGCCGGTTCCCTTGCAGTACAGCCACGACGTCCTCAAGGCGCTCGCCGACGCTCGCCATGCCGGCAAGGAAACCCGGCTCGAGCCTGACGCCAAGAGCCAGGTGACGATGCTGTACGAGAACGGCCGTCCGGTCCGGGCGCTGAAGGTGGTGGTCTCGACCCAGCACGCCGAGGGACTGTCATCGAAGGACGTCGAGGCCATCATCCGGCCCTACGCTGAACCGGTCTTCCCCGACGGCCTGCTGACCCCCGAGACCGAGTGGATCGTCAATCCGACCGGCGCCTTCGTCATCGGCGGGCCGGACGGCGACGCCGGCCTGACCGGGCGCAAGATCATCGTGGACACCTATGGCGGCGCGGCCCCCCACGGCGGCGGCGCCTTCTCGGGCAAGGATCCGACCAAGGTCGACCGCTCGGCCGCCTACGCCTGCCGCTACCTCGCCAAGAACGTCGTGGCCGCCGGCCTGGCCAGGAAGGTGACCCTGCAGGTCTCCTATGCGATTGGCGTCTCCCAGCCGCTCAGCTTCTACGTCGACACCCACGGCACGGGCGAGGTCGACGAGGCCGCGCTCGAGACGCTGCTGCCGCAGCTGATGGGCGGGCTCACGCCGCGCGCCATTCGCGAGCATCTGAAGCTCAACCGCCCGATCTACGCCCGCACCGCCGCCTACGGCCACTTCGGCCGAACGCCCGACAACGAGGGCGGCTTCTCCTGGGAGAAGACCGACCTGGTCGACGAGCTCAAGGGCGCGTTCTAGGCGCGGACCCAGGTCGGCGCAGCGTCTGCGCCGTCAGGTCGTAGGCGGGTCGCCGGTTTCGTCGTCGCGGGGATTGTCGGACTTGGCTTCGGCCACATGTCGGGACGGCGGGTCGAGGGGCTCGCCAAGGCCCAGCATCATCGCGCCCAGCATCTGAAGCCCGCCCGGCTTGCCCGGTTTGCCGCGCCCGCGCCGGCTGACCGCGATCGCGCCCCAGGCGGCCAGGGCGGCGATCAACAAGGCCGCCACGGTGTAGAGCCAGTGTTGCATCCAGCCCAGTTGGGAGCGGGGCGGCGGCGATATAAGGCCGCGCCATCTCGCGCGGATCGCCGCGTGACGCTATAGCCACGCCCCCATGACCAAGTCCCCGCCCCCCGCCGCCGCCGACAGCCCGACCTGGGGGCCGCTGCGGTCGTTCGGCCGCATCAAGTCGCGCACCCTCAAGCCGGCCCAGGCGGCGCTGTTCGAGACCCTGCTGCCGACCATCGCCATCCCCGAGGAAGGTCCGCTGGACCCCCAGGCCCTCATGTCCGGCGCGAAGGCCGCCTGGATCGAGATCGGGTTCGGCGGCGGCGAGCACATGGCCGAACAGGCCCAGCGCCATCCCGAGGTGGTGATCCTGGGCTGCGAGCCGTTCCTGAACGGCGTCGGATCGGCGCTGCGCCACATCAACGACCGGGGCCTGACCAACGTCCGCATTCACGGCGGCGACGCCCGCCCGGTGCTGGAGCGCCTGCCCGACGCCAGCCTGGAGCGGGTGCTGGTGCTGTTTCCGGACCCCTGGCCCAAGGCCCGGCACCAGAAGCGCCGTTTGGTCCAGGCCGAGACCCTGGCGGAATTCGCCCGCGTGCTGAAGCCGGGGGGGCGCTTCCGGTTCGTGACCGACTGGAAGGACTACGCCGCCTGGACCCTGGAGCGGGCGCTGAAGGAGCCCCGCCTGCGCTGGCTGGCGGACGCGGCCGACGACTGGCGCACGCCGCCGGTCGACCATGTCACCACGCGCTACGAGGAAAAGAAGCTGGGCGACACCGCCCCGATCTTCCTCGAATTCGAACGCCTGTAGCGACCGCGGCCGGGCCTTCGGGCACGCTCGTCGCGGCGCGCCGGTCGCCCGCCGCCCCCATCTAGCGATCCGGCCGCGAACGTGATGCTCTGCACGCCCACGCGCGGAGCACCCCATGAGCGGTTTCATCAGTCGTCGCGGCCTGCTGTTGAGCGGCGCCGGAGCGGGCCTGGCCTCCGGCTTGCCGGCCACGGCCTGGGGGCGGACCCAGGTCCCCGACGCGCTGGCGGGCTTAGATGACACGGCCAACCGCTTCCTCGCCGGGTTCGGCGTGCCCGGCGTCGGCGTCGGGGTGGTGCGGCCGGGCCAGCCCGACTTCGTGCGCGGCTATGGCGTGCGCGCGCTCGGCCGCCCCGAGCGGATCGACCCCGACACCCTGTTCGCCGTCGCCTCCAACACCAAGGCCATGACCGCCGCCGGGCTGGCGGTGCTGGTCGACCAGGGCAAGCTGGACTGGGACGACCTGGTGACCAAGCACCTGCCCGAGTTCGCCATGTACGACGAGGTCACCACCCGCATCATGACGGTGCGCGACCTGCTCACCCATCGGTCGGGCCTGCCGCTGGGGGCCGGCGACCTGATGATCTGGCCGGGCACCACCCACACCCGCGCCGAGGTGCTGCACGGCCTGCGCTACCTCAAGCCGGTGCGCGGCTTCCGGGTCGGATACGACTACGACAACGTTCTCTACGTGACCGCCGGCATCCTGATCGAGCGCCTCTCGGGCAAGAGCTGGGAGGACTACATCACCGAGGTGATCCTGCGCCCGTGCGGCATGGCCACCGCGGTCGCGGCGCCTTCGCTGGTGCGCAATCCGAACCAGTCGGGCCGCCACGCGCGGCTGGGCGGGCCGGTCTACGGCATGGGCGCCATGACGCTGGTGCCGCGCCAGGAAACCGACTCCTTCGCGCCCGCCGGCGGCGTGCAGGCCAGCGTGCGCGACATGCTGGCCTGGCTGAAGGTGCAGTTGGCGCGCGGCAAGGCGGCGGACGGCCACGCGATCTTCTCCGAAGCCCAGGCGGACGCCATGTGGGCGCCCCAGACCATCATGCGCACCTCCGCCGGACCGACGCCGGAGGAACCCGGCCGCGCCCTGTTCAACACCTACGCCCTCGGCTGGAACGTCTTCGACTATCGGGGCGAGCGGGTGATCGCCCACTCCGGCGGCATGAACGGCCAGATCACCTACACGGCGATGATCCCTGGTCGCGGCGCGGCCTTCACGGTGCTGACCAACGCCGAGGAAGGCGGGGTGTTGAACGGTCTGCGCAACGTCCTGCTCGACCGGCTGATGGGCGCCAGCTTCGACTGGTTCGCCTACTGGAAGGCCAAGGACGAGAAGGACAAGGCCCAGGTGCTGGCGGACCTTCGCGCCGCCGAGACGGGGCTGCCGCCCGGCGGTCCGAGCCTGCCGCTCGACGCCTATGCCGGCGTCTATCGCGACCCCTGGTACGGCGACATGCGCATCACCCGGCGTGGCCGCGGCCTACACATCCAGATGGTCAAGACCCCGGCCTTCGAAGGGGCGCTGGAACCCTGGGGCCCGGACGGCTTCCGCACCCGGTTCACCGATCCCAAGGTCGAGGACGCCATCCTGACCTTCCGCATTGTGGACGGCCGCGTCGCCGAGGTGACGCTCAAGGCCCTCTCGCCGCTGGCGGATTTTTCCTACGACTTCCATCACCTCGATTTCACGCCCGTCCGATAGGAGACCGCCAGCATGCTGCGACGTGAGTTTGTCTTGTTGGGCGCAGCGGCGGCCGCCAGCGCCTGTTCGGCCCAGCCCTCGGGCAGGGAATCGGGCGTCCCGGCAGGCGCGCCGGACGGTCCGCCGTCGGGCCGGCCCAATCCCTCGGCGCTCTACAATCACATCAGCGCCAACGTTCCCGCCTCGCCCCAGATCGGCTGGGCGGTGAAGAGCCTCAAGGACGGGGGCGTCGCCGGGCAGAACGCCTTCCGCCACTATCTGCAGCAGAGCGTCTTCAAGCTGTGGGTGGCCATGGTGCTGCTCGACAAGGTCGACAAGGGCGAGATGAAGCTCGACGACCCGATCACCGTGACGCGGGCCGACCTCGGCTTTCCCTACCAGCCGATCGCCGAGAAGGTGGGCGAAGGCGGCTACCGCACCACCCTGCTGGAGCTGATGCGCTACATCGTGATCCTCAGCGACAACCCCTCCGCCGACATCCTGCTGAAGCGGGTCGGCGGACCGGCGGCCGTCACCGCCTGGCTGCGCGCGAAGGGTATCGAAGGCATCCGCGTCGACCGCAACGAGCGCGGCCTGCACGCCGCCGCCGACGAGATCGATCACACCACCGGCGCCCGCCAGAACGCCCTTGTCGACGCCTTTGTCGGCGGGACGACGGAAGACACCGTTCTGGACGGCGCGAAGCCGGACGCCTGTGTCGACGCCCTGGCGAAACTGCAGCGCGGCGAGCTGCTGTCGCCGGCCGGCACGGCGACCCTGCTGGGCATGATGCGCGAGGTGAAGACCGGCGAGAACCGGATCGCCGCGGCGCTCGAACCCGGCTGGACCTGGGCGCACAAGACCGGCACCGGCGGCCACGCCAACGGCCAGACGCGCACGCTCGGCGTCAATGACATCGGGCTGATGACCGCGCCCGACGGCGAGGTCTTCGCGGTCGCGGTCTTCGTCGCCGGGGCGCCCCAGCCGATCGCCGAGCAGGAGGGCTGGATCGCCCACGTCGGGCGCGGCGTCATCGCCGAGTGGAAGAAACGCCGGGCGGACAGGGCGGCCGCGGCGGACTAGACTGGCGACCGCGACAGGGAGGCCGCGCCATGCTGGAGATCGATGAAGCCGTGGCCGTTCTGGAGGAGACCCTGCAGGTCGACCTGGAGCGCTGCGCCCGGCTTATCCGCGAGGGCGAGGCCAACAAGGCGGCCGAACACCTCGAGGTGGCAATGGCCAAGCTGGCCGGCCTGACCGACCTGCTGCGCTCGGCCGCCGGCGGCGAGCGGGACTAGCGGCGCCCCCGGCCGGTCCCGGCCAGGTCCTTCAACATCCAGTACCAGTGCTCAAGGTCGTGCTCGAAG
>CAZRKY010000098.1:0-11517 GCA_964600375.1 uncultured Caulobacteraceae bacterium | reverse complement strand
CACCGTCGGCGGCAAGCCGATCCTCAAGGGCCTGACGCTCGACCTGCCCGCGGGCGAGGTGCACGCCGTCATGGGGCCCAACGGCGCCGGCAAGTCGACGCTGGCCTATGCGCTTGCCGGCCGCGCCGGCTACGAGGTCACGTCCGGAACCGCGACCTACGACGGCCAGAACCTGCTGTCCCTCGACCCGTCCGAGCGCGCCGCCAAGGGCGTGTTCCTGTCCTTCCAGTACCCGCTGGAAATCCCCGGCGTGCCCGGCATCACCTTCCTGCGCACCGCGCTCAACGCCCAGCGCAAGGCGCGCGGTGAGGACGAGGTCTCGGCCCCGGAATTCCTCAAGCTGGTGCGCGAGAAGGCCAAGGCGCTGCGCATGGACTTCGACATGCTGAAGCGGCCGCTCAACGTCGGCTTCTCCGGCGGTGAGAAGAAGCGGATGGAGATCCTGCAGATGGCGGTGCTCGAACCGCGCCTGCTGATCCTCGACGAGACCGATTCCGGCCTCGACATCGACGCGCTGCGCGTCGTGTCGGAGGGCGTCAACGCGCTGCGGTCCCCCTACCGCGCCATGCTGGTCATCACCCACTACCAGCGCCTGCTCGACTACATCAAACCGGACCGGGTGCACGTGCTGGCGGCCGGCCGCATCGCCGACAGCGGCGGCCCGGACCTGGCGCTGGAGCTGGAGAAGAGCGGCTACGACAAATATGTGGGCGAGGCGGCGTGATGGGTCGCGACGCGAAATTCGGTGACAGTGTCCTAATTTCCCGAGTGCCCCGTGGCATCCGGAAGGGCCTTCGGTCGTGCGGCGGGAATTTAGGACACTGTCACCGAATTTCCGGGCCGGCGGTGCGCCGATGACCTTCCCCGCCCGCATCGATCTGGCTGACGCCGCCACCTTCCCGACGCGCCGCGTCGAGGCGTGGAAGTACACCGACCTGCGCAAGCTGCTGCGCGAGACGCCGGCGGCGTCTCCGGACGCGACCGTGGCGCCGGGCGGGCCGTTCGCGGCGCTGGGCGGCGATGAGCTGGCGTTCGTGAATGGCCGCAGCGTGGGTGCCCCCCAAATCGTCGCCGAGGGCGACCAGACCGTGCGCCTGCGTTTCGTTTCCACCGGTGAAGCGACCGGCCACCAGACGGCGTGCAGCATCGAAGTGAAGGCCGGCGCGTCGCTGCTGCTGCTGGAAAGCTACGAGGGCCGGGCGGGGGACTACGTTTCCAACGTCGTCCTCGACATCACGATCGGCGACAATGCCCGCCTGACCCGCGTCATCCTGACCGACGAGCCCGACACCGCCATCTCGCTGGCCCGCGCCCGCGAGCGCCTGGGCGCCGGCGCCGGCTTTAGCCAGACCACCATGACCTCGGGCGCGCGACTGCAGCGGCAGGAGACCCACGTCGCCCACCCAGGCGCGGGCGCCTCGGTCCGGATCGACAGCGTCTATGTACTGGGCGACGCCCGCCACGCCGACCTGACCACCATGGTCGAGCACGCCGGCCCCGACGGCGTCACCTCGCAGCTCGCCAAGGGCGTGGTGCGCGACGCCGCCCGCGGCGTCTTCCAGGGTCAGATCATCGTGCGCGAGGGCGCCGACGGCACGGACGCCCGCATGGGCCACCACGCCCTGATCCTGTCCGACCGCGGCGAGGTCGACGCCAAGCCCGAGCTCGAGATCTACGCCGACGATGTCCAGTGCGCCCACGGCAACACGATCGGGTCGCTGGACGAGAACGCCCTGTTCTACGCCCGCTCGCGCGGCATTCCCGAGGACGTCGCCCGGGCCATGCTGACCGAGGCCTTCCTGGCGGAAGTCACCGACCGCATCGAGCGCGAGGACGTGCGCGACCTGTGCCGCGCCTGGCTTGCGGAGCGGATGGCATGAGCGCCTTCGATCCCCACAGCGTCCGCGACCAGTTCCCCATCCTGTCGCGCCAGGTGAACGGCTGCCCGCTGGTCTATTTGGACAACGCCGCCTCGGCCCAGAAGCCCAACGCCGTCATCGACACGATGTCGGATCGCCTGCGCCAGTCCTACGCCAATGTGCACCGCGGACTGCACACCATGGCCAATGAGACGACCGAGGCCTACGAGGCCGCCCGCGCCAAGGTGGCCGCGTTCCTCAATGCTGCGCCCGACGAGATCGTCTTCACTCGCGGCGGCACCGAGGCGATCAACCTGGTGGCCGGGTCGCTGGGCGTGTCCATGACCGATGGCGACGAGATCATCGTCACCGAGATGGAGCACCACTCCAACATCGTGCCGTGGCACCTGCTGCGCGAGCGCAAGGGCGTGGTCCTGCGCTTCGCCCGGGTGACCGACGACGGCTCGCTGGACGTCGAGCACCTCATCTCGCTGCTGGGCCCCAGGACGCGGCTGGTGGCCCTGACCCAGATGTCCAACGTCCTTGGGACCATCAACCGGGTGAAGGCCGTCAGCGAAGCCGCCCACGCCGCGGGCGCCCTGGTGCTGGTCGACGGTTGCCAAGGCGCGGTGCACGCGACGCCGGACGTGCGCGACATCGATTGCGACTTCTACGTCTTCACCGGCCACAAGCTCTACGGCCCCACCGGCGTCGGCGTGCTCTACGGCAGGTCTGACGTGCTGGCCGCCATGCCGCCGTGGCAGGGCGGCGGCGAGATGATCGAGAGCGTTTCGGTCGACCGGATCACCTATGCCGAGGCGCCCATGCGCTTCGAGGCCGGAACGCCGTCGATCATCGAGGCGATCGGCCTGGGCGCCGCTATCGACTGGCTCTCGCAATTCGACCGCGCCGCCGTGCACGCCCACGAAACGGCGCTGTATGAGCGGGCGCTGGAGCGGATCAACGGGGCCAACTGGTTCCGCCAGATCGGCGTGGCGCCGGGCAAGGGGGCCATCCTGGCCTTCACCGTCGAGGGCGCCCATGCCCACGATATCGCTCAGGTTCTGGACAGGTACGGGGTGGCGGTCCGCGCCGGCCAGCATTGCGCCGAGCCCCTCATGCGGCGCTTCGACGTGACGTCGAGCGTTCGCGCCTCCTTCGCCCTATATAATACCCTTGAGGAGGCTGACGCCTTCGCAGACGCGCTGGTCAAGGCGCGGCAGTTCTTCGTGTGAGCATGGACGACGTTGGTTTCTCATCGCCGGACGATTTCACCGACAAGGCTTCGGCCCTGTCGCAGGCGGAACTCGACCTGCTCACCGACAAGCTGGTCGAGGCGCTGAAGAGCGTCTTCGACCCCGAGATCCCCGTGGATATCTACGAGCTGGGTCTCATCTATCGCGTCGATGTGTCGGACGACCGGGACGTGGTGGTCGACATGACCCTGACGGCGCCGGGCTGTCCGGTGGCCGGCGAAATGCCCGACTGGGTGCGCGACGCCATCCTCAAGATCGACGGTGTGAAGTCCTGCACCGTCAATCTGGTCTTCGACCCGCCGTGGGATTCCTCCAAGATGAGCGACGAGGCCAGGCTAGCCCTGAACATGTTCTGATGACGCTCGAAACCGTCCAGCCCCGCGCCCGCCGCCCCCGCCCGCAAGCGGTCACCCTGACCGAGGCGGCGGCCGAGCGCGTGCGCGAGATCATCGCCCGCTCCGAGACGCCCATCGCGGGCCTGCGGGTGGGGGTGAAGAACTCGGGCTGCGCGGGGCAGGAGTACGTCCTGGCCTATGCCGACAAGGTCGAGCCGCTGGACGAGGTGGTTCAGGACAAGGGCGTCACCATCCTGATCGAACCCAAGGCGGTGCTTTTCCTGATCGGCACCGAGATCGACTACGAGGTCGGGCGGCTGGCGTCCAAGTTCGTCTTCCGCAATCCGAACGAGACCGACGCCTGCGGCTGCGGCGAAAGCGTCACCATCGAACCCGCCGCGCCGGAGCGCTGACATGGCCTATGATCCGTCCCACGGCGAATGGGTGCAGGAGCTGCTGGGCGACGGCCTGGGTCACCTGACCATCAAGAAGATGTTCGGGGGCGCCGGCGTCTATCTGAACGATGGGCTGATGTTTGCGATCATCGACGAAGGGACGCTGTGGCTGCGCACCGACGAGATGAACCAGCCCGACATGGCCGCCGCCGGATCGATCCAGTTCAGCTACCCGACCAAGGACGGCGAGGTCATGACCATGGGCTACTGGTCGTTGCCGGACTCCGCCGCCGATGATCGTGACGAGGCGGTGCGATGGGCGAGGCGGGCCATCGAGGCCAGCCGCCGCAAGGTCGGACCCAAGAAGAAGAAACCCTACAAGGGCTCAGGCCGGTAAGTTCGAGCGCCGCCGCAGGAAGGTCGGCAGCAGGGCCGCGCCGATGCCGATCATGTCGGTCAGCCAGTCCCAGATGTCACAGTCGCGGTGCAGGACAGGGATGGCCTGCAGGATCTCGACCAGCCCGCCAAAGGCCGCAAGCCCGACGAAGATCCTCCACCGGGTCGATCCGGGGAACGCCACCAACGCCAGGACGGTCAGCCCGTAGAAGCCGGTGAAGTGCTCGATCTTGTCGTAGGGGCCCGGCGGCGGTGGCGGGCCCATATGCGGGCTAAGCGCCAGCCACAGGCCCCAGGCGCAGCTGAGGTAGAAGGCGATCTGGAGCAGGCGATGGCGGGTGAGCATGCGCTAGCGGGCGGGCGCGGTGAGCGCCGCCCGAACGGCGGCCAGGCCTGTGGCGATGCCGATGGTGCGCCCCTCCCTCGTGAGGCCACCGAAGTTCACGCCCACGACTTCGCCCCGCGCGTTGACGATCGGCGCGCCGCTGGTGGCCTGGATCTCGACGCTAGGGTCGTCGTAGACAAACAGCAACGTCCCGCCGCCGGTCACCCGGCCCACTTCCGCGCGGTGCAAGAGTTTCGTCTCGGGCGCGCCTCGCAGCAGGCGGGTGACCAGCCAGACCGTATCGCCGACCTTCGCCGGGGCGGTCGCCAGCCGAAGCGCCCGGGCGCTGGAGTCCGCGTCCAGCGCGATGGGGAAGGCGGCGATGTCGTTCATGGCTTCGACGTCGGTCCCCGCCGCCGCCCCGGCGATGGCGATTGGAGACCCGGCGCTCCACACGCGACCGTCGGCGAACCCGCTGCAGCGCACCCCGCTGACCCGGGAGGGCATCTCCTGCCAGGGAATCTCGCGGGGCAGGCCCCCGCCTTCACCGAAGAGATGCTGGGCGCTCACCAGGTAGGTCTTGCCATTGACCCCGACGAGGAAGCCCGTCCCGGCGTTGAGCGCCACGCCTTCGACGGTGAACTCCGGCCGGCAGACGGAAGTCTCGGCCGAGGCCGGGCCAGTCGCGCCATTCTGCGCTGTCGCGGACGAGCAGGCGGCGAGGGCGAACAGGATTGCCAGGGCCTTGCGCATCATTCCGCGGCCTTCGCTCTGGCCTCGGCCTTGCGGATCTCGTCCGGCGCCAGGACCAGCACCGAGGACTCTACTGGCGTGCCGGTGGCCTCGGCGATCAACTCCTGGGTCCGCGTCTCGACGGCGGCCTCGAGCCGCGCCATGAACTCCGCGCGCTCAAGACCCACAGGGATGGGTTCAAGGAACTCGATGATCGCCTTGCCGGGCCGCTTCTCATAGGCCTCCTGGGGCCAGAACAGGCCAAGGTTGGTGGCCTGGGGGACCACCGGCATGCCGAAGTCGCGGTACATGTGGAAGACGCCTGTGCGGTAGCGGAACCGCTCGCCCGCCTTGGCCAGGTTGCCCTCCGGGTAGATGAGGATCCGGCGGCCGTCGTCACGGGCCTTGGACGCGCTCTCGGCCAGGGCCTTGCGCGCTTCCACCCCGCCGCAATTGTCGACCACGATCGCGCCCAGCTTGGACAGCACCGTGCCCAGGAGCGGGAACTTCACGAGGTGGTCGCCGGTCACGAAGGCCAGGTCGTCGAACTGGGAATAGACGCAGAACCCGTCGCCCCAGGACTGGTGCTTGGCGGCGATGATGAAGGCGCCCTGCGGCAACCGTTCCTTCCCGCGGACTTCCAGCTTGATGCCCGCGAAGACGTCCATCGCCTGGACCATCCGGCGGGTGTAGCGGCGGATAATCCAGCTCGTCGCGCCCCGTCCCGGCGACAGGGCAGAGAAGGCGGCCATCACCGCATAGGTGATGGAGAGCAACCAGTAGGCGACGTTGAAAAGGAAGCTGCGCATCGAGGCAGCTTAGCGGGAGTTTGGGATCGGGAAACGCGGCAAAGTGGATCGGCGCGGAAATCCGGACGCCGTCAAGACATGCCCTTGCCGTCCGTGGCCCGAACCGGGATGCCGGCGGGGTCGAAGTCATCCAGGCAGAAGACGTTGACGCCGAATTGGTCGGGCGTCACTCGCTTGCGGTGGAATGGATAGATGCCGCAGTGGCGGCAGAAAAAGTGCCGGGCCGTGCGAGTGTTGAACTGGTATCCCGCAAGGTCCTCGGCGCCCGTGAGCAACTCGAACCGGCTTTCGTGGACCTTGACCATCAGCGCGTTGCGCCGCCGGCAGATCGAGCAGTCGCAGGTCGTGAGTTCCGGAAAGTCGGTTTCGATCCGGAACCTGACCGCCTGGCAGTGGCAACTGCCCGCGTGCCAGGCCAGCGGTCTGGAGCCGGTCGGCAACCTAGGCCGCCTTCGCCTCGGCGTTTTCCGCGTTGGTCACACGATTGCGGCCGGTGCGCTTGGAGACGTAGAGCGCCGCGTCGGTGCGCTCCATGAGGGCCGTAGGATCCTCGCCCTCGCGGCGCTGGGCGAGCCCGGCCGAGATGGTGATGGCGCCCAGTTCCTCGTTGGTGGAGCGGCGCTTGAGGGCGCGGGAGGCGATCTCCTCGCGGATGCCGTTCAGTGCAGCTTCCACCAGCGGGGCGCGTTCGCTGGGGAAGATCATGGCGAATTCCTCGCCGCCGTAGCGGGCGCCCACACGGGGCGCGCCGGCGCAGCGCCCGATGACGCTCGCAACGTAGCGCAGCACCTGATCGCCGGTCTGGTGACCCCAGGTGTCGTTGAAGCGCTTGAAGTGGTCGATATCCAGCAGCGCCAGGGTCACCGGCGACTTGCTCTCGTCGGCCTCGGCGCAGATGCGGGTCAGGTGCTCGTCGAACGCCTTGCGGTTGGCGAGCGTGGTCAGGGCGTCGGTCATCGCGTCGCGACGGACCTGCTCGAGGTGCTCGCGCAGCAGGTTCACCTCGCGGGTGGATTCCTGCAGGCGCTGCTCAAGACGGGCGTTGTCGCTTTGCACCTTGCGGGTGGCATCCGACAGGGTGGAGACCAGCTGGCGCACCGCGGGCGCCTCATCGGCCTTCTCGAGACCCTCGCCGGCGACCGCCAGGGTGCGGCCGTAGGCTTCCTGCGTCTTCTGGGCCGTGGCGATGGCCGACGCGACGGACTTCAATTCCTTTGACAGTTGGGCGCCGGCGTCGCGGATCTCGTCCGTCAGGCGCGCGCGCGGAAGGTAGGTCTGGGCCAGGTTCTCGCTGACATTCTCGGTGAAGGGCTCACCTGCGGTCAGCATGCGCTCGATCTCCTGCCCCAAGGCGCCCTTGGGGTCGCCAAGGTAGTGGAGCCAGAGCTCAAAATTGAGCGGGGTAGGCCAGACCTTGTTGGCTTCCATCTGCTCCAGCGCTTCTCGCGCGAGCTCGTAGGCCTGCGGACCCCGCAGCGTGGATTCGACTTCAGCGCTCATACCGCCCCCTTGAGCGCACCATTCGAGTGCGCCCTGACTGCGGCAAGCTAGCGCGGCGACCTGTAACGAGCGGTTAAGCGCGTTCCGGATTCCGCAGATTTTTCAGTTACCGGCGATCAGTCTTCACTGATCGGCGCGCGGACCTTGGGCGCGTGGCGCAGGAAGGCCGGCAGGTCGGATCCGAAGCCCACGGTCTTGTCGCCGCGGTCATCGCGATCTTCACGGCGCGGACGGCCGTTGGAACGCTCGCTGGAGCGCTCGGCGGACCGTTCAGGGCGATCGCCACGAGGACGCTCGTCGCGGCGCGGTTCGCGCTCACGGCGGGGTTCGCGGTCCTGACGGGGTTCGCGCTCGGAGCGGGGCTCGGGCGGAGCCTCGCTCCGGGTTTCGGTCCGCGCCTCCGGCGACTCGGCAACAGCGGCGTCAGGCTTGGGGCCGCGACCGCGACCCCCGCGGCTGCGCGCCGGACGGGGCTCACGCTCGGGGCGCGCTTCGACCTCGGCTGCGGGCGCGTCAGGCGCGGAAGCTTCGGCGCGAGGGGCCTCGGCCTTGGGCGCATCCTCGCGGGGTGCGCGTCCGCGACCGCGGGGCGCGTCGGTCTTTCCGCCGCGGCCGGAACTGCCGCGGCTAGGGCTGGACCCGATGGAGCCCCAGTCGATGTCGAGGGTGACCTCGTCGGGCGCCATCTTGATGAGCTTCAGCACCTTGTCGAGCTGGCGGTCGTCCGCCGGCGAGACGAGCATGTAGGTGTCGCCCTTCTTGCCCGCTCGGCCGGTGCGGCCGATGCGGTGCACGTAGTCGTCGGCGTGGTGCGGGACGTCGTAGTTGAAGACGTGGCTGACGTCGGGGATGTCGAGGCCGCGCGCGGCGACGTCCGACGCAACCAGCAGCTTGAGCGTGCCCTTGCGGAAGGCGTCCAGCGTCTTGGTGCGCAGGCTCTGGTCCAGGTCGCCGTGGATCGGCGAGGCATCGAAGCCGTGCTGCTTAAGCGACTTGGCGACGACGTCCACTTCCGACTTGCGGTTGCAGAAGACGATGCCGTTGCGCACGTCGGCCCGTTCGACCAGGGCCCGCAGAGCGGTGCGCTTGGCCTTGGGGTCGGAGGAGGGGATGCGCACGATGTGCTGGGCGATGGTGTCGGCGGTCTGGGCCGGGCGCGAGGCCTCAATCCGGGTGGGATCCTTGAGGAACTGCGTGGTCAGGCGGGTGATCTCCGGCGGCATGGTGGCCGAGAAGAACAGCGTCTGCTTGCGCGGCGGCGTCAGCTTGAAGATGCGCTCGAGGTCGGGGATGAAGCCCATGTCGAGCATGCGGTCGGCCTCGTCGACCACCATCATCTCGACGCCGGTCAGCAGGATCTTGCCGCGCTCGAACAGGTCGAGCAGGCGGCCCGGGGTGGCGATCAGCACGTCCACGCCCTTGTCCAGGGCGGCGACCTGGTCACCCATCGACACGCCGCCGATCAGCAGGGCCCAGTTGAGCTTGGTGCCCTTCGCGTACTTCTTGAAGCTCTCGGCGACCTGGTCGGCCAGTTCGCGGGTCGGCTCGATGACCAGGGCGCGCGGCATACGGGCGCGGGGGCGACCAGTCTTGAGCCGGTCGATCATCGGCAGGGTGAAGGCGGCCGTCTTGCCGGTGCCGGTCTGGGCGATGCCCAGGACGTCGCGGCCGGCCAGGGCCACCGGAATGGCGGCGGCCTGAATGGGGGTTGCGGTGGTGTAGCCGGTGTCGGCCACGGCCTGCAGCGTCGTTGCCGACAGGCCCAAGTCAGAAAATTCGCTCATGTCACGCTTTGAAAAATTCCGGAGCCGCCCGAGCTTGGGCGAGCGGGCGGCGCGGATTCGCCTGACCTGCTCCGAATTGCGCTGATACATAGACCCGAACGCCGTTAAGTCAACGTGAGGCCCTCAGGGCTCCCGTCAGACGCGGCGATTTGCAGCGGGCCAGAACAGCGGTATCTGTCACGCTTAATTCTGGGGAGGGACAGTCATGCGTTTCGGATTTCTTGCCGTGATGGCGGCGTCGGCGGCTTTGGCGACCGGGGCGATGGCCCAGGACATGTCGTCCTTCGTCGGCAATACGGTGGTCATCACCTACCCCAACGGCGCGGCGGCCAAGCTGCATCTGAAGACCGGCGGCGCTTACGAGCTGTTGATGCCGGACGGAACGGCCGCCGGCGGAACCTGGGCGATCGAGGGCGATCAGTTCTGCACCACCCGCACCACGCCCGCGCCCCAGCCCAAGCAGTGCCGCCCCAACGCGGCGCGCGCCATCGGCGACAAGTGGGACGAGGACACGCCCCAAGGCAAGGTCAGCTATGAGCTGGTCGCTGGCCAGTAGGCCGCCTCAGACGTCGATGTCGTCCTGGGCGAACTGGGCGTTGTCCTGGATGTAGCGGAAACGCTCTTCCGGCTTACGACCCATCAGCTTCTCGACCAGGACCTCCACCTCTTCCTCGCTTTCGGGAAGCGTGACCCGCGCGATCGTGCGTCGCGCGGGGTCCATGGTGGTTTCCTTGAGCTGGGACGGGTTCATCTCGCCCAGGCCCTTGAACCGCCCCATCTCGACCTTCTTGCCCTTGAAGGTCGTGGCCATCAGCTCGTCGCGGTGGGCGTCGTCGCGCGCGTAGGCGGTCTCCTTGCCGGCCTGCAGGCGATAGAGCGGGGGCAGAGCCAGGAACAGGCGACCGGCCCGGATCATCTCGGGCATGGTGCGGTAGAAGAAGGTGATCAGCAGGGCCGCGATGTGGGCCCCGTCCACGTCGGCGTCCGTCATGATGACGATGCGCTCGTAGCGCAGGTCCGACAGCTGGAACTTGGGCCCGGCGCCCAGCGCCAGCATCAGGTCCGACAGCTCGACATTGTCGCGCGCCTTGTTCCCGGCCGCAGACGCCACGTTCAGGATCTTGCCGCGCAGAGGCAGGATGGCCTGGGTCTCGCGGTTACGGGCCTGCTTGGCCGAGCCGCCGGCCGAGTCGCCCTCGACGATGAACAACTCCGACCCGTCCGACGATTGCCGCGAACAGTCCGCCAGCTTGCCGGGCAGGCGCAGCTTGCGAGTCGCCGAGGCGCGGGCGACTTCCTTGTCCTTGCGGCGCTTCAGCCGCTCGTCCGCGCGTTCGATGACGAACTGCAGCAGCGCGCTGGCCACCTTGGGCTGCTCTGTCAGCCAGTGGTCGAAGGGATCGGCCAGCGCGCGTTCGACCAGGCGCTGGGCCTCAGCCGAGGACAGGCGCTCCTTGGTCTGGCCCTGGAATTCCGGGTTGCGGATGAACACCGAGACCAGGGCGCCGGCGTTGGCGATGACGTCTTCGGCGGTGATGATCCCGGCGCGCTTCTCGCCGGTGAGCTCGCCATAGGCCTTGAGGCTGCGGGTCAGGGCGGCCCGGAAGCCGGCTTCGTGGGTGCCGCCCTCGGAGGTGGGCACCGTGTTGCAGTAGGACTGCATGAAGCCGTCGAACTCGCCGAATCCGGCCGGGCTCCAGGTCACGGCCCACTCCACCGCGCCGCCGTCGCCCGGGCGCTCAACCCGTCCCGCGAAGGCGCGGGGCGTGACGGTCTCCTTGGCGCCGACCCGCTCGGCCAGATAGTCGGCAAGCCCGTTCGGGAAGTGGAAGGTGGCGGTTTCCGGCGTCGCGTCGGTGATGCGCTCGGGCGCGCACTTCCAGTGAATCTGCACGCCGCGGAACAGGTAGGCCTTGGACCGCGCCATGCGGTAAAGCCGCGCCGGCTTGAAGGCCGCGCCTTCGCCAAAGATCTCGGTGTCGGGCAGGAACCTCAGCTGGGTGCCGTGCTTGCGCGACGGCGCGCCCTGCTGGATCGGTCCCAGCGGCACGCCGCGGGCGTAGCTCTGCCGCCACTCAAAGCCGTCACGCCAGACCGTTACGTCCAGGCGCTCGGTCAGGGCGTTG
>CAZRKY010000097.1:0-11559 GCA_964600375.1 uncultured Caulobacteraceae bacterium | reverse complement strand
GTGGTCGGCGGTGAATTCGGTCATTGGCGATCCCCCATGCGGCCTGCCGGGCGTGGGGCCGGGCGGCCGGGGAGGATGCTAGCCAGCGTCGGGAAAAACGCAAAATGCCCCAAACGCAAAACGCCCGCGTGACCGGAGGGGGGAGGGGGTCACGCGGGCGTCTTCGCTTGGTGGGTCGTGGCCCGACCGGAGCCCTAGCCAAATCCCGGGGGGGGGGGGGGGCTGTTCAGGATCCGGGACCTCGCTTTGACCCCGACCGGTCGACAACCGAAATCTCGTTTCTCAAACAGGCGGGCGAGGGACCGAATTGGGACCATTTCGTGTTCCTTGCTGTCCCAGGGTTAATGTTCCGCGGCGGCGTGCCGTCCGGGCAACAGCGTTCGACCCGGGACGCGGCGCGCAGGGGCGGCGCCCGTCCGGTTTCACCTGCGGCGCGCGGACGCTTCCGCAGGCGGCCAAAACCGCGTTAGGCTCAGCCCGATGAGTCTCGACTCCTGGACACCCTCCGCCCCGCCGGGCGCCGTCTATTTCGACCGGCGGGAGCTCGAACGAATCCTTCGCCTCTATGGCCGAATGGTCGCCGCCGGCGAGTGGCGCGACTACGGCATCGACGTCGCGGCCGGCGCGGTCAGCTTCGCCATCTTCCGCCACGCCTCGGAGTCGCCGCTCTACCGCATCGAGAAGCGGCCCGCCCTGGCGCGCAAACAAGGGGCCTGGGCGGTGATCGGCTCCGGCGGCCATGTGCTCAAGCGCGCCCAGGACCTGGAGCTGATCCTGAAGTTCTTCGACCGCAAGCGCCTGTCGGTGGTCTGAGCCCCAGGAAGGGTCGCCAAACGAAAAACGCCCCGGTGTCTCCACCGGGGCGCATCGCATTCAGGCTTTGGGTTCGATCAGCGGCGGACGCCGAGGAACATCAGCAGGAAGCGGAACAGGTTCACGAAGTTGATGAACAGCGTCAGCGCGCCGTAGCTGGTGGCCACCGCCAGCATCTCCTTGTCGCCGCCCACGGCGTAGTAGGTCATCTTCAGGCGCTGGGTGTCATAGGCGATCAGGCCCGCGAAGATGAGCGCACCCGCCGCGCTGATGATGATGTTGAACAGCGGGTTCTGCAGGAAGATGTTGATCACGGACGCCACGATCAGGCCGATCAGGGCCATGATCAGGAACGAGCCCATGCCGGTCAGGTTCTTCTTGGTGGTGTAGCCGAAGAGGCTGAGGCCCCCGAAGGCGGCGGCGGTGACGCCGAGCGTCAGGACGGCCGAGGCGCCGGTATAGATCAGCAGCCACACGCCCATGGACGCGCCCATGGTCGCCACGATCAGCCAGTAGAGCAGCGAGGCGCTGCCGGCCGTCGGGTTCTTCATGAAGAACATCGAGCCCAGGATCAGGACCAGCGGCGCGAAGTTCACGCCCAGGCCCAGCGGCGTGAAGCCGGTCACCTGGCCGTTGGCGTTGATGACGTACATCAGGTCGCGGACCGCCGGCACCGAGCTGGTGACCCAGGCGAGCGCGGTGGCGACCAGCAGGCCGATGAAGAGCTTGTTGTAGATGCCCAGCATGAAGCTGCGCAGGCCCTGATCGACCGCCATGGCTTCGGGGGCGGGAATGGCTCCCGGATAGCGGTTGTTGAAATCGCTCATGGCGACAACGTCTCCCAAGCAGCCCGCGGCGCGGGCCCGTGAGCCCATATTTGGCGACAGCTTCGCGTTCGCGCAAGCACCGCAAGGGTTTTCGCCTTCAGCGGCGCACACTAGGCTTGGCGCCATGATCCGCCTGTTCGCCGCCGTCGAGGTTCCGCCCGAGATCGCCGAGGGCCTGGCGCGCCGCCAGCAGGGCCTGCCCGGCGCGCGCTGGCGTCCGGCCGAGGCCCTGCACGTCACCCTGAGCTTCTACGGCGAGCTGCGCGAGGAGACGGCCGCCGAACTGGACCTGGCGCTCGCCGAGATCCGCGCCGAGCCGTTCGACCTGGTCCTGACCGGGGCCGGATGTTTCGGCGAGGGAGACGATATCCGCGCCGTCTGGGCCGGGGTGGAGCCGTCCCCGGTGCTGGAGCGCCTCGCCGCCCGCTGCGAGGCCGCGGGCCGGCGCGTCGGGATCAAGGGCGAGTCCCGGACCTATCGCCCGCACGTGACCCTGGCCTATCTGCGCCGCCCCGATCCCGACCGGGTGGCCGCCTGGATCGCCAACCACAATCTGCTGCATTCGCCGCCGTTTTCGGTCGGCGCGTTCGGCCTCTATTCCAGCTGGCTGTCCAAGGAAGGCTCGCGCTACGAGCTCGAACGGGACTATCCGCTTTCGGCATGACCATGACGCCCAACGCCCTCCGCTCCGTGCTGTTCGTGCCCGCCTCCAATGGCCGCGCGATCGAGAAGGCGCGGTCGCTGCCCTGCGACGCCATCATCCTCGACCTCGAGGACGCGGTGGGGCCCGATGACAAGGTCGCTTCCCGCGCCATGATGGCGTCGGTGTTTCCCACCACGGGTTTCGCGGCCCCGCTGGTGGCCGTGCGGGTGAACGGCGGGGATACCGAGTGGGGCGGCGACGATCTTCGCGCCGCCGCCGCCGCGGGGCCCGACGCGGTTGTGATCCCCAAGGTCGCCTCGGTGCGCGACCTGAAGACGGCGCGCGCGGGCCTGCCGGCGTCCATCCGCCTCTGGGCCAACATCGAGACCTGCCTGGGCGTGCTGGAAGCGCGCGACATCGCCGCCGCTGCGCCGGACGTCGGGCTGGATGTGCTGGTTTTCGGCCAGAACGACCTGTCGCGCGACCTCGGCCGGCGGCCGTCGCGGGACCGGCTGCTGCTGCACACGGCCATGGGGCTGACGGTGCTTGCGGGCCGGGCGGCGGGGCTGGGGCTGGTGGACGGCGTGTTCAACGACTTCACCGACCTCGACGCCTTCGAGGCCGAGTGCCGCGAGGGCAAGGCGTTCGGATTCGACGGCAAGGCGGTGATCCACCCCGCCCAGATCGACCTGGCCAACCAGGTCTTCTCACCAGGCGAGGACGATCTCGCCTGGGCGCGCGCCGTGGTCGAGGCCTTCGCCGATCCCGCCAATGCGGGCAAGGGCGCGGTGCGGGCGTCCGGCGGGATGGCCGAACGCCTGCACCTGGATCAGGCCCTGAGGATACTGGCTAGTTCCAGCCGATGAAGCTGGCGAAGGTGGGCAGGGTGCCGGTCCAGACGCCGAAGTCATCGGCGAGACCTTCGTAGGTCCGGGCCGGCGAAGTGTTGGCGTCCAGCGAGACGTGCGGATCGGCCCCGGAATCGGCGTAGGCCTTCAGGTAGCGCTTGTCGCGGTTCCACTCGTTGATCTTGGCGGTGGTGATGCCGTTGGCCAGGTCGAAGCCCGCCTCGAACTGCACCGAGGCGCAACGGCCGCTGACGCAGTCATAGAAATAGACATCGAAGTTCACGCCGGCGGTGGCGCTGGCGATGTAGCGGCCATTGGTGCCGCTCTTTACCTCGGCCTTGTAGCCCTTGGACTGCAGGAAGCGGACCATGTCCTCGACTGTGACGCCGCCGTTCGGAATGGGGCCCGCCGCCGCCGGGGCCGTGGCCATGAGCGTCAGCGCCAACGCCGCGCCGGCCGCCATCATCGTGGTCTTCAGATTCATCGTGAAACTCCCCTCTTTGCCGTGAAATACGGTTCGCAGAACGCTGTCATTCCGCCCGGCCACGGTCAAGCTCAGCGTTTGACGATCATCGACAGGCCGTCGCCGACGGTGGCCAGGGTCATCTCCACCCGCTCATCCGCCGCGATCCTGGCCGCCAGGGCGCGCAGGGCGACCGTGTTGGCGTCGGTCTCGGCCGGATCGGCGACCCGCCCAGACCACAGCATGTTGTCGATCAGCATCAGGCCGCCGGTGCGCAGCAGGGCCAGGCCGCGCTCGTAGTACGCGTCGTAGCCGGTCTTGTCGGCGTCGATGAACATCAGGTCGAAGGCGCCGGCCCGGCCTTCGGCGATCAAGGCGTCCAGGCTCTCGACGGCGGGGCCGATGCGCGGGGTGATCACATCGGCGACATCGGCATCGGCCCAGTAGGATCGCGCCTTGGCCAGGTACTCGTCGGAGATATCGCAGGCGACCAATTCGCACGCGCGCCCGTGCATCGCCTTCATGGCCAGGGCCGTGGCGGTCGAGGAATAGCCGGTGAAGACACCGATCTCGATGGCTCGCCGCGCGCCGATGGCGCGGGTCAGCACCTGCATCACGGCGCCCTGCTCGGGGCTGATCTGCATGTTCGCCAGCCCGCCCATGCCGTTGGTGTCGAGACGGCAGCGGGCCAGCGCCGGGTGCTCGCGGGCGCCGAATGTCTGGACGTAGGCGGCGACGGCGTCTGAGACGAATTCGGATTTCGACATGGCGATTTCCCTTGTCTGGCCTAGGCGTGCGGATCCTTCAGATAGGCCGCGGACTGCATTTCGCGCAGGCGTGAGGCGGTGCGCTCGAATTCAAAGGACCCGTCGCCCAGACGATACAACGCCTCGGGCTCGGCCTCGGCCAGCACCACCAGCCGGTCCCGGTCCTCGTAGAGGGCGTCGATCAGGGTCACCAGCCGCTTGGCGGCGTTGCGGTGCTCGGGTCCCAGGACTGGAACGCCCTCCAGGAACACCGTGTGGAATCGCGCGGCGATCGCCAGGTGATCCTGGGGCCCCAGCGGCTGGACGCACAGGTCGTCGAAGGTGGCGCGCAGCTGCCCGCCCACGGCGCGGGGGAACTCCAGCCGCCGGCCCAGGACCTCGACCGCCGCGCCGATCTCGCGGTTCACATCCGTCAGGTCGCGCCAAAGCTCGTCGAAGCGCGCCGTCGCGTCCCCGGTGATCGGCGAGAAATAGACCGCCCGGCCCAGCATGCGATCCAGCCGGAAGTCCCGCGGCCCGGCGACCTGCACCACGTCGCACCGGTCGCGGATCAGCCCGATGAAGGGGGTGAAGAGCTGGCGGTTGATGCCGTCCTTGTAGAGATCATCGGGCGGGCGGTTCGAGGTGGCCACCAGGGTCACGCCCTTGTCGAACAGCGCCTCGAACAGCCGGCCCAGGATCATGGCGTCGGCGATGTCGGTGACCTGCAGCTCGTCGAAGCACAGCAGCCGGGCCTCGGCGGCGATCACCGTCGCGACCGGCTCGATCGGATCGTCCCCCCGGTGGAGGCCGAAGGCCGCCTTGCGCTGGGCGGGCGTCCCTTCGCGCCACTGGCGCACCAGGGCGTGGACCTCGGCCATGAAGGCGTGGAAGTGGCGACGCTGCTTCCGGTCGACCGGGGCGGCATCGAAGAACAGGTCCATGAGCATGGACTTGCCGCGCCCGGGCGGTCCCCACAGGTAGACGCCGCGAACCGCCGCCGGCGCCTTGGCGAAGGGCCGCCACCTCGACGTCGCGGGCTTCAGATCGCGCCCGACCCGCGCCAGGGCCTCGACCGCCGCCGCCTGGCCGGGATCGGGATTGATACGGCCGTCCTTCAGCAGGCGGTCGTAGGCGGCGCGCACGGTTGTCATCGCCCCTGCGATAACGCGCGCCGCGGCGCCTGCAAACCCGCCCCCGCATTCCCTTATGCGCCCATAAGGAAATTGCAGGCGCGCCCCGCGGGAATCCCGTTGCGTCCGGCGCGCGAGGGCCTACATGAGAACCTGCGTGGACCGGCCGCGCGCCTGCACCCCTCGGAGACTGTCCCATGAGCTATCGCGTCGCCGTCGTGGGCGCCACGGGCGCGGTAGGCCGCGAGATGATGGCCGTGCTCGAGGAGCTGGAGTTCCCGATCTCGGAAATCCACGCCATCGCCTCGCGCAAGTCGATGGGCATGGAGGTCGCCTTCGCCGACCGCACGCTCATGGCCCAGGACCTCGAACAGTTCGACTTCTCCACCGTCGACATCGTGCTGATGAGCGCCGGCGCGACGGTGTCCAAGGCCTGGTCCGAGAAGATCGGCGCCGCCGGCCCGATCGTGATCGACAACTCCTCAGCCTGGCGCATGCACCCGCAGGTGCCGCTGATCGTGCCCGAGGTGAACCCCGGCGCCGTCTGGGACGCGCGCCAGAAGAACATCATCGCCAATCCGAATTGCTCGGTCGCCCAGCTGGTGGTGGCCCTCAAGCCGCTGCATGACGCCGTGCCGATCAAGCGCGTGGTGGTCTCGACCTACCAGTCGGTCTCCGGCGCCGGAAAGGCCGGCATGGACGAGCTGTGGGAGCAGACCAAGGGCGTCTTCGTGCTCGGCCCGTCCGAGCCCAAGACCTTCACCAAGCAGATCGCCTTCAACCTCATCCCCCACATCGGCCCCTTCGGCGACGACGGCTACACGGGCGAGGAAACCAAGATGATCGAGGAGCTGCACAAGATCCTCGACCCCTCCATCGCCATGACCGCGACCTGCGTGCGGGTCCCGGTCTTCGTGGGCCATTCGGAATCGGTGAACGTCGAATTCGACGGCCCGCTCGACGCCGACGAGGCGCGCGCCATCCTGCGCGAGGCCGACGGCGTTCAGGTGATCGATAAGCACGAAGACGGCGGCTACATCACGCCCAAGGAAGCGGCGGGCGATTTCAGCGTCTTCGTCAGCCGTATCCGCAAGGACCCGTCCGTCGAATACGGACTGAACCTGTGGGTCGTGTCCGACAACCTGCGCAAGGGCGCGGCGCTCAACGCCGTCCAGATCGCGCAGCTGCTCGACCGCGAGGGTGTCCTGGCGCCGCAGCTGGCGTGACCGCCGCGACGCCCCAGTTCGGCCAGACGCAGGACTATCCGCAAGCCCGCGCCGCCCTGATCGCGGGCGTGTCCTGCTACGGCATCTGGGGACTGGCGCCGTTGGTCTTCCAGCAGATGGGCCACGCCGGCGCCGACGCCTGGGAGATCATGGGACACCGCGCCGTCTGGTCGGTGCTGTGGGCCGGCGTGCTGGTGCTGCTGGCCAAACAGGGGACGCAGGTCTGGCAGGTGTTCAGCCAGCCGAAGACCCTGGCGCTGCTGGCGCTGTCGACCGCGCTGATCGCGGCTAACTGGACCCTGTTCGTCTGGTCGGTGAACAACGGCCACACGCTTGAGACCAGCCTCGGCTATTACCTCAACCCGCTGCTCAACATGGCCGCCGGCGCGGTCTTGTTCCGCGAGCGCATCGACCGCTGGGGACAGGCGGCCATCGTGCTGGCCGCCATCGGGGTGGGGCTGCAGGCCCTGGCGCTGGGCCACGCGCCGATCATCTCGCTGACCCTGGCCTTCTCGTTCGGCGCCTACGGCATCATCCGCAAGTCCGTGAAGGCCGACGCCCAAACCGGCCTGTTCATCGAGTGCCTGTTCCTGACCCTGCCGGGCATCGCCTACCTGTGGTTCATCACCGCCAACGGGTCGGGCCACTTCTTCGACAGCCCCCAGACCGCCTTCTGGCTGTTGCTAGCGGGGCCGTTCACCGTCATGCCGCTGATGCTGTTTTCCTGGGCGGCGCGGCGCATGCCGCTGTCGACCATGGGCTTCCTGCAGTTCTTCGCCCCGACCATCAGCTTCATCATCGGGATCAGCCAGGGCGAGGCCTTCGGGACCCTGCGCGCCGTGTCCTTCGGCTTCATCTGGGCCGGCGCCACCGTCTTCGCCATCGGCGCGTTCAAGCGGCTCAGGGCCTCGCGCGCGGCCCTCGTCGGCCCGGTCGACACCTTTGAGGAATGCCTGGTCGCGCCGATGGACCCCATGGGGCAAGATATGGCTGATGAGCAGACCCCCGAAACCCCGAAACCCGGGCGCGCCTGACCCGGCCGCCAAGCCGCGCCTGGTGTTCACGCCGGACGGCGGCGCCGAGCCCGCGCCGCGCAGCCGCAAGGGCCTGGCGCTGGCGGCCATCATCCTGGGCTCCAGCCTCGCCTTCATCGACGGCTCCATCGTCGGCGTCGCCCTGCCCTCGATCCAGGGCGATCTGAAGGCCGGCGCCGGCCTGATCCAGTGGGTGGTGAACGGCTATCTGCTGGTGCTGGGCGCGCTGGTGCTCGTCGGGGGCGCGGCGGGCGACCGCTATGGCCGCCGGCTGGTGTTCCTGGTCGGGGTGGGGATCTTCACGCTCGCCTCGCTGCTGTGCGGCGCCGTCTGGACGGCCGAGAACCTGGTCGCCGGCCGCATCCTCCAGGGCCTGGGGGCCGCCCTGCTCGTCCCCACCTCGCTCGCCCTCATTCCCGTCTGTTTCGGTCCCCACGAGCGGGGCCGCGCCTTCGGCGTCTGGGCGGGGGCCAGCGCCATCGGCGGCGCGCTCGGGCCGGTGCTGGGGGGCTGGCTGACGGACGCCGTCAGCTGGCGCGCCATCTTCCTGATCAATGCGCCGGTGGCCCTGGCCGCGGTGGTCCTGGCGCTGATCGCCATCCCCGAAAGCCGCGACCACGAGGCCGGGCCGCCGGACTGGCTGGGCGCGGTGTTGGCGGCCACGGCCCTGGCCCTGGCGGGCTGGGGACTGAGCGCCGCGGTCGACTGGGGCCTCCTGTCCCTGCGGTTCTGGGCGGTGATGGCCGGCGCGGGCGTGGCGACGGCCGCCTTCATCGCGGTGGAGCGCCGTGCGCGGCATCCGATGCTGCCCCTGGACATGTTCCGTTTCCGCGCCTTCACCGGCGTCACCCTGATGACCTTCGCGCTCTATTTCGCGCTCAGCGGCGTCCTCTATCTGCTGCCCTACGAGTGGATGCGGGTGGACGGAGTCAGCGCCGCCCAGGTGGGCGCCGGCCTGCTGCCCTTCGCGGCCGTCATGGGTCTGGGCTCGCCCTACGTGGGACGGCTGGCCGACCGGCTGGGGCCCCGGCCCTTCCTGGTCGCGGGGCCGGCGATCACGGCGGTCGGGTTCGCATTGATGATCTGGCCCGAGGCGGGGGCCGACTACTGGACCCGCTGGTTCCCGGCCATGCTGACCCTGGCGGTGGGCATGACCCTGACGGTGGCGCCCCTGACCGCGGCCCTGTTCGCCTCGGTCGATCCCGACCGCACCGGCCTGGCGTCGGGCGTCAACAACGCCGCGGCCCGCGTCGGCGGAATGACCGCGGTGGCGGTGATGACCCTGGTGATCAGCCTGGCCTTCGCCTGGGCCGTGGACGGCAGCCTGGCCACGTCGGCCTCGCGGCTGGCGGCGGTGATGGGCGGCGGCGGCTTTGACGGCGCGGTCTCCGACGCCGAGAAGGATGCGTTCCGGCTCGGCTTCCGGATCTGCATGGGCATCGCGGCGGTGTTCGGCTTCGCCGCCTCGGCCATCGCGGCGGCGACAGTCCCCAGGGGCAAGGCCCAGCCGTTGGCCTAGAGCGCCTCGTAGAGCGCCTGGATCAGGCGGACGGGGCGGGGGTCTCCCAGCAGGTAGGGCGACTGCTTGTTCATGACATAGGCTCCCGACACGTGGGTCTCCGGATCGGCGAAGGCGCAGCTGCCGCCCCATCCCGAATGGCCCACGGTCAGCTCCCCGGGGCCGTAGACGTTCAGGCCCGCGTTACGCAGGAACCCGGCGGCCCAGGAAAGGGTGAAGGGCAACACCTTGTCAGGCCCGCTGATCCGCTCGCGCGTCGCCTTGGCGACGGTCATCTGGCCCAGCACCGAGGTGCTTTCCAGCATGCCGCCGTTGGCCACCACGCCCATGAGCTTGGCCAGCGCCGGCGCGGTGGCGTGAAGGTGGGTGGAGGGAACGTCCAGCTTGCGCCAGTCCGCCATTCCCTTGCCGCCCGGCGAGGACCCGCGGTCCAGGAAGGCGGCGCGCTTGATCGCGTCGATCTCGCCCAGCATCGGCGGGGCGGGCGGCTTCTGGATGTCTGGCAGGCGGTCGTGCTCGGATTCCGGCAGGCCCAGCCAGAGATCGAGGTTGAAGGGCAGCGCCAGGTCCTCGCGCAAGGCCGCGCTCATGCGCCGGCCGTCGATGCGACGGAACACCTCGGCGGCGAGATAGCCGACGGTGACCGGGTGATAGCCAGAGGCGGTCCCGGGCGGCCACATCGGCGCCTGGGCGGCCAGGGTCTCGAGCACCGCGCGCCAGTCGTACCAGATCGACGGGTCCTGGCTGACCGCGAACCCGGGCAGTCCCGCCTGGTGCGACAGCAGCTGGCCTACGGTGATGAATTCCTTGCCGTTCTGGCCAAATTCCGGCCAGACGCTGGCGATGGTGGTGTCGTAGTCGAGGCGCCCCTGGTCGACCAGCCGCGCCATCATCAGGGCCATGACCGCCTTCCCGGTCGAGAACACCGGGGCCAGGGTGCGCTCGTCCCAGGCCCGCGTCCTGGCCCGGTCCATGAAGCCGCCGATCAGGTCGACGACGACCTCGCCCTCGATGCAGACGGTGAAGCGCGCGCCCAGCTCGAGGCCCTCGGCGAACTGCGCCGCGAAGGCGTCCTTCACCTCGGAGAATCGACTGGGGGCGAAGCCGTGAATCTCGGTCATGGCAACCGTTCTACACCAAGCGCGGCGGTGGGATGCACCAGCCTCTCCCCCAGCGCGACCAGCGGCAACTCGGGCGAGCCCCATTGGGCCGCGGCCTCGACCGTCTCGGCGACGGCGCGGGCGGCGCGTTCGGCGGCGGCGAAGGGCTCGCCGCCGTTCAGCAAGCCGGCGGCCAGCACCGCGGTGACCAGGTCGCCTGTCCCGTGCGGAACCTGCTCGAGCTGGCGGTGGCAGTAGCGGGCGGCGGCCTCGGCGGTGGCGCAGACCATCCCGATCTCGCCCTCGTGGCATGGGACGGAGGTGGCCAGCACGTTGCTGCCCAGGGATCGCGCGGCGGCCACGGCCTCGGCGGCCGAGCCCACCGGCAGGCCCGTCAGCCGGTTCAGCTCCCAGGCATTGGGCGTCAGCCAGTCCGCGCGCGGGACCAGCAGCGCCGTGATCGCCTCGGCCACGTCGGGCTTCACATAGAGCCCGGAACCCTCGTCGCCCATGATTGGGTCGACGACCACCACTGGCCGGGCGGCCGTGGCCCGGACCCGGTCGATGGCGGCGGCGGCAACCTCGACCTGGCCGACAAAGGCGAAATAGCCGCAGATCACCAGGTCGGTCAGGGCTAGCAGGCCATTGGCCTCGATCCCGTCCAGCACGCCCGCGAAGGTCGCCGTATCCACCGCCCCGCCGCCGGGCGCCCCCCAGCCGGGATGACGGCCGAACAGCACGGTCGGCGCCACCACCGGATCGATCCCGAACGGCGCCAGCGCCAGGGCCTGCGCCATGCCGCCAACGCGGCTGCCGGCGACGTGGCTTGAGAGGATGAGGGCCAGCGGCATGGGACGACCTTGGCCTGCTTCGGCCTAGTAGCGGTAGTGGTCCGACTTGAAGGGGCCGTCGGGCTTGACGCCGATGTAGGCGGCCTGCTCGGCGGTCATCTTGGTCAGCTTGGCGCCCAGCTTTTCGAGGTGGAGCATGGCCACCTTCTCGTCGAGGTGCTTGGGCAGGACGTAGACCTTGTTCTCATAGGCCTTGGTGGTGCGATTGGCCCACAGGTCCATCTGCGCCAGCGTCTGGTTGGTGAAGCTGGCCGACATGACGAAGGACGGGTGGCCCGTGGCGTTGCCGAGGTTCACCAGGCGGCCTTCCGACAGGACGATGATCTTCTTGCCGTCCGGGAATTCCACGTGGTGGA
>CAZRKY010000096.1:0-11610 GCA_964600375.1 uncultured Caulobacteraceae bacterium | reverse complement strand
GGGGGGTAGGCCCACGCTGGAGGATGAGTAAGACGGGCGTCAGCCCGCCGGCGACGGTGCGGAGTTGCGGGTTGGAAGGGTTGCGCTGACGCGCATTCCACTCATCCTCCAGCGCAAGGATCTCCGCCTTCGGCTCCGATGCGCTGGGACCTCCTTCCCTCCTGAGGGAAGGAGTCGCGCCGTCAGTCGGTGAACACCTCCACCCCCTGCGCCAGCTTCACCAGCTTTTCGCTCAGCACCCGCAGGAAGCCCGCGCTGCGCTCATCCTTCAGCGACCCGTCCTCCTCGAAGGCCTCGTGGGCCTTCGACACGCTGACCATCTGGGGCACGACCACCGCGCCCAGCTGCAGCACCAGGGTCTGGCGCAGGGCCATCAGGCCGCGGTAGCCGCCCAGGCCGCCGGGCGAGGCGGAGGCGATGGCGAAGGCGGGGCGTTCGAAGGCGGCGGGCTGGCCGCCGTGGTCGCGCACACGGCTGACCCAGTCGATCGCGTTCTTGAGCAGCGGCGGCGTGCCTGCGTTGTACTCGGGGCTGACGATGAAGATGCCCTGGGCGGCGCAGAACTTTGCATGCAGGGCCCTGGCGGCCTCCGGCGGGCCGTCCGCCGCATCCTCGTCGCCGTCGTAGATCGGCATGGGATAGTCGCGCAGGCTGATGTGATCGACCTCGCCCCCGGCAGCGGTCAGGCACGTTTCGGCCAGGTCGGCGAGCCGGCGGTTGAACGAGCCGGTGCGCAGGGAGCCGGCGAAGAGGAGGATGCGTGGAGCGGTCATGGGGAGGCCTTTGCGAGGGTTGGCCCCGCCTACCCCCTCCCGGCCGTCCCGTCATCACACGAGGGGGTTAGCCGCACCGCACCTGCTTGATCACTTCGGTGTCCTTGTCGAAGAAGATGTTCATCCGTCGCGCGTTGAAATCCATCGTCACCGGGCACTGGGTGCAGGCCTGACGCCAGACGGCGCCTTCCGGTTTGGCCGGCAGGTCGGTGATCTTCGTGCCCACCAGGGACTGGTATTGCGAGGCGTTGCACTGGTCCGGCGCCTCGGCGGCCGGCGGCGGCGCCGGATCGGCGGGCGCGGCCATCGAGCTGCAGGCGGCTAGCGCCAGGGCGGCGGCGACGAACAGGGGTTTCATGGGCGATCTCCTCTAGCCGCAGGCCACGGCCTGCACGCGCTGGGTGACGGGGTCGTAGACGATGTTCAGCCGCTCGGGCCGCACGCCGGGCGGGGTCGGGGCGGCGGAGGAGCGGACCCAGCGATTGGACAGGTCCACGGGGACAGGGATCTCGGTGCGCGGCCTCCCGATCATCCAGGCCAGGT
Source organism: uncultured Caulobacteraceae bacterium (assembly GCA_964600375.1). Taxonomy (GTDB): domain Bacteria; phylum Pseudomonadota; class Alphaproteobacteria; order Caulobacterales; family Caulobacteraceae; genus JAEZEZ01. The sequence goes on along the minus strand of CAZRKY010000096.1, from coordinate 10,294 downwards.
GGGCCGCGCCGCAGGTGTCCGGCGTCGCAGGCGACGCGACGCCGGCGTAGAGGCGCGCGGGCGCGTCGGGCTGGGCGAAGGTGTCGCGGGTGGCGACGCCGGCCGGGTTGCTGGCGCAGGCGCTGAGCAGGACCACGCCGGCCACGAGGGTCTTCGGCGCGAAGCCTAGGCCTTTTTCTCCCAGCCGCCGCGCTCGTTCTGCCGCCAGTAGGACGACGGCTGCCCAGCGGCCGCGAAGGCCTTCCATCGCGCGCGCGCCTGGGTCAGGGCGGTTTCGTCGCGTCCATCGAACAAAAGGATGCATCGCTCGTACTCATCCAGGGGCCCACACTCGGCCCCATCCACGATGAACAGCGCCTGAGCGGCGTTCGGGTTGCCCATTTCCGTGGTCAGGATGATCGGCTGGCGGTCGGGATTGGGCTCGGACGCCGTGCCGTGGGGCAGGAAGCTGTCGTCCTTCCAGGCCCACAGCCAGCCGTCCAGGTGCTCGATCCGCTCCGGGGTCGTGGCGCGGACCAGCGCGCGCCAGCCCTTCGAAAGAGTCTTCTCGAGCAGTTCGGGCAGGACGCGGTCCAGCGTCGCCTGCTCCAGGTGGTAGAACCACACCTCGCAGGCGCCGCCGGTTTCCGGGCCCTCAGCCATCTCAGGCTTCGAAGTTGTCGGCCACGAAGCGGTCGAGCAGGCGCACGCCGTAGCCCGAGGCGCCCTGGGGCGAGACCGGGTTGGTGGTGTTCTTGCGCCAGGCGGTCGGGGCGATGTCGAGGTGCGCCCAGGGCACGCCGTTGACGAACTTCTGCAGGAACAGGGCCGCGGTGATCGAACCGCCCGGACGGCCGCCGGTGTTCTTCATGTCGGCGATCTCGCTCTCGATCTGCTTTTCGTAGAGCGGGGTCAGCGGCATGCGCCACAGGTGCTCGCCGGTGGCCTTCGACGCCGCCAGCAGCTGGTCGGACAGGGTGTCGTCGTTGGAGAAGCAGCCGGCGTAGTCGTGGCCGAGCGCGATGATCATGGCGCCGGTCAGGGTGGCCAGGTCGACCATGTAGCGGGGCTTGAAGCGGTCCTGGGCGTACCAGAGCACGTCGGCCAGCACGAGGCGGCCCTCCGCGTCGGTATTGATGACCTCGATGGTCTGGCCCGACATGGAGGTGACCACGTCGCCCGGCTTGATGGCGGCGCCGTCGGGCATGTTCTCGACCAGGCCAACCAGGCCCACGGCGTTGACCTTGGCCTTGCGGCCGGCCAGCGCATGCATGACGCCCACCACGGCCGCCGACCCGCCCATGTCGAACTTCATGTCCTCCATGCCCTCGGCGGGCTTGATGGAGATGCCGCCGGTGTCGAAGGTCACGCCCTTGCCGACAAAGGCGACCGGCGCGGCCTTGGAGGCCTTGTCGCCGTTCCAGCGCATGACGACCATCTGGCTTTCGCGGCGCGAGCCCTGGCCGACGCAGAGCAGCGAGCCCATGCCCAGCCTGGTCATCTCGGCCTCGCCCAGGACCTCGACCTCGAGGCCCAGCTTCTCGAGCGCCTTGCAGCGGCGCGCATATTCTTCCGGATACAGAACATTTGACGGTTCGGTCACCAAGTCGCGCGCGAACAGCACCGCGTCGGCGACGGCGTCGAAGGAATCGAAGGCCTTGGCGGCCGCGGCCGGGTTGGCGGTGACGATCTGGACCAGGGTCACCGACGGCTTGGACTCGGGCTTCTCGGTCGTGCGGTACTTGTCGAAACGGTAGGAGCCCAGACGAACCGCGAAGCCGGCGCGCGCCGCCTGTTCAGGGGACAGATCAGACAGGTCGATGGCGAGCGCCGCGGTCCCCGACGACTTGACCGAGCCGAAGGCGCTGGCCGCCGCGTTCTCGAGCGCGAGATCGTCGAAGCCGTCCGCCTTGCCCGCGCCGATGGCGACCAGGTGGGTGGCCTCAAGGCCCGCCGGGGCCGGCAGCACCAGGCTCTGTCCCTTGGCGCCGGTGAAGCGCCCGGCGCCGATGGCGCGGCCAAGCGCCCCGCCCGCGGCCTTGTCCCAGGTCGCGGCCGGACCGGCCAGGGCGGCGCCGTCGAACGCCAGCACGGCGACAGCGGCGGAGCCGGAGGGGGCCCCGACGAACTCGATCTTCATTGCAGAACTCCAGAAACCCGCGACTTCGCGGGGAAAATCAGGCTTCCACGGCGGCTTTCGCCCCGGGATTCCGCCGTGTAATACAGCCATGCCCTGACCGGGCCAACGGCCTCCCGGATTTTATGACTTTCGTCGAGCGATACCTGTTCCGCCAGCTGCTCATCCCGATCGCCTGGGCGATCGCGGCCCTGACCGCCGTGGCCATGCTGAGCCAGAGCCTTTCGACCCTGGACGTCATCGTCGAGCGCGGCCAGAGCGCCTGGGTTCTGGTCAAGGTCACGCTCTTCGCCCTGCCCCGCCTCTTGTCCATGATCCTGCCCATCGCGGTGTTCGTGGGCGGGCTGATCGCGCTCAACCGCCTGCAGCAGGACAACGAGCTGGTGGTCTGCCAGGCCGGGGGGATGACCCGCTGGCGGCTGTTCTCGCCCGCCATCCGGCTGGCGGCGATGATCTCGTTCCTGGCGCTGTTCCTGAACCTGTGGATCCAGCCCCTGCTCTACCGGGCCATGCATGAGGAGCTTTACCGGGCGAGAACCCAGGCGGCGGCCGTGTTCGTCAAGGAAGGCCAGTTCGTCCAGGCCGGCGACAACCTGACCGTCTATGTCCAGCGAATCGAGCAGAACGGCCTGCTGAAGAACGTCTTCATCCATATCCAGCAGCCCAACGGCGCGACGGCCTACACCGCCCAGGAAGGCCGCATCGTCACCAATGGCGACGTGCCGACCCTGGTGATGCGGCGCGGCTCCAGCCAGGAGTTCTCCAAGACGGGCGTCCTGAATTACCTGTCATTCGACGATTACGTCTTCGACCTGTCGCCCTTCCTGTCGGGCGACACCGCCTTCCGCCTCAAGAAGTCCGACCGCTGGCTGCATGAGCTGCTGGCGCCCAACCTGACCATCCAACGCGAGCGCAAGGACAAGGAAGACCTCTACGCCGAGGCCAACAGCCGCATCGCCTCGGCCATCTATCCGATCACCTTCATGATCCTGGCCCTGTGGGCCGTCCTCGGCGGGCCGTTCAGCCGCCTGGGCTATGGCCGGCGCATCGCCCAGGCCGCGGTCGCCGCGGTGGTGATCCGCGTGCTCGGCTTCGGGGTCGAGCCGCTGGCGGCCGAAGGCGTCTGGCTGAACGTCCTGCAGTACCTCGTGCCGATCGTGCCGATCATCCTGTGCCTGCGCGCCCTGCTGCGCGAGAAGCTGGAAATGCCCAAGGCGCGCGCGCCCGCGGCGGCCCTGGCGGGAGCGGCGGCATGAGCGCCTCCGAGCGTCCCGGCGGGCTGGACCTGCTGCGCCTGCGCCTGACCCGCATCGAGCGCTACGTCCTGGTCCGCACCCTGTGGGCGGTGGCCGGGGCCCTGGCCATCATCTCGGCCGTTGTCATGCTGATCGATTTCGTCGAGATCTCGCGCAACACCACCGCGGGCACCGACACCTCGGTGATCGAGACCCTGGGCCTGACGCTGCTGCGCTCGCCCAACCTGATCCTTCTGCTTCTGCCCTTCGCCTTCCTGTTCGGGGTGCTGGCGGCCTATGTGAACCTGAACCGGCGCAGCGAACTGGTGGCCATGCGCGCCGCCGGGGTCTCGGCCTGGCGCTTCATCTTCCCCGCCGCCGGCGCAGCCTTCCTGGTGGGCGTGGTCGCGGTGCTGGCGCTCAGCCCCGGGGCCTCGTGGTTGGACGGCCAGTACGACATCGCCGCCGCCCGGCTCAGCGCCAAGCCTGGTGCGCCCCGGCCCACCGACACCTGGCTGCGCCAGGGCGACGGCCGCACCCAGGTGGTCATCCACGCCCGTTCGCGCATCCGCCCGGGCGACCGGCTGCAGGACGTCTCGATGTTCGTCTACACGGCTGATTCCCAGGGACGGCTGGAGTTCTCGCGCCGCATCGAGGCGAAAATGGCCGTGCTGAAGCGCGGTTTCTGGCAATTGACCGACGCGCGCGAAGCCGGCCCCGGCCAGCAGGCGGTGCGCTACCGCACCCTGTCGATCCCCTCGACCCTCGACCCCGCGACCGCCTACGAGAAGTTCGCCGAACCGACCGCCGTACCCTTCTGGGCCCTGCCCGGCGCCATCAATCGCATTGAAAGCGCCGGTTTCACCGCCACGGCTTACCGGTTGAGATTCCAGCAACTTCTGGCGATGCCCGTGCTGTTCGCGGCGATGTCGGTGCTGGGGGCGGCCTTCTCGCTCAGACTGATGCGGCTGGGCGGCCTAGCGGTGCTGGCGACCTCGGGCGTGGCGCTCGGCTTCCTGTTCTTCTTCTTCAACGAGCTGACGGCGGCCCTGGGCAAGGCCGAAATCATCCCGCCTTTCCTCGCCGGATGGACGCCTCCGCTGCTTGCCCTACTTTCGGCGCTTACCTTGCTCACCTATACGGAAGACGGTTGAAACGGGGGGCGTCGAATCACCCCCTTGGCGGACAGTCAGGTTTACGAATGAGCGACGCGGGCGCACCGCGCGAGTGTGGGACCTATAAAGCCTCCGGGCTGGTGTCTCCGCGCGCGCTGTTGGGCTCGCTGGCCGCCGTCCTGGGATTGACCTGGACCGCGCCCGCCGTGGCCCGCGACTGGACCGTCCAGTGGACCCCGGAAGAGACCGCCCCGGCCTTCGCCTCCAACCGTGTTGAAGCCGAGTCCGGCGAGGGTTCGGGCGCGCCCGCCGACGGCCCCCGCGCCACCGCCACCACTCCCGGTCCCGACGGCCTGCGCGAAGACGGCTTCTACCTCGAGGCCGACACGGTCGGCGAGGACCGCGAGAACCACCGCATCGTCGCCCGAGGCCATGTCCAGGGCCGCTATCGCGGCCGCACCCTGCGCGCCGACGAGATCACCTACGAGCAGGACACCGGCCTGGTGACCGCCCGGGGCAACGCCCAGATCATCAACCCCGACGGCACGGTGCAGTACGCCGACGAGATCGCGCTGGACGAAGAGCTGCGTGCCGGCGTCGCCACCGGCTTCGCCGCCCGCCTGCAGGACGGCTACAAGCTCGCCGCCGCCTCGGCCGTGCGCCGCAGCGAGATGATCAACGAGCTGAACCGGGCGATCTTCACCCCCTGCGACATCTGCAAGCCGGACGGCACGCCCAAGACCCCCAGCTTCGACATCGTCGCCGACAAGGTGGTCCAGGACCGCACCGACCGGGTGGTCTACTACCGCAACGCCGTGGTGCGCCTGTTCGGGGTGCCGGTGTTCTACGCGCCCGTGTTCTGGCACCCGGACCCCTCGGCCGAGCGGGCGTCGGGTTTCCTGATGCCGCTGATCGAGGTCGATAACGGCCGCGGCGTCTCCTACACCCAACCATACCTGTGGGTGCGCTCGCCCTACGAAGACCTGACGATCTCGCCGCAGATCAATTCCAACGTGAACCCGCTGCTGAACCTGGAGTACCGCCGCCGGTTCTGGTCGGGCGAGGTCGAGGCGCGGGTGGGCTACACCTACGAGCGCGACTTCGACAACGACGGCGACAAGTTCGGCGACGCCGCTTCGCGCGGCTACGTCCTGGCCGACGGCCGCTTCAACATCGACCGCAACTGGCGCTGGGGCTTCGGGCTCGAGTACGCCTCGGACGACACCTTCTTCGACCGCTACTCGCGCTCGGGCGTCTACCAGCAGCGCGGCCTGTTCTCGAGCGACAGCCGCCGCCTGCTCAGCCAGATCTACACGGTGCGCCAGACCGACCGCTCCTACATCTCGTTCGCGGCCGTGCACTTCCAGAGCCTGCGCTTCGAGACCGACCCGCTCAACTCCGCCATCCGCCTGCCCGAGGACGACGACGCCCTGCCGGTGGTCGCGCCCCTGATCGAGGCGCGCTGGGAGCCGCGGCAGGCGATCGCCGGCGGCCGCCTGCGCGTGTTCGGCTCGGCCGTGGCGCTGGAACGCAGTGAGGAGTTCCTCAACCCCTTCGCGCCGCGCATCGCCGGCATCGACAGCCGCCGCGCCTCGGCCGAGGTCGACTGGCGCCGCGCCTTCACCACCAACGCCGGGATCCGCTTCGAGCCGTTCCTGACCGCGCGGGCCGACGCCTACTCGCTCTCCGACGTGCCCGGCGTGGGCGACGAGTCCGACACGCGCGCCAACGTCACCGGCGGGCTGGACGTCCGCTATCCGCTCTTCCGCCGCTTCGGCGACGCCACCCTGGTGGTCGAGCCGATGGCCCAGATCGCCGTCTCGCCGCGCAGCGACACCACCACCAACATCCCCAACGAGGACAGCCTGGTGGTCGAAGTCGACGACACCAACCTGTTCCGCGCCGACCGCTTCCCGGGCTTCGACCTCTACGAGGGCGGCGCGCGGGCGACGCTGGGCGTGCAGGCCAAGTGGACCTGGGGCGAGTTCGGCGACCGCGAGGCCCGCACCTTCATCGGCCGCACCTTCCGCACCGACGAGGAGCGCGCCTTCCCGCAGGAGAGCGGCTTCCGCCGCCAGGCCTCGGACTGGATCGTGGCCGCTTCCATCACGCCCCTGCCCGGCGTCAACGCCTGGACCCGGGCCCGCATCGACGAGGCCGGCGACGTCAAGCGCAGCGAGTTCGCCGCCGACTGGACCACCTCGCGCACCCGCGGCTACATCCGCTACCTGGTGGACGACGCCGACGCCTTCGACCCGACCCGCGTGCGCCGCGAGGAGGTCGAGGCCGGCGGCGAGGTGCTGGTCACCCGCAACTGGGGTTTCACTTTCCGCGGCCACTTCGATATCGAGACCGACAACTGGCGCCGGTCCGAACTGGGCCTGCTCTATCAGGACGAATGCCTGCGGCTGGAATTGGTGTATGAGCGCAACGACACGCGCGTCGGCGCGCTGAAGCCTTCCGAGTCCGTGTTCTTCCGCCTAAACCTCGCCACACTTGGCAACGCAGGATACAGAGACAATGACCGCCGGTAACCGCGTCTGCTCGAGCGCCGGGACCGTGGCCATGAGAGGAAACAGATCCAGAATGCGTCGAATGCTTTTCGCGGCGGCCTGCTCGCTCGCGGCGATTTCGGCGAGCGCCACTGTCGCTCAAGACCTCGCTCCCGTCCCCGAAGCCCCCACCACCCGCCCGATGGGCGAAGGCGTGGCCGCTGTCGTCAATGACGAGATCATCACCTCCTACGACCTGCGCCAGCGCATGACGCTGATCATCGCCACGTCCGGCGTGCGGGTCACCGAGCAGAACCTGCCCCAGATCCAGCAACAGGCGCTGCGCTCGCTGGTCGACGAGCGGCTGCAGATGCAGGAGCTCAAGCGCTTCCAGGTGAACATCCCCGACGCCCAGGTGGACGAGGAAATCGCCGGCATCGCCCAGTCGAACAACTCCACCGCCGAGGCGCTCTACGTCGTGCTCGACCAGGCCGGGGTCAGCCACGAGACCCTGCGCTCCCAGATCCGCGCCCAGCTGGGCTGGCGCATCCTGGTCAGCGAGAAGTTCCGCAACCGCGCCCGCATCGGCGAGGACCAGATCGACGCCGCCCTCGCCCGCATGTCCGCGGCCGCCTCGCGGCCCCAGTTCCTGATCGGCGAGGTCTATCTCGACGCGGCCCAGGTGGGCGGCATGTCCGAGGCCATGACCGGCGCCGACCAACTGGTCGAGCAGCTGGTGAAAGGCGCCCCCTTCCAGGCGGTTGCCCGCCAGTTCTCAACCGCGCCCTCAGCTGTCAACGGCGGCGACGCCGGCTGGGTGATGTCCGGCGACATGGCCCCCGAGGTCGAGATGGCGCTGACCAACATGGAGCCGGGCCAGCTGTCGCGCCCAATCCCGACCCGCGACGGCGTGTGGATCGTCTACCTGCGCGAAAAGCGCACCGGCGGCGGCACCCAGATGGTGACGCTGAAGCAGGCGGCCCTCCGCCTCGCCCCTGACGCCCCCCAGGAAGAGGTCGACGCCGCCGTCGCCCGCCTGGCCGCCATCCAGTCCGGCATCACCTGCGACAACATCGGCGAACAGGCCGGCAAGGCCAATGTCCTGTCCTCCGAGCTGGGCGAGCAGGACGTCGCGGCCCTGGCCCCGGAATTCCAGGCCGCCATCGCCGATCTCGCCGACGGCGCGGTCAGCGCCCCGGTCCGCTCGCCCGTGGGCGTGCATCTGCTGGCCGTCTGCGGCCGACGCCTGTCCGCGGCCGGCGTGCCGACCCGCGACCAGATCGGCAGCCGCCTGTTCGGGCAGCAGCTGTCCATGCTGGCCAAGCGCTACCTGCGTGACCTGCGCAACTCGGCGATGATCGAATATCGGTGAGCCGGACGGCCCCCCTCGCCCTGACGCTGGGGGATCCGGCCGGCGTCGGGCCGGAGATCGTGGTCAAGGCCTGGCAGGCCCTGCGCGAGACCGGCCCCGCCTTCGTCGTCATCGGCGACCTCGACAGCGTGGCGGGGGCCTTCTTCGGCGGCCATGAGCCGACCGTCGAGCGCGTTTCGTCTCCCGCCGAAGCCGCCAGGCTTTTCCGACACGTGCTGCCGGTTCTTGATTCGCCGGATGAGCGCCAGCTGATCCCCGGATCCACTGCCGACACCCGCGCCGGCGCCATCGTGCGCTGGATCGTCCAGGGCGCCGAGCTGGCCCTCGCCGGCGAGGTTTCGGGCGTGGTCACCGCCCCCATCGCCAAGGCCCCGCTCTACGAAGCCGGCTTCCAGTTTCCGGGCCACACGGAGTTCCTGGCCGACCTGACGGCCAAGGCGCCGCTGGAGGGTCCCCGGGGCCCGGTGATGATGCTGACGGCCAAGGACCTGAGGGTGGCGCTGGTCACCATTCACACCCCGCTGGCGAAGGTCCCGGCCGCCGTGACCACCGAAAAGGTCGTCCACACCGCCCGGGTCACCGCCGCGGCCCTGAAGCGCGACTTCGGCGTCGCCCGGCCGCGCCTGGCCCTGGCGGGCCTGAACCCGCACGCGGGCGAGGACGGCTCGATCGGGCGCGAGGAGATCGAGGTGTTGGCGCCGGCGGTGGCCCGGCTACGCGCCGAGGGCGTCGACATCACCGACCCGAAACCGGCCGACACCCTGTTCCACAAGGAGGCGCGCAAGGCCTACGACGCGGTGATCTGCCTCTATCACGACCAGGCCCTGATCCCGGTGAAGACGCTGGATTTCTGGGGCGGGGTGAACGTCACCCTGGGGCTTCCCATCGTGCGCACCTCGCCCGACCACGGCACCGGCTTCGACATCGCCGGGCGTGGCATCGCGCGGGCCGACAGCCTCATCCAGGCTGTGAAGCTTGCGGCGCAGATCGCTGAACGACGGGCGAAATCGGCGTGAATATCGACGCCCTGCCCCCGCTGCGCGAGACGCTGGCCGCCCACGACCTGCTGGCCCGCAAGAGCTTCGGCCAGCACTTCCTGCTGGACCTCAATGTCACCCGCAAGATCGCCCGCCTGGCGGGTCCCTTCGACGGCGAGCCCGTCATCGAGGTCGGCCCCGGTCCCGGCGGCCTGACCCGGGCCCTGCTGGAGACCGACGCCTCCAAGGTCATCGTGGTCGAGAAAGACCGTCGGTTCATTCCCTTGCTGGAAGAACTTCAGGCCGTATCTGAGGGAAAACTGGTGATCGTCGAGGGCGACGCGCTGGAGGTCGACGAGGCGGCGCTGCTGGCCCAATACGCTGATTCCCGCACGGGCCATCTGGTCTCCAACCTGCCCTACAACGTCGGCACGCCGCTGCTGATCAAGTGGCTGACCGGACCGTGGACACCGAAATCGTTGACCCTGATGTTCCAGAAGGAAGTCGCCGACCGCATCGCCGCGCGGCCCGGTTCGAACGCCTACGGCCGGCTGGGGGTGATCTCCCAGGCGGTCTGCACGGCGCGCGTGGTCATGGACCTGCCCGCCCGCGCCTTTACCCCGCCGCCCAAGGTCGCCAGCGCGGTCGTGCGCCTCGATCCGCATGCGGACAGACCGCCCGCCGCACTTCTGTCAGCCCTCGAACAGGTGACCGGCGCCGCCTTCGGCCAACGCCGCAAGATGCTGCGCTCCAGCCTGAAGACGCTTGGCGGCGAAGCCCTGTGCGAACGGGCCGGCGTCGATCCCAACGCGCGGGCCGAGGTCATCGACGGCGTGGGCTTCCTGCGGTTGGCCGCGGCGGCGCTAGAGCCAGCCGGCGGCGCGTAGGCGGGCGCGTAGTAGCCCGGCGGCGGATAGGCCGGCGGGGCTTCCGTGTAAGCCGGATCGGCCGGCGGCGCTGAATAGGCGGGCGGTTGCGCGTAGTAGC
>CAZRKY010000095.1:0-11637 GCA_964600375.1 uncultured Caulobacteraceae bacterium | reverse complement strand
CGACGCCAAAAGGCGCTGACGAGCGGTTTGGATTTTCAACTTCATTCCTCCTGAGCCCGGTTCCCCGACGAGTTCGTCAACTTTGACGCCCCCCTCGCCTCACCACAGCGAAATAGCCCGCAGACAGAACGCCTCCGGATGCTTGCACGTTATGGAGATGCCAACGGCGGGGTCAACGGATGATGAAACGCGTGTAATTGGTTGGTTGCCCTATGTCGCAAATCCGCCACAGCTTCGCCTTCTTGGGGAGAAGCCCTTGCCGCGTCTGGGATTCCGCGATCCGGAAGGGCCACAATCGCGCCCACATCAGGGAACGCGAGGCGCCCGGTGCGGCGCCCGGACAGCCGCCGTAATGCGCGCTCCGTCGGGAGACCGGCGTTCCCCGGAAAACGATCACCGGGCCGTCCGGCGCATGATTCGGGCCGGCCGACCGTCGGGCAAGAAAACAGCAGGCAGCGCAAGGAAGAGATTGCGATGCAGCCCGGTCTCTTCTTGAATGGCCGCCCGATATCGGGTGACGGAACCAGACCATGACAAGATTCATCGCCGCCAGGAACGCCGTGCTTGCGCTGGCCCTTGCAGGGATAGGCATTGCGGGACCGACCCAGGCGCAGAACCGGCCCGCCGGCACGACCGACCGGGCCCAGTCGCTCAAGCAATTGTCGGACTGTCGCGGCATCGCCGACGATTCGGCGCGCCTGGCCTGCTACGACGCCGCCGCGGCCACCATCGACCGGGCCGAGACCACCGGCGAGCTGGTGGTGGTCGACCGCGGCCAGGTGCGCGAAGCCAAGCGTTCGCTGTTCGGCTTCGACACCAGTGCGCTCAATTTCTTCGATCGCGGCTCGGACGACGCGCGGGTCGAGGTCTCCAACGTCACCCTGACCATCGACCGGGCCTACCGCGGTGAAGGCGGGAAGTGGGTCATGGTCATGACTGACGGCCAGGTCTGGCGCCAGACGGACGGCTCGGGCCCCTACAACCCGCCGCATCATGGCTCCAAGGCCGAGATCCGGAAGGCTTCCCTGGGCAGCTTCTTCCTCAACGTGGACGGCCAGACCGCCATCCGCGCGCGCCGCGAGAAGTAGGACGTGCCCGGACAGTTCAGGAAGGTCACCGAGAACTTCTGGGTCTCGCCTCAGGTCCTGGAAGAACACGTCCAGGCAGCCGCCGACGCCGGCTTCCGGACCCTGGTGAACAACCGGCCCGACGGCGAGGAACCCGGCCAGCCGACCGGCGCCCAGGTAGAGACCTGGGCAAAGGCGCGCGGGCTGGCCTACGCGGCCCTTCCCGTGTCAGGCGCCATCAGCCGCGAGCTGGTGGAGTCCATGGGGGACCTGATCGCGGATTCTCAGAAGCCCGTGCTGGCCTTCTGCCGGTCGGGCATGCGCTCGATCTCCCTGTGGGCGATGGCGGAGTCCCTGGCCGGACGGCGCGTAAAGGAAGACCTGATCGAACGAGGCCAGTCCGCCGGATACGACCTCAGCCGGATTCCGCTCTAGTCCCTAGCGGTCGATGGAGACGATTGCGCTGGCGCCGCCGAAGCCGGGGACCAGTTCGGTGTGACCGCAGCTGGCCAGGGTCAGTTGCATCGCCATGAGACACAGGAAGGCCGCGGTCATCCGCTGGAGCCGATTTGAGACGAAAAGCGCTGCTGAAACGGCCATGTGAAGCCCCCGGAACTGGTTTACGAGAGGTAAACGCAAGCGCCGGGCCAGCCATTTGGGGACGCGCCTGATGATCCCCTATGTCCGCGATTTCGACTTCGAGTACGGCCGCTGCGATCAGGTCTCTCCTCTCATCCGGCGGATCATCGCCCGCAATCCCGGACCCTTCACGTTCACGGGTACGGGCACCTACATCGTCGGACACGGCGAGGTGGCGGTGATCGATCCCGGGCCGCTGGACGAAATCCACCTCGACGCCCTGCTGGAGGCGCTGGAGGGCGAGACGGTGACCCACATCCTGGTCACCCACACCCACCTTGACCACTCACCCCTGGCGCCGCCCCTGAGCATCGCCACCGACGCCCCGGTCTACGCCGCCCGCCCGCCGCTCCCCGACGATGAGCCCGGCGTGGTCGTCGAGGAGGGCGACGACGGACTGTTCCGCCCCGACGTCGAGATCCGAGACGGCGACCGGTTCGAGGGCCCAGGGTGGACGCTCGAGACCATCACTACGCCCGGCCACGCATCGAACCACCTCTGCTTCGCGCTGGCCGAGGAGAACGCGCTGTTCAGCGGCGATCATGTGATGGGCTGGTCGACAACCGTGGTCAGCCCGCCTGACGGCGACATGAGCGCCTACTACGCCAGCCTGGATCGGGTGGCGGCGCGGGGATTCACCACCCTCTGGCCCACCCATGGTCCGCCGGTGACCGAGCCCGAGCCGTTCCTGACCGCCTACCGGGCCCACCGCCTGGCTCGCGAAGCACAGATCCTGGACGCCGTTCGCGCCGGCCTGGCCACGCTCGGCGAGATCGTGCCGGAGGTCTACGCCGCCGTGGACCGGCGCCTGTGGCCCGCCGCGGCGCATTCGGCGTTGGCCCACCTGATCCACCTCGTGCGGATCGGCGAAGTATCGACCGACGGCGAGCCTGGACCGAGAAGCCACTACCGCGCGCCCTGACGACGGGGTTGCGACCGAGGCCGGGGAATCGGCCGCACCATACGGCGAAGGTCTCGTTGCGCCTGGGCTTCACCTACAACTTCGGCGGCCGGCGCCAGCGCGAGCCGGGCTTCGACTTCGACGGTGGGCAGGGGCCGGGGTAGGCTAGCCGCCCAGGGCTTCCACGATCTTCGCCACCCGCGCGCAGTTGGCGCCGATGTCGCTCATGCCGACGCGGCTGACCGAGCGGATGTCAGTGCGCTCGGGATCGATGCGGGCGACGACGTCGTCCTTGAAGCCCCACCAGAAGCTCTCGTAGGTGCCCTCGACCCGCCACGGCGCGCGGCCGGTGACCTGGACGCCGGCGGCCTCGAAGGCGGCGGCGACCTGATCGGCGTTGAGGTGCTTCATGACCGGCTTGGCGCCGGGACAGGTCTCGGCGTTGATCTCGGCGACGCGGCGGCCGCCCCAGGGCGGGCCGGCCTTGGCGGGGACGATCGGGTCGGCCTCGACCAGGTTCGGCGCGCCGGCGCGCGCGTCCATGATCCCGCGCGAGAAGCTGAGCGGCCGCTCCCAGGTAGTGGCGACGTCGTGGATCGGCGGGACTTTGTCGGCGTCCGCCTTGAACTTGACCAGCAGGCCCAGGGCGACGACGGGCGGCAACAGCGCGATCAACGCGCCGACCAGCAGCCGGCGGCGATCGCGGAAGGCCAGGATCAGGGCGATCACGCCCAGGACGATGGCGACCATGGCCAGGGGCGGCGTCCACTTGGCCACCAGGGTCCCCAGCGCGAACTTCCAGTCGAGCAGACCGAACCGGCTGCCCAGGATTGCGGCCAGCGGCAGCAGGGCCGCGGCCGCGCCGATGACCGCCGCGATCCGGACGAAGGCGGAGGACTTGGGATGGGCGGCCATGGGCTTGGTCTCCTAGACCGTTTCCAGCGTGGGCAGGCGATAGTCCTTGAGCGCGACGCGCAGGACCTTCTTGTCGATCTTGCCGGTGGCGCCCAGCGGGATGTCATCGACGAAGACGACGTCGTCGGGCATCCACCACTTGGCGATCTTGCCCTGCAGGAAGTCGAGGAACTCCTGCTTTGAGGCCTCCTGCCCGGCCTTCAGCTTGACGATAAGGATGGGGCGCTCGTCCCACTTCGGATGGGGGACGCCGATGACCGCGGTCTGTTCAGCCTTGGGATGTCCCAGCGCAATGTTCTCGATGTCGATGGTCGAGATCCACTCGCCGCCCGACTTCACCACGTCTTTCGCGCGGTCGGTGATCTGCATGTAGCCCTGCGGATCGATGGTGGCGATGTCGCCGGTGTCGAAGAAGCCTTCGGAGTCCAGAATGTCGCCTCCGGCGCCCTTGAAGTAGGCGCCGGCCACGAAGGAGCCTTTCACCATCAGGTGGCCGAAGGCCTTGCCGTCGTGCGGCAGGCGCTTGCCGTCGTCGTCCACCAGCTTGAGCTCGACCCCCATGGGCGGGCGGCCCTGCTTCAGCCGGTAGGGAACCTGTTGGTCGAAGGGGAGATTGTCGACTTCGGGCGTCAGCGACCCGGTGGTGCCCAACGGGGACGTCTCGGTCATGCCCCAGGCGTGGCTGACGTCGACTCCATAGTCGTCGTGGAAGGCGCGGATGATGGTCTCCGGGCAGGCCGCGCCGCCGATGGTGACGCGCTTCAGGTCCGGCAGTTTGAGGTTGTTCGCCTGCAGGTGCGTCAGCAGCATCTGCCAGACCGTCGGCACCGCGGCCGAGGTGGTGACGCGCTCGGTCGACAGCAGTTCGTAGATCGAGGCGCCGTCCATCCTGGCGCCCGGCATGATCAGGCGCGCGCCCACCGCCGGGGCGGCGAAGGCCACGCCCCAGGCATTGGCGTGGAACATCGGCACCACCGGCAGGATGGTGTCCTTCACCGAGGTGGCCAGCACGTCGGCCTGCAGCCCGACCAGGGTGTGGATGAAGTTCGACCGGTGGGAGTACAGCACCCCCTTGGGGTCTCCCGTCGTGCCCGACGTGTAGCAGAGGCCGCAGGCGGTCTCTTCGGAGAACCCGCCCCAGACGCAGTCGTTGGAATTCTCGGCGACGACCTGTTCGAAACACTCGGCCCGCGGAAGCTTCGACTGGGGCATGTTCCAGGCGTCGGTCATGACCACCACCCGCTCGACCGTCGGGCAGTTGGGCAGGATCTGCTCCAGCACCCCGATGAAGGTCAGGTCGGTGAAGATGATCCGGTCTTCGGCGTGATTGATGATCCAGGCGATCTGCTCGGGGAACAGGCGCGGGTTCAGGGTGTGGCACACCGCCCCGATGCCCATGATCCCGTACCAGGCTTCCATGTGGCGCTGGGTGTTCCAGGCCAGGGTGGCGACGCGGTCGCCGAGCTTGATCCCCCAGCCCTTCAGCGCGTTGGAAACCCGTTTGGCCCGGTCATGGCACTCGGCGTAGGTGCCGCGCACGATCGGTCCCTCGACCGACCGCGTCACGATCTCACGCTGCCCATGCCATTGCTTGGCGTGGTCCAGGATCTTGTCGACCGTAAGCGGCCAGGACTGCATCAGGCCGAGCATGCGTAACCCCCTACCCTGCGCGTCTTTCGCCTCGCGCTTGCGCTGACGTTACGTTTGGGAACGGCGATAAGCAACGGAGCCGCGAAACACCCTTCCCGACCCCGGGCGGAAGGCCTTCTGACCCTCCATCAACTGGACGTTTCAGGCATCTGCGTTTCTATGAACGCCGTTCCCCTACGCATAAGGCCAAGCTTTAAAAGGAAAAATCAGCATTCTCCGACTGCTACATTTCGCCGCTTCCTTCAGCTTAGGGTTGCCGTCACCGCGTGGTTTTGTCATGCCCTGTAGCAAGGTAAACGAGAGTCGCCGGGGGTACTGAGTGACGGGCGTATCGGACGGAAAGCCTCCGGGCAGCGTTGAAGGCCGCCTCGAGGCCAAACGCAGGCGCGTGCTCGAGTCCGCCCGCAAGCACTTCATGCATGGCGGGTTCGCCGATACCGGGATCGAGACGGTGGCGCGCGACGCGAGGGTTTCGACCGCGACCCTCTACGATCTCTTCCCCGGCAAGACCCAGTTGTTCCACGCGGTGATCGAGGATGCCGGCGCTGATTTTTCCCGCCGAATCGCCGAGGTCACGGTTCGCGAGCCCGACCTGATGGTCCGGCTGAACACCTTCGCCGCCGGCTACGCCCGCTTCATGAGCGATCCGTTCGTGCGGGCGGTGTTTCGCCTTGTCGCCGCCGAGCGGCGGCGGTTCGCCCCTGTGGCCCAGGGCTTCTATGATCGCGGGCGCGCCGATTTCGGCGGCGTGCTGATCGAAATCATCACGGGGCTGGAGAAAGAGGGGCGGCTCAACGCGCCCCGGCCGGCGACGGCGGCGGGCCAGCTGATGGGGATGATTGAACACCCCACCTTCCTCATCCCGATCGTGACCGGGGGAGAGGTCGAAAGCAGCCGCACCCCCGAAGAGGTCGCGGCCGACGCGGTGGAGACCTTCCTGGCGCGCTACGGGACCGGCAAGTAATTCGGTGACAGTGTACTAATTGCGCGCGTTGTCGCCGCGGCGTCGAGGCCGCTGGCGCAATTAGTACACTGTCACCGAATTACGGATACAGCCGCGTCTTCGACCACCCGGCCCCGCCCCGCTGGAAGTGCAGCCGGTCGTGCAGGCGGAACGGCTTGTCGCGCCAGAACTCGAAAGCGGTCGGCACGACCCGGTAGCCCGACCACTGGGGTGGGCGCGGCGGCTTGCCGAGGCCGAACTTCAGCGCCGCCTTGGCGATCCGCTGCTCCAGCGCCAGGGGCCCGTCCATGGGCCGCGACTGGTCCGAGGCCCAGGCGCCGATCTGACTGTCGCGGGCGCGGCTGGCGAAATAGGCGTCGGCTTCCTCAGCGGTGACCGCCTCGACAGTCCCGCGAACCCGGATCTGGCGGCGCAGCGACTTCCAGTGAAACAGCAGCGCGGCCTGGGGATTGGACCCAAGCTGAAGGCCCTTGGCGCTTTCGGTGTTGGTGTAGAAGACGAAGCCCCGCTCATCGGCGCCCTTGAGCAGCACCATGCGGACATCCGGCAATCCGCTGGCGTCTGCGGTGGCGAGCGCCATGGCGTTGGGGTCGTTGGGCTCGGACTTCTTCGCGTCGGCGAACCAGGCGTCGAACAGGGCGAAGGGCTCGTCGAGATCGAAGATCGCCTCGTCGGCATTGCCGGCGTGGGCGCGTTCGTAGTCGGCCTTGGTCGGGCTGGGCGGAATGTCGGTGGAGCGGGTCATGCCGCGCATATAGCGGTCAGCGAGCGGTTCCGCTAAGCCTGCCTGCATGTCGCACAACGCCTTCGGCCACCTCTTCCGTGTCACGACCTGGGGCGAGAGCCATGGGCCGGCGATCGGCTGCGTTGTCGACGGGTGCCCGCCGGGCCTGCCGATCACCGAGGCGGACCTGCAGGTCTGGCTGGACCGCCGGAAACCGGGCGGCTCGCGCTTCGTGACCCAGCGCAAGGAATCCGACACCGCCCAGATCCTGTCGGGCGTGTTCGAGGGCGTGACCGCCGGGACGCCGATCTCGATCCTGATCAACAATGAGGACGCCCGGTCCAAGGACTACGGCGAGATCGCCGAGCGCTTTCGTCCGGGCCATGCCGACTACGTCTATTTCGCCAAGTACGGGGTGCGCGACTATCGCGGGGGCGGGCGTTCCTCTGCGCGCGAGACGGCCTCGCGGGTCGCCGCCGGCGGCGTGGCGCGGCTGGTGCTGGGGCCGAAGGTGAAGATCCGCGCCGGCGTCGTTCAGATCGGACCCCATGCGGTGAACCGCGAGGCCTGGGACTGGGACCAGACCGAGCAGAACCCCTTCTGGGCGCCGGACGCCGAAATCGTGCCCGTCTGGGAGAAATATCTGGACGAGACCCGCAAGCGCGGCTCGTCCTGCGGCGCCATCGTCGAGGTCCATGCCGAGGGCGTGCCGCCGGGCTGGGGCGCGCCGCTCTATGGCAAGCTGGACGCCGAGATCGCTTCGGCCCTGATGTCGATCAACGCCGCCAAAGGGGTTGAGATCGGCGCCGGCTTCGCCTCGGCCATGCTGTCGGGAGAGGACAACGCCGACGAGATGCGCATGGGAGAGGACGGGCCGGAGTTCCTGTCCAACCAGGCCGGCGGGATCCTGGGCGGGCTGTCCACGGGCCAGACGATCGTGGCGCGGGTGGCGTTCAAGCCGACCTCCTCGATCCTGACCCCGCGCAAGTCCATCGACGCCGCCGGCGCCGAGATCGAGGTCACCACCAAGGGCCGCCACGACCCCTGCGTCGGCATTCGCGGCGCCCCGGTGGTCGAGGCCATGATGGCCTGCGTACTGGCCGACGCCTTCCTGCGCCACCGCGGCCAGACCGGCGGCGGGGCTTTCCGGCCGGGCAAGAACGGGCGGGGCTGAGCGGACGAAGCGGGCGCCCCTTCCGTAACCGATACTGTTGCCTATATGAGCGCTGAACCCTTCTCCCTCAGGAGCGCGCGATGATCGAACGCAGACCCTTCCAGTCCCTCGGCGGCGCCGACCACGGCTGGCTGAAGGCCAGGCACCACTTCTCCTTCGCCGGCTACCACGACCCCAGCCGCATGAACTGGGGCTCCATCCGCGTCTGGAACGACGACGAGATCGCGCCCCAGACCGGTTTCCCGCCGCACCCGCACGCGGACATGGAGATTGTCACCTATGTGCGGACCGGCGCCATCACCCACCAGGACAGCCTGGGGAACAAGGGCCGCACCGGCGCGGGCGACGTGCAGGTGATGTCGGCCGGCTCGGGCGTGCGTCACGCCGAGTACAATCTGGAAGACGAGACCACGACCTTGTTCCAGATCTGGATCATGCCCAACCAGCGCGGCGGCGACGCCTCCTGGGGCGCCAAGCCGTTCCCCAAGGACGCCCGCGAGGGCAAGTTCGTGGTCCTGGCCTCGGGCATCGCGGGCGACGGCGACGAGGTGCTGCCGATCCGCACCGACGCGCGCGTGCTGGGCGCCGCGATACCGGCGGGCGAGACCGTCACCTATGATCTGGGCGCCCACCGCCACGCCTACCTCGTGCCCTCGACCGGCGCCGTCGAGGTCAACGGCGTGCGTCTGGAGGCCCGGGACGGCGCGGCGATTCGCGATGAGGCCACGCTGACCCTCAAGGCGCTCGCGGACGCCGAGGTGGTCATGGTGGATGCAGCCTGAGCGACCGTGATCGGAGGTAAGTTGCTCCGCTTCCGGAAATTGGTTGACCCTTCGGAAGGGCGCGCACTAGCTAGGCTTACAACCGGGCTCAGGGAGGGCTCCAGCCTCCGACCGTGCGCTTCGACCTGCTGAAGATTCTGCTGGTGGACGACAACCACCACATGCGCACGCTGATCGTCGAGATCCTGCGCGCCATCGGCGTGCGCACCCTGTACGAGGCGGCGAACGGGGCCGAAGCCCTGCAAATGATGCGCACGCACCAGATCGACGTGGTGCTGACCGACCTTGCGATGGAGCCGATCGACGGCATCGAATTCGTCCGGCTGCTGCGCAATGCGCCCGACAGCCCGGGCCAGATGACGCCGGTCATCATGGTCACCGGCCACTCGACCGAAAGGCGGGTGAAGGAAGCCCGGGACGCCGGGGTGAACGAGTTCCTGGCCAAGCCGGTCACCGCCCGCGGCGTGCTGGAGCGCATTCAGGAAGTCGTCGATCATGCGCGCACCTATGTGCGGTGCGACGACTATTTCGGCCCCGACCGGCGCCGCAAGCAGGACCCGGCCTACAGCGGACCCCGGCGCCGGGCCCAGGACGAGCAGCCCGCCGAGCCGTCACCGAAGTGACGCCTGCGAATGATGCTAGGCTGACCTGCCTCTGAGTCTGGGACCTTCGTCATGCGCCGCACCGCCCTTGTCGTCATGCTTTTCGCCTTCACCCTGTCGGGATGCCTCGCGGCGGCGGCGGTGGGGACGGCCGGCGCGGTCGTCGGCACGGGCGTCGCCGTGACCGGCGGGGCCATCGGCGCCGGCGTCGACGCCGTCACCACCTCCCGGAAAGAACGGGAGGCCAAGGAGCGCAAGCGCCGCAAGGCCGAGGAGAAGGCCCGCAAGAAGGCCGAGCGGGACGCCGAGCGTGAGGCGCGGCGAAACCGCTAGAGGCTGAGACTGCAGCGCTCGCCGATGGTCGGGCGCGACACCTCGATGCGCGACAGGCCCGGATAGCGGCCGACCAGTCGGTCGCGGAAATACAGGCAGAGACGCTCCAGGGTCGGGTTCTCAAGCCCCGGCTTCTCGTTCAGCAGGCCGTGGTCCAGTTCATGGGCGACGTCCTTCAGCGCGATTTCCAGTTCACCCAGATCCGCCACCCAGTCCTCGCCGGGAATCATGCCGCCGGCCACGGTCGCTTCCACCCGGAAGGAGTGGCCGTGCATGCGCCGGTACGGATTGTCGTCCGCCCCGACGTTCAGGTGGTGCGCCGCGTCGAAGGTCGCGGCCTTGGTGATTTCGAACGTGTGGCTCATCAAACTCTGGTCTTCCCGCCCAACAAACTGCCGCTCGCGGCAGGTCAGGGAACGCCGATGTACTTGTGGGTTTGCACGCTTAAACGCCAGCGAGGGTGGGAAAGGCAATAGGCGACCGCTTCGTGCGTGTTTGCGTCGCGCTCCGGGCCGTCCATCGGCTGCAGGTAGAAGCGCTCGAATCCGAGGTGCTCGAAGCGGGCCGGGTCGACGCCCGGCTGGGGGTAGACCAGCTTCAGTTCCTGGCCCGACGTCTGGACCAGGGGCGCGTCGGCCTTGGGACTTACGCAGATCCAGTCGAGGCCGTCCGGCGCCGCCACGGTGCCGTTGGTCTCAACCGCGATCTCGAAGCCTTGCGCATGCAAGGCCGCGATCAGGGGCTCGTCCAGTTGCAGCAGCGGCTCGCCGCCGGTGCAGACGACCAGCTTGCCGCCCTCCCCGCCCCGCCAGACCGCGTTGACCGCTTCGGCCAGGGCCCGGGCGGTGCCGAACTTGCCGCCGCCGGGGCCGTCGGTCCCGATGAAGTCCGTGTCGCAGAAATTGCAGACCGCCGTCGCCCGGTCCTGCTCGCGCCCGCTCCACAGGTTGCAACCGGCGAAGCGCAGGAACACCGCAGCGCGGCCCGCCTGGCCGCCCTCGCCCTGGACGGTGAGGAAGATCTCCTTGGCGCTGTAGGTCATTGCCCCGCCCGCCAGGCCTCGAAGCCGGCCGCTCGCAGCGCGCAGGCCGGGCAGGCGCCGCAGCCGTAGCCCCAGGCGTGCCGCTCGCCCCGCTCACCGAGGTAGCAGGTGTGGCTGTGCTCCAGGATGAGGTCGACCAGCGGCTGGCCGCCGAGGTCATGCGCAAGCCCCCAGGTCTGGGCCTTGGTCAATTGCATCAGGGGCGTCTCGATCACCAGATCGCGCGCCATGCCCAGGCGCAGCGCGCCCTGCAGCGCGTCGAGCGTGTCGCGGCGGCAGTCGGGATAGCCGGAGAAGTCCGTCTCGCACATCCCCCCCACCAGGGTCAGGATTCCGCGCCGGTCGGCCAGCGCGGCGGCGTAGGTGAGGAACACGAGATTTCGCCCAGGCACGAAGGTATTAGGCAGGCCGCGCTCATCCGTCTCGATGGCGCGGTCGGTGGTCATGGCGGTCTCGCCGATGGCCCCGAAGCTGCGGATGTCGATCACGTGGTCAGGGCCGAGCCGGCCGCCTTCGGGCAGCAGCGCCGCCATCCGTTCGCGCACGACCTCGCGCGCCTGCATCTCCACGGCGTGGCGTTGGCCGTAGTCGAAGCCCACGGTCTCGACGCGCGCGAACCGCTTGAGCGCCCAGGCCAGGCAGGTGGCGGAGTCCTGGCCTCCGGAGAAGAGAACAAGGGCGGCGTCGGTGATGTTTGGGGTCGAGGTCATGGAACCGGCTTTTCGAAGCCGTCATATAGGAAGGAATGGCTAAATGCGGCGGGGAGACGCGCGAATGGGCGAGACGGTCGTGATCTACACCACCTGGCCGGACGCCGAAACCGCCGAGCGGGTCGCGGCCGAGG
>CAZRKY010000094.1:0-11638 GCA_964600375.1 uncultured Caulobacteraceae bacterium | reverse complement strand
GATTCCCAACTCCCTGATCCGCCTGATCCTGCGCGACGACGCCCAGATCGCGCGCATCCTGATCGACGACTGCACCTCGCTGACCGACGCCGACCTCGTCAGCTGTTCGCTCGAGACCAGCATGGATCACCGCGTGGTCATCGCCGAGCGGCGGGGGCTGAGCGAGGTGGTGGGCGAGATCCTGGCCGGCGACGGCGAGATCCCGGTGCTCGAAGCGCTGCTTTCCAACATGACCGCTCGGCTGTCGCAGCCGACCATCGAGACGGTGGTGGCCGCCAGCCGGGCCGCGCCCCAATTGATCCCCCAGCTCCTCCGGCGCCCCGAGCTGCGTCCATCCGGCGCCTACATCATGTTCTGGTGGTCCAACGCCGAGGGCCGGCGCACCATCCTGTCGCGGTTCGCAGTGTCGCGCGAAGTGCTGCAGGAGGCGGTGGACGACATCTTCTCCCAGGCCGCGGAAGAGAACTGGGCCGATCCCCTGACCCGCAAGGCGCTGCAGTTCATCGAGCGGCGCCAGCGCAACCGCGCGGCCATCGCCAAGTCGCCCTACGACAGCCTGGAGGCCGCCATCGAGGCGGCCGACAAGGGCCTGAACCGGGCCCTGGTGCAGGAGATCGCCTATCTCTCGGGTCTCAAGCCCCCGACCTGCGCCAAGCTGCTGGGCGATCCGGGCGGCGAGCCGCTGGCGGTGCTCTGCAAGGCCACCGGCCTCCACAAGGAATCGGTGCGCGCCCTCTGGCGGGCGGTGAAGCGCCCGGAACTGGGAGAGGATGGCGACATCCACCCCGACCTCGACCGGGTGCTGATCACCTACGACATGCTGGCGGTCGATCGCGCCCAGACGGTGCTGCGTTATTGGAACTGGGCCCTGTCCTCGGCGCTCACGCCCGGGCTGATCAAGGCGATCCGGGAGGGCGACGGCGAGGCGCTGGACGAATATTCAGTTCCCCAGCGGGCCGCCATGCTGGCCCTGGGCGACGACTTCCGAGACTAGCCCGACAGGCCGGAATTCAGCATTCGCGGAACCAGTGTTCGGGCCAAGGCAGCGTGTCTGTGCTTGGGATTGCTTTGTACAGCATCGGCAAAACCGATTTCGCCAATACTGTTGTTCAGCGATGCAAAGATCGCTATGCACGGGGTTAACGAACAAAGTCTACGGACCGATTCGCCTCCCGCAAAGCCGATCAACGGACAATCCTCATGGACGACAAAGCTGAAATCATCGAGATGACGACGGACATCGTGTCCGCCTATCTCAGCAACAACTCCGTTTCCGCTGCTGAACTGCCGAACCTCATCCAGAGCGTGCACCGCGCCCTTTCGACGGTTTCAACGGGCGTCGACACCACGGCTCCCGCGCCCAAGGATCCGGCGGTGCCGGTCAAGAAGTCGATCACGCCGGACTTCCTGATCTGCCTCGAGGACGGCCGCAAGTTCAAGTCGCTGAAGCGCCACCTGCGCACCAAGTACAACATGAGCCCCGAGGAATACCGGGCCAAGTGGGGCCTGCCCAAGGACTACCCCATGGTCGCGCCGAACTATGCCAAGGCGCGTTCTGACCTGGCCAAGCAGATGGGCCTGGGCCAGGGCGGTCGCAAACCGGCTCGCAAGGGCCGCTAGGCTTCCAGCCAATTCGACTTCGGAAACGCCGGCCCTCGCGGCCGGCGTTTTTCATGGCGCCATTGCCCTGTTCGGACGCGCCGAGTCGATCGGTCGCGCCCCGTTAACCCTTTTCCGCTTGCCGCCGATTCGCGAAGCGCCTCATACGATTCACAGGGTTGGTTGGGGTGCTTACGGGAGATGCTCGCGCAGGTCGCGGCGCCGGCGTCGGCGGTCAGGGCTTTGGAGGAGGTGTTCGCCTACTGGGCGTCGCTGCGCTCCGGCGGTCGTCTGCCCGGCCGCGCTGACGTCCACCCCCAGGGCTTGCTGCGCCACCTGCCCACGGTCAGCCTGATCGATGTGCGCCGCACGCCCCTCAGCTTTCGCATCCGCCTCGCCGGCACCGCCCTCTACGGTCTCTACGGCCGGGAGACCACCGGCCTGGAGCTTGACCAGGTCCACAAGGGCGATGAGGCCGTCTACTGGCGCGGCGAGTTGGAACAGGTCGTTGAGCGCCGCCTGCCAGGCGTCGGCATTCGCTCGCTGGCGGCCCGTGACACGGGCGCCCTTTCGGCGCTCTGGCTGCGGCTGCCGCTGGCGGCGGACGGCGAGACCGTCGACATGATCCTGGGCTACGACGCGGTGGTCGGGAACACCCGCGGGCTCGATACCGGCATCCGCGCCGCCTAGGCCGCAGCGGCCTCGCGGCGGATGCGCTCAGCCATCGAGGCCAGGCCGTTGGCGCGCTGGCTGGTCAGCATCGATCCCAGCTTCAGCCGGTCGACCGCGACCTGCGGGTCCAGGGCCATGATCTCCTCGGGCCGCCGCCCGGAATAGAGCTTCAACAGCACCGCGATCAGGCCTTGGGGAATCTGGGCGTCGGATTCGGCGCGAAACACCAGGCGGCCGTCGTCGGACCGCTCGCTCACCACCCAGACCTGGCTGGAACATCCGCGCACCTTGTTGGCGTCGTTGCGCTCCGCCTCCGCGAGCCTCGGCAGGGCGCGGCCAAGGTCGATCACGTAGCCCAGCTGCTCCTGCCAGTCCTCGAGCAGGTCGAAGTCCTCGGCGAGCGCGTCCAGGTCTTCGGCGATGGTTGTGGTTGCGGTCATGGACGGCAGATAGAACCGCCCGGCCCTTTCGGCAAACTCAGCCGGCGCGGCGCAACACGATGGTGGCGGTCAGGCCCTTGCCCGGCTCGGCGGCGATGTTGAAGCTGCCGCCCATGGCCTGGCAGAGCAGGCGCACGATGGCCCATCCCAGGCCGGCGCCCTGATGATGACGGGTCAGCGCGTTCTCGCCCTGCTGGAAGGGCTCCATCAGGCGCGGCAGCTCGGCGGGGTCGAGGCCCGGGCCGTCGTCGGCCACTTCGATCAGCACGAGGGGTCCATGCGCGCGGCCGGTGAGGCGGATCTCGCCGCCGTCGGGCGAGAAGGCCACCGCGTTCTGGACGAGGTTGGCGAGCGCGGTGCGCAGGGCCTTGGGGTCGGCCAGGACCAGGGGGCAAGGCGTCGGCAGTTCGACGCGCGCCGTCACCGAGCGGGCGAAGGCGTCCTCTCCCAGGCCCGCCGCGGCGTCGTCCAGCATGGCGTCCAGGGGTTCGGGGCGCAGGTCGACGTCGGCGGCCCCGCCCTGCAGCTTGGCCATCTCCAGCACCTGGTTGACCAGGCGCAGCAGCTTGTGGCCGCTGGTGCGGATGACATCGGCCGCCTCGCGGTATTCGCCCTGTAGCGGCCCGTACATCTCGCCGGAGATGATCTCGGAAAAGCCGATGATGGCGTTCAGCGGCGTGCGCAGCTCGTGGCTGACCATCCGCACCAGCGACTGGCGCGACGGGTCGGCAGCCTGTTGCTGTTCGCGGGTCGAGACCTCGCGCGCGCTGTTCAGGAGAGCCTCCGGGGCGGCGTCGTGGCCGGGTATGAAGGCGGGCTGGGCCATGGGCCACGGCTTCCAGGTTCGCCTGGACCTTGCCACGCCCGCATTACCAGCGCGTTTCGTAGGAAAATGAATCTTTTACGAACGGCGGACTTCTACTGGCGCGGGAGCCGTCTCGCGCCCGGCGCCAGTCGCGGGTAGCATCCCCTTCCACGTCCTCATTCGCATCGCGATTCTCTGGTGACCGAACCGCAGACCCGATCCCAGGCGCCCGAGCCGCCATCGACGGCGCGCGACGGCGTGGTCGACGGCGACGCAGACGGGACCCTGCGCGGCGCGGTTCGCTGGCACCTCGTCTGGGGCGGCGTGGTTCTGGCCGCCGCGGCCTTCCTGGCGCTGGCTTTCCGGGGCCTGCCCGGCCCGGTCTGGATGGCGCTGCTGGCGGGGGCCGCGCCGGCCGCCCTGGGCCAGGCGTTGCGCCGCCGCGATGACGAGCCCGTGCCCACCCTGGTGCTGGCCGGTTGGACGCTGGGGTGCGGCCTGGCGGTCGGGCTGACCGGGGGCATCGGCGGCCCGCTGGCCCTGTGGTGCGCCGCCCCCCTGGCGGCGGCCTTCGCGCTTGACCGCCGCAAACTGGTGTCGGGCGGGGCCGCGCTGTCGCTCGTGTTGCTGGCGACGTCGCTCGTCGTCTCGGTGACCAATTCTGCTCCGGTCCCGCCGCCGCAGCTGCTGCCCTGGCTGTCGGCGCTCAGCGGCCTCACCGTCATAGGCGGCCTGTCCTGGGCTCTACCGCTGTCCATGCGCCGCCGCGCCGAGCGGGCCGAGACGGCCGAGGACGCCTCGCGCAAGCTCGAAGCCCTGCTCGCCGGCCAGCCGCATCTGGTGATCACCGTCGACGCCATCGGCCGCCTCGGGTCCGCCTTCGGCGCCGCGCCGGTAGGTGTGCCGATCGACGAACTTTTCACCCACGGCCTTATCGCCGCCGCCTGGCATCCTGACCGCGCCAGCGTCCAGACCGCCATCCTGCGCGCGGCCACCCGCGGCGAGGCCGAGACCGGTTTCGCGCCCCGCGCCGCGCCTGACCGCTGGATCGAACTATCGCTCCGCCGCCTGGATGACGGGAGGCTGGCCGGCGTGCTCAGCGACGGCTCCATCCGCCACTCCCGCGAGCTGTCGCTGGAAACCGCCCGCGCCGAGGCCGAAAGCCTCAACGCGTCCAAGTCCCGCTTCCTGGCCAATATGAGCCACGAACTGCGCACGCCCTTGAACGCGGTGATCGGCTTCTCCGACATCATGAAGGAGCGGATGTTCGGGCCGCTGCCGGAGAAGTACCTGGAATACGCCCGCCTGATCCACGAGAGCGGCCACCACCTGCTGGCGCTGATCAACGACGTGCTGGACATGTCCAAGATCGAGGCCGAGCGCTACGAACTGGCGCGCTCGATGTTCGATGCGCGCGAACCGATCTCCTCGGCGCTCAGGCTGGTGCGGCTGCAGGCCCACGAGGCGGCCATTGCGCTGCGCACGGTCCTGCCGCCCGAGCCCGTGCTGGTCGAGGCCGACGAACGCGCGATCAAGCAGATCGCGCTCAACTTGCTTTCCAATGCGCTCAAGTTCACCCCCGCCGGCGGCTCGATCACCGTCTCGGTGGACGCCCACGGCGACACCCTGGAGATCACGGTCGCCGACACCGGCGTGGGCATCGCGCCCGAGGATGTCGAGCGGCTGGGCCGCCCCTACGAACAGGCGGGCGACATGGGCCAGCGCTCGATGGGGACGGGCCTGGGCCTGTCGCTGGTGCGCGCCTTCGCCGAACTGCACGGCGGCGCCATGGAAATCGAAAGCCAGCAGGGCGAAGGCACGGCCGTGACCGTCCGCCTGCCCGTGGTCATCAGCGATTCAAACGGCGAACGGCCGCACGGCGCCGAGGTCATCCCGCTGAACGTCGGGCGCTAAGGCAGCGAAGGCCTCCTGTCGCCCGCTGTCAGTGGCCGGATAGCGAAGCGGGGGTTCGGCGCCAGACGAACCGAAATGTCTCGACCCATGGCTCATCCGCAGCGCCGTCCGAACGGACCTCCTCGGTTCCGGTGATTTCCTTCCCGTCCGCCGATGCACGATAGGTGAGACGTTCGGTCGCGGGGCGGCCATCAGGGGTCCGGGTCGGCAAGTGGGCCAGATAGGCGCCCAGCGGCGCGTCCCAACGAATTGCATAGGACGATTCCTGTCCGTAGTTGCTGGCCAGGGTGAGCCCTTCGTACTCGCCGCTGACCTCATTGTAATTCCAGAGGATCATGACCTGGCGTGAACGCCCGTCGGCGCGGGAGAGTGTCAGCGTGCACTGGATATAATTGCCGGCCAGCACTTCCAGGCAATCCGCGCGGATGGTCTCGCGCCGTGGTGTAGCGCCGGGTGTGAAGGCAGGCAGGAACGTACTTTCGCCCTCCCATTGACCGACGAAAAAGGCGAGGTCACGGGTCGAACGAGCCGGCTGGGCGACGGTCGGCGCCTCGGCCGCCAACACTGAACAGCCGAGCAAGGCCGCCGCCGTCAGGGTCAGGTGTCGAGGCATTTCGGGCTCCTGGGATCGAGGTTCACTGCGTCGGGGCGATGGGCGGCGCCAGCCTCAGGAGCGAACCGTTCTCGTCATCGGTCAGCAGGTAGATCAGGCCATCGGGACCGGTGCGGACATCCCGGATTCGAGCCCTTAGCCCGGTAAGCATGCGGGCCTCCTCGACCAGCAGGCCTGTATCGGCGCCCACGCGCACCCGAACCAGGGAGCGCGCCGCCAGAGCGCCGATGAAAAACCGACCTTCCCAGCCGGGGTAGCGGGCGCCCCTGTAGACGGTGAGACCGGACGGCGCGATCGACGGCGCCCAGTAGAAGCGCGACGGCTCAAAGCCGGGCCCGAACGCTCGCTCGGTGAGAATGGTCCCGTCATAGTCGATGCCGTGGCTGACCAGCGGCCAGCCGTAGTTCAGCCCGGGCCGGAGCAGGTTGATCTCGTCGCCGCCGCGCGGCCCGTGTTCATGCGCCCAGATTGCGCCGGTCTGCGTGTCCAGTGTCAGGCCCTGGATGTTCCGGTGACCGCTGGTCCAGATCTCGGGCGCCACGTCGGGGCGAGCGACGAAGGGGTTGTCCGGAGCCGCGGCGCCCTCGCGGGTCAGGCGCAAGACCTTGCCGAGATGCGAGGTCATGTCCTGGGCGGCGGCGCGAAAGTCGAAACCGTCCCCCACGGTCAGCAGCAGGGTGCGGTCCGGCAGGAAGAGCAGGCGGCCGCCGGGATGGGACGGCCCCTGCTTCGGGGCCTTGACCCGAAAGATCACCCGCCCTTCGCTCAGCCGGTCCCCGTCGAGCCGCGCCCGCCAGATCGCCGTGCGGTTCGCCGTCTCCGTCCCCTCCACGAAGGCGAGGAATATCCGGCGATTGGACTCGAAGTCGGGATCGAGGGCTACATCCAGGAAGCCGCTGTCCGAATTGGCCAGGACATCGGTCGGCGCTCCGGCCAGCAGCGGGCCCAGCCGGCCGTCGGCGCCAAGCACGCGCAAGCCGTGGTGCTTTTCGACCAGAAGGATCCCACCGCCTGGGAGGAAGGCCATCGACCAGGGCTGGCGCAGGCCGGTCGCTATCGTCTCAAGCTCGGTCTGGTCAGGCGAGGGCGTGGCGATCCGGTCGATCGCCACGGCCGCCTCGCGACTCGATTGCGATTGGGCGGCGCTTGCAACGAGGGCCGCTGACAGGGCCAGAGCCAGGGAGAATCTGAAGGAGCGCTGCATCGCACTTTCCGACGGTTGACTGTGGAAAGCGTAGCGAAACGCGATGCGGATTGCCGTCAGACTTGGTGGCCTCTATGCCGGATTTGGACACGCGAGGGCGCCAGGATGACAACGGCGAGCATCGGATGAAGCTGGACAACGCGGATCGAAAACTCCTCCGTTGCGTGCAGGCCGACTGTACAATCCGCGCCGAAGACCTGGGGGAGCGCTGCGGCATGTCGCCGTCGACAGTGCTTCGGCGGCTCAAGCGGTTAAGGGCGGCCGGCGTGATCACGGCGGAAACCGCGATCATTGACCCCCGCAAGGTCGGCAGGCCGCTGGCGATGATCGTCGGGGTCACGTTGGAAAAGGACGATTCTCGCATCGCCAACGACTTCGTCCGGGAAATGAGGGCCTGCCCGGCCGTGACGCAGTGCTACTTCGTGACCGGAACAGTCGACTACATCCTGCACATCAGCGCCGCCGACATGGAGGAATTCAATGCCTTCGTACAGGAGAGGCTGATCGCCAATCCCTACGTGTCGATGAGCCAGACCCACGTTGTAATCAGCCCTTTGAAGGTCGGTCTGGCCGTTCCGATCGAGGACTGACGGCACGAATGCGCAATCTGCGAACCCGGCGCTAGCGCCGGACGGCGCCCGCCAGGAAGGCCCGTCCCGCCGCGAAGTCGCCGACCTCGAAGGTCGCCGTCACCACCCGGTCGCCAGGGAACAGGTATTCGACGGCGAAGCGCTCGCGCGGATCCAGGGTCGCCAGGCGCTCGGCCGCGCGGGCCGGGAAGCGGAAGGCGACGCCGGCTGTGGCGCCGGTGCTGAGCAAGGTCTTGTCCGCGGCGCTCTTGCCCTCCGCCATGACCACCAGCGACGCCGAGCGCGGCGGCAGAGGCCGCGTCGCAGCGGTTCCAAGCCAGGGCAGGGCGGCGCGGGCCTCATCACGCATCACCAGGCGCGCGGCGTAGGGCTGCTGGCCGGTGAAGGCGGCCACGGCGACCAGCGCATTGCGGTCGAGGTCCCCGGCGATGCCGAAGGTGGCGGCTACGGCGCCGGCGCGGCCGGCCTGGGACAGCCGCCACTGGGCCGAACGATAGGTCGAGCGGTCGGCGTACCAGGGCGCGTGTTCGCCCGGGAAGGTCATCTTGGTTATCTTCGCCCAGGCCTCGAAGGCCGAGCGAACGCGGCCGGCGGCCACGGTCAGGTCGCTGGAGGCGCAGGAGACGGCGGCGGCCTTGGCCAAGGCGCGGGCGCGCACCTGCTTGACGTCGTTCATCGCCATGCCCGAGCGCAAGGCCGCGCCCCGGGCCTGCTGGGCGCCGGCTTCCAGCGCCGCGGCGATGCCCGGCGTGAACAGGTTGCAGCGCGTGCCCGCCGCACTCATCAGCGAGCGCTCGTAATAGACGTTCGAAGGATGCGCCGCCCAGGCCCCGACGGGCGCCATCACGGCGAAGGTCGCGGCGGCGGCGGCCACAATCATCATTCCAGAGCGCGTGACGCTGCCCATACGCAGGCAATCCTCATATGATTGAACAGCGCCGACCCTAGCCGTTCGGCCTTAGGGTCCGGTTTCCATTCAGGGTTAAGGCTTTGCTTCTTCCGACTGACGTCTGGGCCGGAGCCCTCATCCGCCGCGCCGAGCTGGCCGGGGCCTTCGCCATGGTCCTTCGCAAGGGAGACGCGCGGGCGGGCACGGTGCTGGTCAAGGTGATCGATCGCCGCGACCGGTCCGCCCGCATCTACGCCGAGGCGTTCCGGGGCGACGGCGAGCGGGTGTGGATGGAGCCGGTCAGCGCTGCCGACGAGGCCGGCATCGACGCCTATGTCGAGCGCCAGGCGCGCATCGATCCGGACCTGTGGCTGATCGAGATCGACGACGCCGAGGGTAGGCACTTCCTCACCGAGCCGGTTGAGGACCGGTAATTCGCCGCCCCCGCCGGGTGGTCTGAAATCGTTAACCGCGTCCGTGAACCGGATCGCAAGCGGACCCGATCTAGTCTGCGCGTCGTCAAGTCGCGTCAGAAGGACGGTCTGTGCTTTTTCTCCTCAACGACAGTTTGCTCCACCTCGAACCCGCGCGCATGGCCTCGCCGCTGGACGCCCGGCGCTTCGACGCCGTGAGCCTCAGCTACGTGGTCCAGCTGGGCAAGGAGCTGTTCAGCGAGGAGCCGCTGCTGCACAAGACCGAGCCCGAGCGGGCGCGCCGCCTGGCCTGGCTGCTGGCCTCCAAGCAGCCCGAACTCAACGCCGCGCTGTTCGTTTCGCCCGGCCGCGGCTGTCGCTCCCAGGACGTGACGGTGCGCTTCTGCTCGCTGCCGGTCGAGGTCATCGCCCAGCTCCACGCCAAGGCCGAGGCCGGCCTGCTGGATGCGGCGGTCGCCGACCGGGACGTCTGGAGACGTCTGGCCGCCTGACCGGGCTCACCGCGCCGTGTATCCCCCGTCGATCACCAGTTCCGAGCCGGTGACGAACTTCGCCTCGTCCGACGCCAGATAGACGCAGCCCCAGGCGATGTCGTCGGGTTCGCCGATGTGACCCAGGGGGTGCAGGGCGTCGGTCGCCTTGCGCCCGTCCTCCAGGTCGCCCGCGTTGCTGAGGTGCTTCTCCACCATCGGCGTCCAGATGAAGCCGGGGTGCACCGAGTTCACCCGAATCCCGTCCGGTGCATACGCGAGGGCGTCGGTCTTGCTCATCAGCCGCACCGCGCCCTTGGAGGCGTGATAGGGCGGCACGTCTCCGCCGCCGCCGACCAGGCCGTAGATCGACGACAGGTTGATGATGCTGCCGCCGCCGGCCGCGCGCAGATGGGCGATTGCGTGCTTGGTGCAGAAGAACACGCCCTTGACGTTGATCGACTGCACGAAGTCCCACTCGGCCTCGGTGATCTCGTGGGTCGGCTTGTTGGCGCCGGAAACGCCGGCATTGTTGACCAGGATATCCAGCCGCCCGAAGTGGGCCGCGACCGCGTCCATGACCCGCGCCACCTCGGCTTCCTTCGAAACGTCGCAGCGCCAGAAGCGGGCGGGGAGACCACGGGCGGACAGCTCGGCGGCGAGGGCGCCCCCCTCGTCGTCGATCACGTCGAGAATGGCCACGGCGGCGCCTTCCTCGGCCATCCGGATCGCCGTGGCGCGGCCAAGGCCCAGCGCGGCGCCGGTAATGGCGGCGACCTTTCCCTTGAGGCGGTCCATGGGCGGCTCCTCTGCGAGGCTCGATCCTCGCCCCATTCAGGGGCGCTTCAAGACCGGGAGACTACGTAGGGTTGGCGGGCGGCTCGGCGGTTCGAGGCCCCAACGAACTGTCCTCCCGGGCCCCGAGCAGGCCCGAAAACAGGGGTTGTCAGCGGCGAAATCAAAAATACTGCAACAAAAACAGCGTACTAGACTCACTCTCGGTGGAAAATCGCCGGCGGAACAACAATCCATCGGTCCCGGCGAGCCGGCCGCGGTTCCCCAAACCGCCCGGCGCGTGCTATCGCCCGCCGCCCATGTCCAAGCTCACGCCCTCCCAGCAGGCCGCCCGCCGGCGGACCTTCGCCATCATCTCGCACCCCGATGCGGGCAAGACGACCCTGACCGAGCACCTGCTGCTGGCGGGCGGGTCGATCCGCGCCGCCGGTCAGGTGCGGGCGCGCGGCGAGAACCGGCGGACGCGCTCGGACTGGATGAAGATCGAACGCGAGCGCGGCATCTCGGTGTCGTCCTCGGTGATGACCTTCGAGAAGGACGGGATCGTCTACAACCTGCTCGATACGCCCGGCCACGAGGACTTCTCGGAAGACACCTATCGGACGCTCACCGCCGCCGACGCCGCCATCATGGTGCTGGACGCGGCCAAGGGCATCGAGCCGCAGACGCTGAAGCTATTCGAGGTCTGTCGCCTGCGCGACATCCCCATCGTCACCTTCATCAATAAGATGGACCGCGAGGCCCAGGACCCGATCGAGCTTCTGGACGAGATCGCCTCCAAGCTGCAGCTCGACCCCGCGCCGCTGTTCTGGCCGGCCGGATCGGGCAACCGCTTCCGCGGCATGGCCGACCTGCGCGACGGGCGCTTCATCCCCTACGCCAAGCTGGTCGGCGGGCAGCAGGCGGAAGGCGAGGGCCACCCCGAGCCGGTCGCCATGGAAGCGTCCGACCGCTTCTTCGAGGAAGGCGAGAAGGCGGAGCTGGACGAAGCCCGCGGAAGCGAGGAAGAGGAGGCGCGTGAGGAGTGGCGCGGTGTGGGGTGTGGCGGCGAGGGCAGCGCCGGCGAGGATGCCCGAGAGCATGCCGGCGATGGAAATGGAGTTGGGGGTGATGCCGGTGCGGGCGAGGCGGGCGGCGAGGGCGATGAAGAAAGGGAGTTCGCGCGCGGCGATGGGGCGGCGATCGGCGGTGGGATTGGGCACGCGACGTTCCT
>CAZRKY010000093.1:8950-11704 GCA_964600375.1 uncultured Caulobacteraceae bacterium | reverse complement strand
GCGGCGAAGGCCAACGGCTCCCGCATACTGGCGTCACCCCTGGCGCGCCGCATCGCCACACAGTCCGGCGTCGACCTGAAGGCGATCAAGGGCACCGGCCCGCACGGCCGCATCGTCAAGGCCGACGTCGAGAAGGCGCCCAAGGGCGCCGCCGCTCCGGCCGCCGCCGCGAAGGCCGAGGCCCGCCAGGTCCTGTCTCTGGAACAGCAGGGCATCCCCGCCGGCAGCTACGACCTCATCCCGCTGGACGGAATGCGCAAGGCCATCGCGCGTCGCCTGACCGACAGCTTCCGCGACGTGCCGCACTTCCCGCTGAACATCGACCTTGAGATCGACGGCCTGCTGGCCGCCCGCGCCAAGGTCAATGCGATGCTCGAGAAGTCGGGCGTGAAGGTCTCGGTCAACGACTTCGTCATCAAGGCCTCGGCCATGGCCCTGAAGGCCGTGCCGGAGGCCAACGCCAGCTACACGCCCGAGGGCATCGCGCTGCACCACCACGCCGACATCTCCATGGCCGTGGCCATCGACGGCGGCCTGATCACGCCGATCATCCGGGCGGCCGAGACCAAGTCGCTGTCTCAGATCGCGACCGAGACCAAGGACCTGGCCAAGCGCGCCCGCGACCGCAAGCTGAAGCCGGAGGAGTTCCAGGGCGGCACCTTCTCGGTCTCGAACCTGGGCATGTTCGGCATCACCTCCTTCGCCTCGATCATCAACGAGCCCCAGGGCGCGATCATGAGCGTGGGCGCGGGAGAGCAACGGGCCGTGGTCAAGGGTGGCCAGCTGGCCGTCGCCACGGTGATGACCGTGACCCTGACCTGCGATCACCGGGTGGTGGACGGCGCGATCGGCGCCAAGTTCCTGCAGGCCTTCAAGGCCATGCTGGAAGATCCGGTGACCATGCTGGCCTGACGGAGGTCTGGGGGGAAGGACTTTGGGCAGGGGGCCGACAAAGCCGGCGACAGCCAAGCGAAAGGCCGCCGCGCCGAAGCGCCGGGCCCCGGCGGCCAGCCGCAAGGCTTCCGCTCCCGAAACGCAGGCGGCTGCTCCGGCCGAGCCCGTCGCTGCGGCAGAACCCGTCGCCGTTCCCGCCTGTCGCCACTGCGCGGCGCCCATGACCGGCCGCTACTGCGCCGCCTGCGGCCTCGACAGTCATCGCCATCGCCGCCGCTGGGGCGACCTGATGCGCGACTTCCTCGACACCTTCTACGAGGTCGCGGTCCACGCGCCGCGCACCCTCATCGCGCTCTTCGCCCGGCCCCAGGACCTGGTCACCGGGCTTCGTGACGGCGACCACCGGTACCCGACGCCGTTCAAGCTCTATGTCACCGCCTCGGCGATCTTCTTCCTGTTCCTGGCCCTGTCGGATGTCTCGATCTACCAGGTCTTCGTCCATCGGGTCCCCGGCGTCCCGCTCTCGGTCACGGTGAGCACCGAGCGGATTGATGCCCGTGGGTACTGGCTGGAGGACCGGTTCCTGCATCCCCGCACCGCCGTTCCGCGCGACCTGGAACTGGTGCGGGTCCTGAGGCAGGCGCAGGAAACGTCCCCCAATCCCAATTTCAAGGTCAGCATCGAGTTCGTGCGGCGTCTCGCCGAAGACTCCCGATGGATGAACGAGGACGTGGAAACCTGGGCGCCGAGGGCCCTTTGGCTGCTGATGCCGCTGTACGCGCTGCTGTTGTGGCCCTGGTTCAGGCGCGCGCCCTATCTGACCGACCACTTCATCTTCGCGGTCTGGGCGCACACGACCCTGTACCTGCTGCTGATCCTTGGCGCGCTCTGGAACATGACCGGGTTGGTGTACGGTCTCGGCGTCGCGTTGGCGCTCTATCAGGTGTACCTGACCATCGGTCTGAAAGCCTACTATCAGGCCAGCTGGGTGGGCGCGGTGCTCAAGGGCGTCGCCCATTCAGCGTCCTACTTCGTGCTGTGCTGGCTCCCCGTGATCGTCGTGTTCTTCATCTGGCAATTGAACCAACTCATGGCCGAGCCGCTGTTTTGACCGCAACCGCCGAAATCCCTGCAACCTGCCGGGCCTGCGAGACTCCGCTGCACGGCCGCTATTGCCATGCGTGCGGCGACGACAGCCTGCCGCCGGCCCGCAGCTGGAAAGACCTGATCGAGGACTGGGCGGACTCGGTGTTCTCGTTCACTGACGCCGTGCCGCGGACCCTCAAGGCGCTGATCACCCGCCCGTCGCTGGTGCCGCGCGCATTGAGGGCAGGGGATCGCAAGGCCTTCCTGCCGCCCGTGAAGCTGTACCTGTCGATCAGCGTCGTCTTTTTCCTCTTTGTGGCCATCAGCCACGTCGAGATCGTGCAGCTGGACATCGTTCCGGATGGCGATCAGCCCATGCGCGTGGTGGTCAAGGACGGCATCGTTCGCGGCTTCGCCAACGCCCACCTCGGGACGAAGTGGCTGCGCCCCGAGGAGACCCACCACCGGAACGCCGAAGCGGTCGCCGCGCTCGAGCGCGCCGGCGCCGAAGTGCACGACCCGTTCGACCGCGCTTTGCTCAGCGCGGCCCGCGCCGTCGCCGACCATCCCGGCGCGCTCAATGACGATATCGAGACCTGGGGCCCAAGGGCCCTGTGGCTGGCGATGCCGATCTACGCGCTGCTGTTGCTGCTGCTTTACCGCAAGGGACGGCTGCTGTCGGAGCACCTCATCTTCAGCCTCTGGGCCCACGCGATGATGTTCCTGCTGTTCATCGCGGGGGCGGGCTGGAACTGGATCGGCCTGGCCGGCGGG
>CAZRKY010000093.1:0-8940 GCA_964600375.1 uncultured Caulobacteraceae bacterium | reverse complement strand
GGTCTACCTCACCATCGCGCTGCGCCATTATTACGATGACAGCCTGCGCGGCGCGGCGATCAGGGGGGCGGTGCACACGGCCGCATACCTGGGACTGGTCTGGCTGCCGGCGGGCTTCGTGTTCGTGCTGGTGTCCCAGGCGCACTGGTATTTCTTCGACGGGCACTGGATGCGGGGGCTGGGCTTTTGACGGAAACGGCCCGGAGCAATGACGGCGACGAACGCCCCAATTGCGCCGCCTGCGAAGAGCCGTTGCACGGGATGTACTGCCACGTCTGCGGCCAGCACCACGGCGGCGACAAGGGCATCGAGTTTCTGACCAAGGATGTGCTGGCCGAAGCGCTTTCGCTGGAGGGGCGTACGGTCACCACCCTGCGCGACGTGTTCTGGAAGCCGGGCCGGCTGCTGCATTCCTACCGGCTTGGGGTGGGCGACCACTACTTCTCGCCGTTCAAGCTGTTCCTGCTGGTCTCGGCGGCGTTCTTCGTTTTCGTCAGCTGGGTCCACGTCCCGGTCTACCAGTACCTGCCCCACCGCACCGGCGGGCCGGTCGAGGTGACGCTGATCCCGGACGGGTTCGAGATGAAGGGGGTGGCCTACGAGGACATCTATCTGAGGCCGCAGGTCGAGCGTCCGGTGGTGCCGGAACTGGAGCGGGCCTTCGATCGCGCGCTGCTCACCGCCGACGCCAAGCAGCGCCAGGCGATCAAGCTCTACCGCGACTACAACGCCGTCTACCAGGACATGAACGACTTCTGGAACACCTGGCTGCCGCGCCTTCTGTGGCTGCTGTCGCCGATCTACGCGGGCCTGCTCTACGTCTTCTTCCACAAGCGCCGCTTCGCCGAGCACGCGGTCTTCACCATCTGGGCCCACTGCGCCGTCTTCATGATCCTGATGGCCATCGCGCTCATCAACCTGACGGGGGTCGGCATGCCCTCGCGGATTCTGTTCCCGGTCTATCTGGCGTTCTTCACCATCGCGGCGGCGAGTTTCTACGAGATCCCGCGCTGGCAGGCCTTCCTGCGCGGCCTGGGCCATACGGCCCTCTACGCCTTTTTCATCTGGTTCCCGGTGCTGGTGATCGCCAGCCTCAGCTTCTCCGGCGCCCGGGTCGACCTGTGGCAGTACATCCTGGGGTACGAGGACCTGGGCGACGGGCACGAGCGGCTGCGGATCGCCCCTGACCCTCTCAGGGACCCGCCGCCCCAGACCGTGCGTCAGTCGGGCACAGACGGGGGCGGTTCGGCGGAGACCCCGGCAGAGGCCGCCGAAATCGCGCGCGACGCCGCGGCCGCCCGATCGGCCCCGGTTTCGCGTTCGGACGGAAAGGGCTAACAAGCCCGCAAATCAGGGAGACTACCGCGTGAGCGATTTCGATCTTGTCGTCATCGGGTCCGGCCCCGGCGGCTATGTGGCCGCCATCCGCGCCAGCCAGCTCGGCCTGAAGACCGCGATCATCGAGCGCGAGAGCCTGGGCGGCATCTGCCTGAACTGGGGCTGCATCCCGACCAAGGCGCTGCTGAAGTCGGGCGAGGTGTTCGAGAAGCTGTCCCACCTCGAGGAGTACGGCCTGTCGGCGTCGAACCCCAAGGCGGACCTGGACAAGATCGTCGCGCGCTCGCGCGGCGTGGCCGCCAAGATGAACGCCGGCGTCACCTTCCTGATGAAGAAGCACAAGGTCGAGGTGATCGAGGGCGACGCGACGCTCGAGAAGGGCTCGCCGGCGCCGTCGGTGGTGGTCAAGCTGAAGGCCGGCGGGTCGCGCACGATCAAGGCGAAGAACGTCATGCTGGCCGTCGGCGCCCGCACCCGGCCGATTCCGCAGATCGGGCTCGAGGCGGACGGTGACCGTATCTGGGCCTACCGCGAGGCCATGACGCCCAAGTTCATGCCCAAATCCCTGCTGGTCGTCGGCTCCGGCGCCATCGGCATCGAATTCGCGTCCTTCTATCGCGCGCTCGGCGCCGAGGTGACGGTGATCGAGGCCATGGACCGCATCCTGCCGGTCGAGGACGAGGAGGTCTCCAAGGCCGCCCACAAGGCCTTCGAAAAGCGCGGCCTGAAGTTCCGCGTCGGCGCCAAGGTGACGAAGGTCACCAAGTCAAAGACCGGCGTGAAGATCGAGCTGGAGGCCGGAGGCAAGGCCGAGGCGCTGGAAGCCGACGTCTGCATCGCCGCCGTCGGCATCGTCGCCAACACCGACCAGGTCGGCGCCGACAAGGTGGGCCTGGAGATGGACCGCGGCCACGTGAAGACCGACAGCCATGGCAAGACCAACGTGCCGGGCCTGACCGCCATCGGCGACTGCGCCGGCCCGCCCTGGCTCGCGCACAAGGCCAGCCACGAGGCCATCCACGTCGTCGAACACATCGCAGGCTACAAGTCGCCCAACGCAGTCTCACCGATCCCCGGCTGCACCTACTCCCAGCCCCAGATCGCCTCGGTCGGCGTCACCGAGGGCCAGGCCAAGGCGGCGGGCACGGCGGTCAAGATCGGCCGCTTCCCGTTTCGTGTGAACGGCAAGGCCGTGGCCGCCGGCGAGATCGAGGGCTTCGTGAAGGTGATCTTCGACGCCAAGACCGGCGCGCTCATCGGCGCCCACCTGATCGGCGCGGACGTCACCGAGATGATCCAGGGCTACGTTACCGCCATGACCATGGAGGCGACGGAAGAGGACCTCTGGGCCACCGTCTACCCG
Organism: uncultured Caulobacteraceae bacterium; assembly: GCA_964600375.1. Taxonomy (GTDB): domain Bacteria; phylum Pseudomonadota; class Alphaproteobacteria; order Caulobacterales; family Caulobacteraceae; genus JAEZEZ01. The sequence goes on along the minus strand of CAZRKY010000093.1, from coordinate 6,239 downwards.
CACCCGACGATGAGCGAGGCCATGCACGAGGCATCGCTGGACGCCTTCGGGCGGGTCCTGCACATCTAGATCGTTCCAGCGCCGGAACGCAGCGTCCCGCAGCGCGACGTTGTTCGGCGAGCGGGGCAGGACTATCTAGCAACCGCAACAACGGTTGATACAAATGACCACGACTCCGATGCCCGCCGTCTTCTATGGCCACGGCTCTCCGATGAACGCGCTGGGCGGTCCGCATGCGGAAGCCTGGCGCGCGCTCGGCGCCGACCTGCCGCGGCCCAGGGCCATCCTGATGGTCTCGGCCCACTGGGAGACCCATGGGGGCACGGCGGTGACCGCCATGCCCCGGCCGCGCACCATCCACGACTTCGGCGGTTTCCCCCAGGCGCTGTTCGACATGCAGTACCCCGCGCCCGGCAGCCCTGAACTGGCGGCGCGGGTGAGGGCGCTCGTGGGCCTGGAAGGCGTCGTCGCCGACGAGGCCTGGGGCCTGGATCACGGGACCTGGTCGGTGCTGGTCCACAGCTATCCCGAGGCCGACGTCCCCGTCGTCCAGCTCAGCATGGACCGGGCCCTGACGCCGCGTCAGCACTACGAGCTGGGCAAGCGCCTGCGCCCGCTGCGCGACGAGGGCGTGCTGATCGCTGGCTCCGGCGACATCGTCCACAACCTGCGTGAGATGCGCCGCGACGGTTCGAACGAACCCTACGACTGGGCGATCCGTTTCGATTCGGCGGTGAAGGCGGCTCTCGGCGAGGGCGACCACGACCGGCTGATCGCGCTCGCGGACCCCACGGGCCCGGCCGGCGAGGACGCAGGCCTGGCCGCCGACGAGCACTTCCTCCCGCTGCTCTATGTCGCCGCCCAGCAGGATCCAGGTGAGCCGGTTCGCTTCTTCAACGAGGCGATCGACCTGGGGTCGGTCAGCATGACCGGCGTGGTTATCGGTGGGTAGCCGGCGGGCCCCGCGGCATTGAGTCGAAATTTCGCCGCAGAGCACGTCAAGATCAGCGCCGGGAGGAGGGAGGCATGGATCGCAGGCGACTGCTCGGCTCTCTGGCGTCAGCCCTGGCTTGGCCAGCCGAGGCGCAGGCCGCCCCGACTCCGGCCAAGCTGACCGGCGAACTGCAGGCCCTGATGGCGCACGCAGAGGCCAAGGGATTCTGCGGTCAGGTTGAATTGAGCATCCGGGGCGTCCCGGCGCTCTCCGGCGCCTGGGGGTGGGCCGATGCGGCCAAAGCCCTTCCGTTGACGCCGCGTGACCGGTTTCACATTGCATCCATTTCGAAACTGCTGACCGCTACCGCCGTCCTGAAGGCGCTCGAGGCGGGGCGGCTTTCGCTTTCTGATCCTGTCCGGCGGTTCTTCCCGGATGCGCCTCCGGACAAGGCCGGTATTACCGTTGAACAATTGCTCACCCATACGTCGGGAATTCCGCAGGCCTATGCCGCTGATGGATCGGCCAGTCGGGACGCAGCTGTGCGTGCGATCTTGTCCACTCCCCTGGACTTCGCGCCTGGTAGCGGGACCCGCTACAGCAACGACGGGATGACGCTGGCCGGGGCGCTGTTGGAGCGGGCGACGGCCACGCCTTACATGACCTTCGTCCGTCGTAATGTGTTCGACGCGGTTCCCATGCGGGACACGCTGTTCTGGGCCGAGGTTGATGAACGCTCGACGCCCCGCCTGGCTGCTGTGCTCGGCGAAGACGGCCCCCACGCGGATGGGACTCTTGACTGGGGCATGATCGGTGGAAACGGGATCTGGTCTACGGCTCGCGACCTGGCGGCCTTCATGACCGCGCTGGCCAACGGGCGTATTCTTGGCGCCCGCACCCTGGAGCTCCTCAGTCGGCCGCGCGTCTATGACGACGGCGATTGGACGAACCTTGGCTGGTTCACGCGCGCCGACCCCGGGAAGGCGCAGTTGCTGTGGATGCGGGGGACCGAGGGGAACGGCCACAACGCCGCGCTCTATTGGTATCCCCAGCATCAGTCCATTCTTGGGATCACAACCAATGGCGGCTTCGAGCACGACAGGGTCACCGTCAGTCGGGCCCTGGCCGATGAGATCGAGGCTCGGTTGCCCGGCGTCGTCATCGGCGGGTAGCGAAGCTCCAAGGACCGGTGGTATCTGGCGCCATGACCCAGATCGCTCCCCCTCGCTTCGAAGACGGACCGGCCCGCCTGATGGGCGGTATCCGCCGCCACCTCGCCATGGCTGACGCGCCGCGCGAACTTCCCGCCGTTTGGCAGGAGCTGGTCACCACCGGCGCGCTGGACAACGCCAAGGACGACACGGCCTACGGCATCATCTGCCAGTCGGACCACGCTGCCGGCACGTTCGAATACATGGCCGCGGTCGAGGTCGACGATCTTCAGGCATGGCCCCCCAACGGTCGCCTCAAACTGCCCGCGGCCCGCTATGCGGTGTTCACCCATCCTGGGCCGGGATCGACGATCAAGGAAACCTACGCCCACATCTGGCAGGAGTGGCTCCCGGCGTCGGACTTCAGGCCCGCGCCGACGCCGAACTTCGAGCGCTACGGGCCCGGCTACGACCCCGCCACCAACAGTGGCGACATCGAAATCTGGATCGCGGTCACGCCCGCCCAAGCCTAGCCCTTGCCGTCCTAGTCCTTGCCGTAGAGGTTCTCGTAGGCGTCCAGACCCTGGGCCTCCACGTCGGCGACCGGGATCGCGGGCCAGCCGACCTGGCGGGTCGCGCTGGCGCGCCAGGCGTCGGTGATCATGTTGCGCAGCTGGCTCGCGCCGGCGGCCAGGCGGGCGGCGACGAAGGCGCGGCCCCGGGGGTCGCCGTCCCGGAACCCGCCGGCCTGCTCCAGTTCATACAGTGGGATGGTCTGGGCCCAGCTCGCCTTGATGAAGGCGGCGATGCAGGGCTCGGCCGGGCCCGGGCAGGGCTGATAGCCGCTCATGGCCGCCATCACGTCTTCGGTCTTGATGTGAGTGAAAACGAAGGCGCCTTCGAAGGTGCTGTGGATGCGGTCGGTGGTGAAGCCGCGCGGGTTCGGATAGGCGCCCCAGCCATTGTAGTGGACCGAGGTGTGCAGCGGTTGGGAGCCGTCACCGACGAAGTGCGCGAGCTCTCCGATGTCGGCCAGGATCAGCGCTTCGCGGCGCTTGCGGTCGCGGGCGAACCAGGCGCGGTGCTCGCGCGACTTCGCCTTGCGCTCGCCGACGCGGGCGACGCGCCAGAGGGCGAAGTCGGTGGTCAGGTCGGCCTGGGCGTCGGCGATCGAATAGGGCAGCCAGCCGGCGTGGGTCAGGGTCTCGCCCTTGGCCCTCAGCGCGTCGTCATAGAGCTGGCGGGTCGGGGGCAGGGCGTCGATCGAGGGGCCGCCCATGGCCAGGCCCTCGTCGTCGAGGTCGATGAAGTGGTTACCCTCGCGGTACTCGTCGTGGAGCTTGCCCGAGCCCTTGGTGCGGTCCGGCTCGCGGGCCAGTTCACCGATGTCGGCCGCGGCCTTGCGGACGAAGCCGGGCACATCTTCCGGCAACGCCCTGACCGCCGCGATGCCGATAATCCGGTGACCCGCCGCGCCCCAGGCGCCGGCGCCCGTGGCGGCGGCGAGCACCGCGAGGGCGGCGATGGCCGCCCCGATCAGGCGGCCGTGCTTTGACAATGCGAACATGACGGTCTCCGACGCGAAAGCTTCAGCGTCGGTTCTAGGCCTTCTTGCGGATCAGTGCATCCACGCTGAGCGGCCCGCCGCCGGCGAAGGCGAAGTACAGGAAGGTGAAGCAGTAAAGCGCCGCCAGCTCGCCCTTGTTAATGATCGGATAGAAGCTCTGGCCGGCGTGCATCAGGAAGTAGGCCACCGCCATGGTTCCCGAAGCGAGGAAGGCTGCCGGGCGGGTGAACAGGCCGATGGCGATCAGGAATCCGCCGATCAACTCGACCCAGCCGGCCAGCATGGGCAACGCGGTCGCGGGCAGGTCCATGGGGAAGGCTTCGGGGAAATCGAAGACCTTCATCGTCCCGTGCTGCATGAACAGGAGCCCGGCCATGATGCGGAGCAGGGACAGGACGCGCGGCGTCCAGGCGGTCAGATCAGGCACGGTGAACCTCCGGGTTATTGCAACAGACTGAGTTGCAATCCGAAGGTGGGGCGCGACTCAGACTTTGTCCAGTCCCGTCAGGCCGCGAGCGCCTCGGCCTCGGCCATGCGCTGGATGGCGACGTAATCCGTCTTGCCGGTGCCCAACACCGGAAGCTCGCTGACCCGCATGATCTTCTTCGGCACCGCCAGCTCAGGCGCCCCATGGCTGCGGGCCCAGGCGGTCAGGGACCCGACATCGGCGTCGGAGCGATCGGTGACCAGCACCAGGCGCTCACCCTTCTTGTCATCGGGAATGGAGACCACGGCGTGGCGGCCGTCCGGCCATACGGCTTCTGCGAAGCTCTCCACGGCGGTCAGCGACACCATCTCGCCGCCGATCTTGGCGAAGCGCTTGGCGCGGCCGAGAATGCGGACGTAGCGGTCGTCGTCGACGTCGCAGATGTCGCCGGTGTCGTGCCATCCGCCGGGGAGTTCCTCGAGGTCGTCGGGATTGCCGGGTTTCAGGTAGCCGGCCATGACGTTGGGCCCGCGCAGGAACAGGCGGCCGCCGGTCGGAATGCCCTCCACGGGCTCCAGCCGGAATTCCATTCCCGGCAGCAGCTGACCGACAGTGCCCACACGATTGTCGGTGGGTTTGTTCACGGCCACCACGGGCGCGGCCTCGGTGGCGCCGTAGCCCTCAAGGATGGGCACGCCCGGATAGGCCTGGCCGAAGACGACGTGGGTTTCCTCGCGCACCTTTTCGGCGCCGGCGACGCAGAACACCAGGCTGTCGAAATCGCCAGGATTGGAGGCGCGCAGGTACTGGTTCAGGAAGGTGTCGGTCGCCAGCAGCAGGGACGCCTTCACGTCCTTGATCAGCGGCGGGATCTGCTTAACCAGCAACGGCGAGGGGAACATGAAGGCCTTCATGCCCGTCAGGATCGGCAGCAGCACGCCGCCGGTCAGGCCGAAGCAGTGGAAGGTCGGCAGCGGGTTGAACAGCACCCAGTTCGGGTCGAGGTCGATGTGCTGGGCCACCTGGGCGACGTTGGCCACCAGGTTCTTCTGGGTCAGCAGCACGCCCTTGGGCGCGCCGAAGCTGCCGGAGGTGAACAGGATGACGCCCGTGTCTTTGCCCGTGGTCCTGGTGCGGAACAGGCGAGGGGCCATGCCGGCGGCCAGGCCGAACAGCTTGTCGCCGATGCCGATCGACTTGCGGATATCGTCGAGCCAGATGATCTCGGCCTGCTGCGCCAGCTCGGCGACGAGGTCTTCCAGCTTGCCCTGCTCGACGAAACGCCGGGCGGTCAGGATGCGCTTCACCCCAGCCGCGGTCAGGGCCGCCTTCAGATTGCGGGCGCCGGATGTGAAGTTCAGCATCACCGGCACGCGCCCGAAGGCGTGCAGGCCATAGAAGGTGACCACGACGCCCGCGCTGGACGGCAGCAGCACGCCGACGCGCTCCTTGGGCTTTGTCAGGTCCGCGACCTTGCGCCCCAGCACGAAGGCGGCGCGGATCAGGTCGGTATAGCTCTGCGGTTTGCGATCCTGGTCTTCCAGGATCAGCTTGCTGGGGCCGTATTTCGCCGCCGCGTCGAGCAGCGCGTCGAATACGCCTTTGTCCCCCACCCGCGCATCGAACTGATGCGGCATGAAGCGTCGCCTCCTCAAGGACTTGTCGCCTTGTTCTCTGGAACGCGAAGCTAGCCCGCGCGGCTCCCAATGAAAAGATCGGTTACGGGGCGTGATCGCCAGGGCTGGGGACAGCCGTCGGGGCGGGCGACTGGACCGGGGCGAGCGCGGCCAGCCAGGCGTTGCGGGCCGGGTCGCCGGCGAGGTGGGCGTTGGCGGGGGCGTCGGAGATGATCGTGCATGGCGTCGGCGCAGCGGGGCAGGCGCCCGGCGCCCCCTTGATCGCGGGGCCGTAGACCGTCACCGGGGTCGTGATCCGGGCCAGCGCCTCTGGTGCCGTGGCCTGCCGCACGGCGGCGTCGCGTGCGGCTACCCAGTTGTAGCCCGGCCCGCCCATACGCAGGTCAGGGTTCGCCACCGGCCAGGCCAGCGGCAGGGTCGCACGGCGTGTGATGTTGACGGTGGGCCGTTTCCAGCCCGCGCCCGAGGCGCGCAGGCCGCCGAGACCGAAGCGCGTGAAAGTCGCCGCCCGTTCCGCATCGGC
>CAZRKY010000092.1:0-11713 GCA_964600375.1 uncultured Caulobacteraceae bacterium | reverse complement strand
GGAGAGGGTTCGGCAGTCTGGGCCAGGGCCGGTGTCGCGGCCGCGAAGGCGCCCTCCAGCGCGAGCGAAACCAGAGTCCTTCGCATAGTCCCCCATCCCTTTACGCGCACTCAAACGGTGTGGGCGCCGCCCGGCCGTCGTCCCCACGACAGCCGGGCGGTCCCGGCAGTCTTTAGTTGGCGGAACGAGCCGCCGCGGCGCGGCCCTGGGCGTCCTGGGCCTGGGCGACGCGGCCCTGGGCCGACTGGGCCTGGGCCGAACGGCCTTGCGCCTGGGCCGCGGCCTGCAGCGACGCCTGGAAGTTGGCGTCACGAGCCATGGCCGCGAAGGCCGGCTGACGCGCCAGGGCCTGGAAGTTGGCGTTCTTGGCCAGGGCGGCGAAGGCCTGGGCGTTGGTGGCCAGGGCCGACAGCGCCTGCGGGTTGCGCGCCAGGGCTTCGAAGGCCGCCGGGTTCTGCGCCATGGCGGCGAAGGCCTGCGGGTTCTGGGCCATGGCCTGCATGGCCGCGGCGTTCAGGCCCTGGGCCGACATGTTGGCCGCCCGCGCCTGGGACTGGAAGGCCTGGGCCGAGCGAGCCATGGACTCCAGGGCCTGGGCGTCACGGGCCAGGGCGTTGAAGGCGTTGGCGTTGCGCGCCATGGCCTGGAAGGCCTGGGCGTTGGACGCCATGGCCTGGAAGGCTTGCGCGTCGCGGGCCAGGGCCTGGAAGGCCTGGGCGTTGGCGGCCAGGGCGGCGAAGGCCTGGGCGTCAGCGGCGAGCGCGCTCATCGCCTGGGCGTCGCGGCCGAGCGCCTGGAAGGCCTGGGCGTCACGGGCCATGGCGACGTTGGCTTGGGGGGCCTTGGCCGCGGCCTGGAAGGCCTGGGCGTTGCGCGCGAAGCTGGCGAAGGCCTGCGGGTCCTTGGCCATGGCGGCGAAGGCCTGCGGGTGACGGGCGAGCGCGGCGAAGGCCTGCGGATGCTGGGCCATGGCGGCGAAGGCGTCGGCCTGACGGGCCTGGGCGGCCTGGCCCTGGGCGGTGCGGCCCTGGGCGTCAGCAGCGGAGGCGGCGCGGGCCAGGGCGGCGAAGGCCTGCGGATCCTTGGCCAGCGCCGTGAAGGCGGCCGGATCCTGGGCCATGGCCTGGAGCGCCGCCGGGTTCTGGGCCAGGGCGGCGAAGTTGGCGTCGCGGGCCAGGGCCTGGAAGTTGGCGTCGTTGATCATGGTCTCGAAGGCGTCGGTCTGCATCAGCTGCGGAACCGAGGTGTCGCCGAGCGTCACGTCCGAACCGGTGACTTGCGTCTCCTGGTAGCGTTCGGCCGGCGCGATGGTGCCGGAGGTGTTGCCCTGCGGCGGGAAGACACGGCCAATCCCGTAGGCCCCGGCCGCAACGACGACCAAGCCGGCAGCGGCCATCCAGATTCTGGAATTGTTGGAAGACATGTTTGGCACCCCTCTAGTTTATTGCCGGGCCGGAAATTGAGAGCTTTGCCGCGCCCGGTCAATAGAGAGAACAATGTTCAATCAGACTGGAATCCCTGCTTTCTCAGGTATTACAGAGCCTTAGACCCCCCGAAGCCTCGACGGCAATTTTGCGTGTCCGCAAGGAATCCGCCAGCGGGTTCGCCTTTGAGGCGCGAGGGCGACTCCCGGGTGCGAATTTCGAACTAGGCGCTTCGCCAGCGCAGCGACATGCACGACAGGCCGGCGTCGATCTTCGCCACCTCGGTGGTGGGCAGCTCCACGACCTCAAGTCCGCGCGCGGCCAGCAGGTCGCGGGTGCGCGGGTATCCCGCCGAGGCCATCACCGTATCGCCGACGCGCACCAGGTTGGCGGCCGCGTCCTCGCCGGGCGGGGTGGCGACCACCTCAAGTCCCTTGAAGACGCCGGACGCGGCCATGGCCGGCGTTGCGAAGACGGTTTCCTCGTCGAGCAGGGCGCAGGCGGACTTGAAGTGCAGCACGCCGGGCGGGGTCTGCTCGACCCGGGCCTTGAGGCCCAGGCGATCCAGCGCCTCGGACAGGGCCTGGGCGCCGACGGCGTCGGTGCGCGCCGACAGGCCGATCAGGACGACGCCCGGGGTGACCAGCACGTCGCCGCCGTCGCTGAAGCCGCGATCGAGCGCCATGACCTGATCGAAGCGCCCGCGCAGGGCCGCCGCCAGCTCGGCCGCCTCGCCCGCGCGGCTGGGGGCGCCGGGGCGCAGGAGGACAGCGCCTTCGGTGAAGACGAGCGCCGGGTCCTCGACGAAGACGGAATCGGGAAAGGCTTCCAGCGGCGGCAGCACGTCGACGGCGAGCCCGGCGGCGCTGAGGGCCGCGACATAGGCGATGTGCTCGTCGACCACGCCCTCGAAGGTCGGCCCGGCATGGTCGCCCGCGCGCAGGCCGTCGACGACGCTGCGGGCCGGGGCGCGGACCAGGGCGTGGGTGAAGTCGAAGGCGCGCGCGCTCAGCGGCTGGCCACCGTCTGGGCGCCGAGCCGCACGCCGCCGTCGCCGATCAGGACGAAGCCCGCCCAGTAGAAGGGGTGGGCGGTCTCGGCGCTGGAATAGAGCGCCTTCTGGGCTTCGCCCAGCGCGGTGGAGAGCGGATTGTTGGAGCGCACCGCGCTGGTCAGCAGGGCCTGGGTCTGGAGGCTGGAGGAGGTGGAATCCACCTTCCAGTGGGTGGCCAGCACCGAATTGGCGCCGGCGTAGATGAAGGCCCGCGCCAGGCCTGACAGGGCCTCGCCGCCGTCGGCGAAACCGGAGCGTGAGGTGTCGGCGCCGCCGCCGCCGGCGGTGTCGCAGGCGCTCATGACCACGAGGCGGGCATGAATCCCGGCGTCGACGACGTCGGAGGCCTCGATCAGGCCGTCGCCGTTGGGGCCGAGGGAGGCGATCAGGGCCGGCTCGGCCAGGCAGGACGACAGGCCCAGCACCCCGTGGGTGGCGAGCACCAGCACGCCGGCGTCGGCCACCGCCGGGTCCTTGAGCACCGACTGGTCGGTGAAGGCCGAGGCGAGGCGAACCTGGGCGCCGGAGCCGAACACCGCGGCCGAGGCCTCGGCCTCCTGGGCGGTCTCGGGCAGGGCCTGGAGACGCGCGAGCGCGGCCTGCAGTTCCTGGCGGCAGCGATCGGAAAGCCCGCGCTCGGCGGCGAGGCGGCGCGCCATGCCCGCGGGATCGGGCGTGAAGTTGCCGAAGGCGAAGGCGGGTGTGGACGAGGCGCGCACGCCCGCCGCGCGGGTCCGCACGAAGGCGGCGGGGCCGAGCGAGATGGCCAGGTTGTGGTCGCGGGCGAACCAGGCGACGCCGGAATAGTCCTGGTCGGAGCGGATGCGCTCCAGCGACGCCTCGTCGGGCGCGCGCGAAATCAGGGCGGGGTAGGGGATGGAGGCCAGCGGGCCGCCGGCATCGATCTGGAGGTTGGTGAGGCCGGCGATGCCGGCGCCGGCCGGGGCGATCAGCTTGTCGTAGAGGCCCTGGGCGCTGGCGAGGTCGAAGTCGGGCAGGGCGCCGTTGCGGCCCAGCATGGCGGACTTGCGCAACTTGGTCGCAGCCTGCTCGGCCTCGGCGCTGGTCAGGTCGAAGCGGTAGGGGACGACGCCGTCGCGGGTGACCAGGGCGCCGAAGCCGCCCTGGGCGGAGGTGACCAGGCGCAGGTACCCCTCGCCGGGATTGAGCGCGGCCGACAGGTCGGCGGCGGAGACGGCGGGGCTGAGCAGTTCGAGGTAGCGGGGCGAGGCAGCGCGCACGGCGGTTTCGGCCAGGGCCAGTTTTTCGGCCGCCTGGGTGGCCTCGGCGTCGGCGGCGGTGACCCGCTCGGGCGGAGTCTCGGGGCTGACCGAGAGGCGCTGGCGGCGCGCCAGGGCGGCGCGGTAAGCGCGCTCGGCGTCCTGGTAGTCGCGCACGGCCTGGCCGCCTTCGCCGGCGGCGAGGCGGGCGGCCAGCTGGGCGGCGGAACGGGCGGCGGCCCCGTCCCAGACCAGGGCCAGGGTCTGGAAGTACTCGTTGGCGTCGCCGCTGGCCTGGGTGCGGGTCCACTGGTCGTAGAGCGCGTTCAGATGCGAGGCGGCGACGTCGGCGGGCATGCCGGGCGCTTCACGGTGGCGGGCGAACAGGGCCACGGCCATCCGCCCGTCATTGAGCGCGCCGGCGGTGTCGCCCTGGGCGCGCTTGGCGTCGGCGAGCGCCATCAGCAGGTGGCCCTCGGCGCGGGTGCCGGGGCTGTCGCGGCGGATCAGCACGAGGCCGGCCTGGGCTTCCGAGCGGGCGCCGGCGAAGTTGTTGCGCGACCCTTCCAGGCGCGAGCGCTCCTCATAGATCAGGGCCACCAGCCAGGACGGCTGGACGGCTGCGGCGGCGAGGCGGTCGCGGGCGGAATTCAGCGCGCGGTCGGCGCCGGGCTCGCCGAGCTGGATCAGGGCGGCGGCGGCGAGGTAGTCGGCCTGGGCCGAGAGGATGGCGGCGCGGTCGGCGTCGGTCATGCCCGACAGCGGCGGGGCGACGGCCCGGCGGCGGGTCGAGCCGGCCATGGCCTCGATGCGGCGGGCTTCGGCGGCGCCGATGCCGACCGTGCGCGTGGGCGCGCCGAACAGGCGGTCGCGTTCGGTGTTGGCGGCGCGGGCGAGCACCAGAGCGTCGGCGGGACGGCGCTGGTTCAGCCGGTCCAGGGCGCGGTAGTTGGTGATCTTGGTGAGCAGCAGGCGCGCGTCGGCGGCGGTGGCGCGCAGTTCGGCGGCGTCGAAGCTGTCCTCGGCTTCCTGGAAGCGCCGTTCGCCCGAGAGGTTCAGGCCGATCTCGGCGAGGATCTCGGCGGACCCGGCGGCGTCATCCGGCGCCAGCCGCTCCTGGGCGCGCAGCAGTTCGGAGAAGTCGCGCTCCGAGGCGGCGAAGCTCCAGCTGGTGTTCTGCTCATAGGCGCGGCGGCGCAGGATTTCCTGGTTGATCGAGGCCGAGATCCCGGGCGCGCCGGCGGGGTAGACAGACTGAATCTCGCGCAGGCCCGGGGTCAGGGAGGAGTCTGTCTGGGCCACGGCCTGGGGGCGGGCGGCGCCGGAGAGCACGCGCGCGGCGGCGACCAGGGGCGCCCAGTCGGCGGGGAAGGCGGTGCCGATCACCAGCTTGTCGCCGCGCCGGGCCACGAGGCCGTAGCGGCGGATCGCGCCGGCGGCGGCGTCGCGTTCGCAGGCGACCTGGCGCAGTTCGGTGAAGTCGGTCGAGGACAGGGTCTGGCCCGCGCCGGGGCAGGACTGGGCGAAGGCGGCCAGGGCCGGGCCGGAGGCGGCGGCGGAGACGACCGCGACCTCGCCCGATGCGCGCTCCCACTCGCCGCAGTAGACGTCGACGCTGTCGCCGCCGCGGGCGGCGTCCATGCGCTGCTGGGCGCGGCAGGCCTGGCCTTCGGCGTTGACGCCGAGGCCGAACTCGCTGGGGCCGGCCTGGGTCCAGGCGGCGGGCGCAGCGGTGGTGAGCGCAACCGCGGAGGCGGCGGCCATGAGCAGGCTGAGGCGTTTCATGACGGGTCTCACGGCCGCACTCCCGGCTTGACGGTCCAGAGGTCCTCATTGCCCGAACCGGTGACCGGTTCGCCCTGGATCTCGTCGTCGTCTTCCTCGTCGTCGGGTTCGGCGAACGGGAAGGTGGCGAAGAAGCTGGCCGACTGGTCGAACAGGGGCGTGAAGTCGACCGGCGGGAACGGCGACTGGAACGGCGGCACGTCCTCGCCTGAGGCGGCGCACTCGCTGGAATAGAAGAGGCAGGTGTTGAAGTAGTAGTCGCCGACCAGGATGTCCGGATCCAGCAGGTTGTCGACATTGGCGGCATGGAAGCCGGTGACGTCGCCGGTTTGGGTGACGAAGTAGCCGAACAGCTCGATGCGCGAGGGACCGGCGCTGAAGTCGGCCAGCCAGCCGCCGGAGCCGCCGATGGTCTCGCCCTCAAGGAAGCTGGGCACGAAGATCAACTCCTGGCCGGGCTGGGGCGCGCCCAGCACCAGGCCGCCGTATTCGCCCTGGCCGCCGGTGTTTTGCTGCAGGATGCGGCCCATGGCGGCCATCTGCAGGACGTCGGAGGCGACGAAGATGTGGCCCTCTTCGGGGGCGAAGTCGTCGCCCTGGACCGCCGCGTCGAACTCCGGATCGGCGGCGGCGGCGTCGATGAACGCCTGCGAGCCCATCAGGATATCGCCCTCGGCGATCAGGGTGACCGAACCGAAGGGGCTGTCGACGTCGCCCAGGCTGCCGGAGATGTAGATGTTGGTCGGGATGAAGTCGGCCAGGATCAGGCCGGACTGCAGCAGGTCCGGGTCGGTCATCAGCAGGCCGAAGCCGAAGTTGACCTCGACGCCCGAACCGACCGGCGTCACGGCGCCCTCGATGAACAGGTCCTCGGTGGTTCCGAAGAAGACCTCGCCGACGTTGGCGGAATCGATGGTCAGGTCGGCGATGTGCAGGTCGTAGCCGGCGCCGAGGGGCTCGCCCTGGCCCGAGAAGATGATGATCGTATCGGCGTCGAGGTTCTGGAACTCGTCGTTGGACAGGGTGAAGCCCGTGCCGAGGGAGGCGGAGTCCGCGCCGCCCACGGTGACCTCGCCGCCCGAGACGTTGTAGGCGGCGATGGCGATGGCGTCGCCGGAGGTGATCTGGCCGTCGATGGTGACGTCCGAGGCCGCGATGCTGACGCCGGGAGGGGCGTCGTAGTCGAAGTAGACCACGCCCTGGTCGGGATTGGGGAAGGCGCTGGCGGGGTTCTCGGACCCTGAGATCGCGCCATTGGCGTCCAGGATGAAGAAGTCCGCGGCGTAGATCTCAATGTCGTTGTCGGCGGCGATGACCCCGTCGCGGACCTGGACCGAGCCGTCGCTGGAGATCGTGATCGAACCCGCGTCGATGTCGCCGGACAGGTCGATGGCCGCGGCGAAGGGCGCCAGCAGGTCGGTCCCGTAGGTGGAGATCGAGATGAAGCCGGTGCGTGTGTCGACGTCCCCGACGTGCAGGCTCGAGCCTGCGTCGGTGATGATGCGGCCGTTCGCGGAGTAGATCAGCAGATCGACGTCCTCGCCGCCGTCGGCATTGGCGTCGGCGTTGACCGAGGCGGTGGAGCCCAGATGGATCTCGCCGGTGGTGTAGTTGTAGATGACGATGTCGTCGTCGGCGGTGATGGTTCCGCCGATGTTGAGATTGCCGTCGCCATCGCCGCCCATGACGTAGAGCCGCACGTCGACGCCCGCGTCCAGGTCGCCGTCGATGGTCAGGTCGTAGCTGGAACGGAACGTGATGTCGCCGTCGGCCGCGATGGTCCCGGCGGACTGCTCGATGTCGCTGGCCGAGCCGTAGACGCTGCCGCCGGCGTAGATGTCTCCGGAAATCAACAGGTTGCTGTCGGCGTAGAGGTCGACGTCGCCGTCGGCCTCGATGGTCCCGCCGACGTCGAGGTCGGAGCCGCTGTAGGCGTAGACGTCCTCGCCCCCCAGGATCTGGCCGTCGAGGATCATGTCCGACCCCGAGGTCAGGGTGATGTCGCCGCCGGCCTGGATGCTGGCGCCGCTGTTCTGGGTGAGGGTGGCGCCGGCGGTGGCGGAGAAGTCGTTGTAGCCCTCGACGATCATGACGCCGTTCAGGACCATGTCGTAGTCGGAATGCAGGGTGGCGCCCGTGCCGGCCTGGACCTGGCCGAAGAAGGTCAGGTCATCGCCTGCATCGGCGTTGAAGGTGGTCGCGGAATCGATGAACCCGTCCAGCACGATATCGCCGCCGGCTGTCACGTCGATCAGGCCGGTGGAGAACATCGAGGCCGAGCCCGACATCAGCACGTCGCCGAGGCCGGTGTTGTCGACGTTGATGTCGCCGCCCGACGCCAGCAGGCCGCCGACCGACAGGTCCTGGTTTGAACCGTCCAGCAGCAGGGTGATGTCGCCGTCGGCGTGGATGCTGCCATTGACCGTCAGGAAGCCCGCCGCGGTCATGGCCACGTCGCCGCCGCTGTCGATGGTGGCGCCCGAGTTCATCAGGACGTTGAAGTCGCTGTCGACCGTCAGGCCGTTGCTCAGGTCGATGTCGCCGTTGCGCAGGTAGATCGATCCGTTGGCGGCGTTCAGGAACAGGTTCTGGGCCTGGATGTCGCCGGACAGGTCGATGGCCACGCCGGCGCCGTCGGCGACGATGGTGACGTCGCCCGTGGGCGTGCCGACGCCGCCGACGACGATGGTGGCCTCGGCGCCGCCCGGCCCCTGGTCGCTGGTGATCACGCTGCCGTTGGCGGAGAGGTAGACGTCGCCGGACGCGTCGCCGTCGAAGTCGGCCCAGACCATCGAGCCGTCGTCGAGGAGCACGTCGCCCGAGCCGTTGTTGATGATGCTGATGCCGTCATCGGCGTAGAAGATGCCGGCCACGGTCAGATCGCTGGTGCTGGCCCCGGTCAGGGTCAGGGCGATGGCGCCGGCGGCGTCGATGTCGCCGCGCGCCGTCAGGGTGCGTCCCGCCGTCATGGAGACGTCCGCCCCTGCCTCGATGGAGGCGGAGTCTTCGGTGATGACGTCGAGCGCGCTGGTCAGGACCAGGTCGTCGGTGACCGTGATGGTCCCGCCGGTCAGGTGGATCGAACCGGCGTCCGCGTCGAGGGTCAGGCCGTCGGCGTCGATGTCGCCGCCCAGGGTGATGGCGCTGTAGCCGCCGCCGTCGAGGCCCGCGGCGACGATGCTGATGTCGCCGGTGGTCGCGCCCGGTGCGCCGACCACCATGGTCGAGCCGAAGGCGGAGATCACCTGGCCGTAGGAGTCGATGGCGATGTGGTCGGGGCCGCCGGTGGAGTCGGCGTCCGCGGTCAGGGCGGCCGTGCCGTCGATGTAGACGTCGCCGGCGCCACCATTGGTGATGTCGATCGAGCCATTGGCCGTGACATTGCCGCCGACCACCATATCGCCCGGTCCCGCGGTGAAGGCGGTGTAGAGGTAGAAACCGGGATCAAGGTGCAGGTAGATGTCGCCGCCGGCGGTGATATCACCCTGCGAAATCAGGCTGTTGACCGCCACGATGGAGACGTCGTCGCCGGCGTCGATGGTTGCCCCCGCGTCCATCAGGAAGTCGACGTAGGTTCCGATGAACAGGTCGCCGGTGACGGTGATGTCGCCGTCGCGCAGGTGGATCGAGCCCTGGGTGTAGAGCGCAAGCGACGCGCCCTCGATATCGCCCGAGAGGTCGATGGCGCTATAGTAGGCGTTGTCCGACCCGCCGGCGTAGATGGAGACGCCCGCGGTCGGCGCGCCAGAGGCGCCGGCGTTGATGGTCGATCCTGCGGCGGTGATCACCTGACTGTAGCCGAAGATGGTGACGCCGTCGCCGGCCCCGGCGTTGTCGGCATCCGAGCGGATCGCGGCCGTGCCGTCGATGTAGATGTCGCCGCCGGCGAAGTTGTCGAGGATGACCTCGCCGTCGGCCGTCAGCGCGCCGCCCACCACCAGGTCGCCGGGTTGGGCGGTGAAGGCGCCGGGGTTGCCCGGGCCGGGGCCCAGGATCATCGGCGTACCGATCTGCATCGCAATGTCGCCGCCGGCGGTGATGTCGCCCAGCGCGAACAGGGAGCGGCCGGCCGACAGCGACGCGTCGCCATCGGTAGTGATGGTCGAACCGGCGTCGGCGATGATGTCTAGGTCGCTGGTGATGGACAGGTCGTTGACCACCACGATGTCGACGGCGCTGCCGAGGTGGATCGAGCCCTGCTCGCTGACCAGGGTGACGGTGTCGGCGATGAGGTCGAAGTCCAGGTCCAGTGCGGCGTCGTTGACGGTGTCGAGCCCGCCGGCGTGCAGGTAGATCGAGCCGTGTTCGTCGCCCGCCGCGCCGACGCTGATCGCGCCGCCGCCCGGCGCCACGATGTTCCCGCCGTAGGCCGAGATGAACACCTGGTTGGCGCCGGTCGCGCCGTCGAAATCGGCCACAATGGTCGGGCCGCCCAGCACGATGTCGCCGTCGCCGTAGTTGCGGATGAAGACGTCGCCGCCGGCGTACAGGTAGCCGTTGATGGTCATGGCGCCGTCGGTGGCGCCGGAGTTGGCGATGTCGATGTCGCCAAGCGCCGTGACCGTACCCGCCACGGTGACGATGTCGTCGGCGGTGACGTTGAAATCGCCCTCGGTGTAGGCCGTCGCCGGCCCGTCCATGATGAAGCTCGCGCCGGCGCCAAAGTCGAGATCGCCGACAACGACGATGTCGCCGTCGCGCAGACGGATCGAGCCATTGGCTGCGTCGAGGTAGAGGTTCTGGGCCTCGATGTCGCCAGACAGGTCGATGGCCGCGTAGCCGCCGCTGTCGATTCCGGAGGCCGTGATGTGCACATCGCCGGTCGGCGTTCCGGCGGGACCGACATGGAAGCGCGCCCCGGCCTCGACGATGACCTGATCGGAGGCGGTGATGTTGATGCCGGTGTACTCGCCGATCGAGGTCAGGTTGTCGGTGTCGGATTCGAGGATGGCGTACCCACCAATCACGACGTCGCCGCCGAAGACACCGTAGAGGTTGATCGTCTCGCGGGCGAACAGGCCGCCGTTGACCGAGAGGCCGTCGGCCCCCCCGGCAATCAGGTAGATGCGGTCGCCGTTCAGATCGCCATCGATGATCATCCCGCCGTCGGCGTTGAACACGACGTTGCCCTCGGACGAGATGGACGCCGGATCGTCGACGATGAAATAGCCGTAGGTGTGGACGTCGAAGTTGTTGATGACATCGATGTCGCCGTCGCGAATGCGGAAGTCGTTGTTCGCGTTGAGCGCGACGGTCAGAGACTCGGCCGTGATGTCGCCTGAAAGATCGATCGCCGGCCCGGGCCCCGCGAAATTGGATGCCACCTGCAGCACGACCTGGCCGACCGGAGGGCCGCCCGCCTCACCCACGGTGATCAGCGACCCGGCCTTCCTCGAGGCCAAGATCGTCACCGCCCGGTTCTACGCCGAGGTCATCCTGCCGCCGGCGCTGGCCCAGCTCGGCCCGCTCAAGGCCGCCGGCCGCACCGTCTTCGCCCTACCCGAGGCGATGCTCTAGGCGACGCGCCGACGGCACAAAAAACGCCCGGTCGATGACCGGGCGTTTTCGATTCGGATCAGGCCGAGGCGGCGATCAGGCCGCTTCCTGCTGCGGCTCGGCCGACGGGCCGCTGTCCTGGCCCTTGGCCGAGACGTCGCGCTCGACGAACTCGATCACGGCCATCGGGGCGGCGTCGCCGAAGCGGTAGCCGGCCTTGAGGACGCGCAGGTAGCCGCCGGCGCGCTTCGAGTAGCGCGGACCCAGCGTCGTGAACAGCTTGTCCGCGAGGTAGGGGTCGCGCAGGAAGCCGATCGCCTGGCGGCGGGCGTGCAGGCCGCCGCGCTTGCCGAGCGTGACCAGCTTCTCGACGATCGGACGCAGGTCCTTCGCCTTGTGCAGCGTGGTCGTGATCTGCTCGTGCTTGATGAGAGCACCGGCCAGGTTGGAGAACATCGCCTTGCGATGCTCCGCCGTGCGGTGGAACTTCCGGCCGCGATTGTTGTGACGCATGACTTGATCCCTTCCGTCGGCCTAGTACGGCTCTTCCAGCCGCTTGGCCATCTCTTCGATGTTGTCCGGCGGCCAACCCGGGATTTCCATCCCGAGGTGCAGCCCCATGCCGGCCAGCACTTCCTTGATCTCGTTGAGCGACTTGCGGCCGAAGTTCGGCGTGCGCAGCATCTCGGCCTCGGTCTTCTGGACCAGGTCGCCGATGTAGATGATGTTGTCGT
>CAZRKY010000091.1:0-11875 GCA_964600375.1 uncultured Caulobacteraceae bacterium | reverse complement strand
GCCCTGCTGATCTACGACGAAGTGCAGTCGGGCATGGGCCGCACCGGCAAGCTTTGGGCCCACGAATGGTCGGGCGTGACGCCGGACATCATGGCCATCGCCAAGGCGCTCGGCGGCGGCTTCCCCATCGGCGCCTGCCTGGCCACCAACGAGGCGGCCAAGGGCATGGTCGTGGGCGCCCACGGCTCGACCTTCGGCGGCAACCCGCTGGCCATGGCCGTCGGCATCGCCTCCTTCGACGAGATCAATTCGAAGAAGATCCTCGACAACGTCAACGAGGTCGCGGGCTACCTGAACCAGCAGCTGACCGGGCTGAAGGATCGCTATTCCGACATCATCGTCGACATCCGCGGCAAGGGCCTGCTGGTCGGCGTCAAGCTGGTGCCGAACAACCGCGAGTTCATGAACATCGCGCGCGAACACAACCTGCTGGTCGCCGGCGGCGGCGACAACCTGGTGCGCCTGCTGCCCGCCCTGAACCTGACCATCGACGAGGCCCGCGAAGCCATCGAGAAGTTCGAGCTGGCCTGCGAGACCGCCCGCGCCAAGGCGGCGGCGTGAGCGCGCCGGTCCGGCACTTCCTCGATCTCTGGAAGCTGAGCGCCGCCGACCTGCGCTCGATCCTGGATGACGCCAAGGCCCGCAAGGCCGCCCGCAAGGGCTGGCCCAGGGGCCGCGTCGACGCCGACGCGCCGCTTAAGGACCGCGTCCTGGCCATGGTGTTCGAGAAGAACTCGACGCGGACCCGGTTTTCTTTCGACGCGGCGATCCACCAGTTGGGCGGTCGGGCGATCATCGCCAACGCCGGCGACATGCAGCTGGGCCGCGGCGAACCGATCGAGGACACCGCCCGGGTGCTGTCGCGCATGGTCGACGCGGTGATGATCCGCGCCAACCGGCATGACGACGTCGAGCGCTTCGCCCAGGCCTCAACCATCCCGGTGATCAACGGCCTGACCGACAAGAGCCACCCTTGCCAGATCCTGGCCGACCTGCAGACCATCGAAGAGCACCGCGGCAATGTCGCGGGCCAGACGATCGCCTGGGTGGGGGACGGCAACAACGTCTGCGCCAGCTTCATCCATGCGGCGCCCAAGCTCGGCTACCGCCTGCGCATCGCCTGCCCGCCGCAGTATCACCCCGACCTCTACGACCTCGCCCGCGCCCAGCAGGAGGGGGGCGAGGTGCTGCTGCTGGACGACCCCAAGATGGCGGTCGCCTCCGCCGACGTGGTGGTCACCGACACCTGGGTGTCGATGGGCGACGATGACCACGAGGCGCGCATGGACGCCTTCGAGACCTTCACCGTCGACGAGCGGCTGATGGAGACGGCGGCGTCCGACGCCATCTTCCTCCACTGCCTGCCCGCTCACCGCGGCGAGGAAGTCACCGATGCGGTGCTGGACGGCGACCAGAGCCAGGTCTGGGACGAGGCCGAAAACCGCATCCACGCCCAGAAGGCCGTGCTGAACTGGTGCTTCGGGGGCTGACGCGAGGTCTTTCTCCGGAGGAGAAAGAGGGCCCCGCGCAATCGGAGCCGCAGGCGCAGATTTCTTGCGCGGGAGATTGAGGCGGCCACACCACGCCTGAAGGCTGTCGCCTGCCAATTCCTCAGCGTCGCGCTTCCACCTCAACCTCTCGCGCAAGAACCTGCGCGCTGACGCGCTCCGGTGCGCGGGGCCCTCCTTCTCCTGCGGAGAAGGACTTACATCCGCGCCATGAACGCCAGGCTCTTCGCCCAGGCGTCATCGCGCGCCTTCAGGGTGCCTTCCGCCGTGCCGCCGAACTCGATGCGGTACGGACCCGTCCCGTAGGCGATCATGCCCGGCCCCGGGCCCATCATCATGTGC
This sequence comes from uncultured Caulobacteraceae bacterium, assembly GCA_964600375.1. GTDB lineage: Bacteria > Pseudomonadota > Alphaproteobacteria > Caulobacterales > Caulobacteraceae > JAEZEZ01. The sequence goes on along the minus strand of CAZRKY010000091.1, from coordinate 10,025 downwards.
GAGGCGTCGTCGTAGCGGATGTGGTCGCGGGGGCCGCGTTTGCCCCTGGCCGCCATGCGCGCCATCGCCGCCTCGGCCATGCGCGAGGACGGCCAGATCCTGTCGGCGGTGGTGGAGAACAGCAGCACGCGGCCGCGGATTTTCTCGACCTCGATGGCGGCGGCCGCAAGGGTCTCGGGCGGGCCGTCCAGGACCGGGAGGAACCCCTCGACCATTGCCTGGCCCGGTTTGTAGGCGTCACGGACATAGGCGAGGGGCTTGCCGCCCAGGGTCCAGGCGGCGCCCTCTGGCCCGACGGCGCCCCAGCGCAGGTGGCTGGGGACGTAGGCGATGACGCCGGCCACGTCCCGGCGCAGGGAGGCCAGCTGCAGCACCAGCTCGCCGCCGCGGCTCTCGCCCATCAGCACGATCTTGCGGCGGTTCACCTCGGGCCGCGTCTTCAGCCAGTCGATGGCGGTGAAGAAGTACTCGAGCGGGATGCCCTTCAGTTGGGCCGGCAAGGTCGACAGGTTTCCGCCGGTGAAGCCGCGGAAGTAGGCGAGGGCGAGGACCGGATAGCCTGCGCGCGCCAGTTCGGTCGCCACCTTCGGATCCGGGAAACCGCCGTTCGATCCGCCCAGCAGCAGCACGGCGGCGCGGTTCCTGGCGACCGGCGGGGCGTAGTAGCGCCCGACCAGGCCGCTGACGGTGATCTCGGCCATGATCGGTTCGGCCGCCCGGGCCGGAACCGCCGCCAGCAGGCCGGCGCCCGTCAAACCCGCGATGAAATCCCTGCGCCGCATGGCTGGCTCCCCTGATCGAGAAGCCAGCCTTAGCACATCCACTTTTAATTACAAAGTGCTTTTCCGTTCCTCCGAAGCGAGCCTACTGGAAGGTCACGTCCGCCTTGTCGCCGGCGTCCGGCAGGGTGTGGGTCAGGTTGGCCCTGGCCACCTCGATCATGAACTTCACCGGGCCCTTGTCGTTCAGCCAGACCCGGGCGTCATCCAGCTGGAAGCACAGCAGGGTCAGGTGCGGATCGTCCTTGCCCTCGGGGTACCAGGCGGCGACGACCGGGTTCCAGTACTTGTCGATACGCGCGCGGTCCTGACGGATGCTGAGCTCGCCGCCGAGGCAGGCGTAGACCTTCGTGTCCTTGGTCACCACGGTGTACATGGCCTGGCTGTTGCCGGCGCCCACATCGCGCGCCAGGTCAGTGTCGTCGCGGGTGAAGAACCAGACCCGGTTGGCTTCGGGCTCCTCGAAGCCGGTCATGGGCTGGAAATGCTGCGGCTCTCCGCCGACCAGACCAAGCATGCCGGTCCGGGTGTCCTCCAGCGCTTTCCAGAGCCTCTTTTCGGCCTCGGCGGGGGTGACGGCTTGGTCGGTCATGTCTGGCTCCTTTCGGGATGGGACAGACTTAAGCCGCGACCTTGCGACGCGGTTCCCTGCAGGGCTTTCCCGCGACCGGCGTTCGAACCCTTAACGGCGGATTAACCATGCTGGGGCGAACTGGAATCCGGAGCGCCGAATCTTTCCACAGAAAGACGCGATGCCCCAACATCTTGGGGTTAACCATGCGTTTACACCCCATAGATGGTCGCTTAGCGTATCCAGCGTCGGCTGGGAGAGGATTCGAATGAGCGCGCGTGCGCCCTGGAGCGTCAAGGGGATCGACCCCAAGGCGCGGGAGATCGCGAAAGATCTCGCCCGGCGCTCCGGAATGACGCTCGGCGAGTGGTTGAACCAGATGATCACCGAGGGCGGCGAGGACGACGCCATTCCCCTTGGCCGCAAGCCCGCCGACTACCGCGGCCCCGACCGCCGCGACCGCTCCCGCCGGCTTGAAGACGCCTACCACGAAGACGACCCCGACAACCTGACCCGCGTCACCCGCGCCCTGGATGAACTTTCCGAGCGGATCGAGACCGCCGAGCGCCGCTCGACCCTGGCGGTCAGCGGCATCGACCAGGCCGTGGCCGGCCTGCTGGGCCGCCTCGAAGCCGGCGAACGCGAACAGGCTACCCAGGCCCGCCGCCTCGAAGACTTCGCCGAGGACCGCCGCGAGGACCTCGACCGCCTGCGCCGCATGGAGCGCGAGGTTTCCGGGCCCAAGTCCGTCGAGGCCCTGCGCGCCCTGGAAGGCGCCCTCGGCAAGGTCGCGACCCAGATCTACGAGACCGAGACCCGCACCCGCGCCCAGCTGTCGGAAGTGCAGGGAGGGCTCGCCGCCGCCGAGCGGCGCATCGAGAAGGCCGAGGAGCGCCCCGACGCGGCGGTGCTGGTCGAGGGAGTGGTCGCCCGCATCGCCGAGCGCCTCGAGCGCGCCGAGCAGATGACCTCGACCGCCATTCGCGGGCTGGAGACCTCCTTCGCCCAGCTGGACGAGCGGATGCGCGGCGCCGAGACCCGCGCCGGCTCCGAGCGCCTGGACAAGCTGGCCCATGACCTGGGCCAGAAGGTCGCCGACGCCCGCATCGAACTGATCCAGCGCTTCGACACCGTCTCGGGCGGCCGCTTCGACAAGGTCGAGCGCTCGCTCGAGGAAATCAGCCGCCACGTGCTGGCCTCCGAGGCCCGCGCCGCCCAGGCAATCGAAAAGCTGGGCCAGGAAGTGCTTCGCATCGCGGGCAACCTCGACGGCCGGATGACCGGCGTCGAGAAGTCCAGCGAAGCTGTTGTCCAGAAGGTCGGCGGGGACATGGCCCGCTTCGCCGAGGCGATGGAGACCAGATTGCGCAACGCCGACACGACCCACGCCCAGGTGCTTGAGCGGCTGGGCGGCGAGATCGCGCGCATCTCGGAGAAGCTGGGTGAGCGGATCATCCAGTCCGAACGCCGCGCCGCACTCACCGCCGAAGACGTCGGGGAACGGGTCGGCCGCATGGCCGACAAGATGGAGGCCCGCTACGAGCGCGCCTCCTCCGAACTGTCCGACCGCATCCGCCAGTCGGAGGAGCGCACCGCCCAGCTGCTGGAAGAAGCGCGCGCCACCCTGGACCGCATCGCCAACGGTCGCTCCACCGCGCCTGAGCCCGTGCCTGCCCCCGCGCCCGAACCGGCGCCCGTGGTCCGCGCGCCCGAGATCGATCCCGAGCCCGCCTTCCCCGGCGCCATCGGCGGCGGCGCCTTCGCCGGTTCGACGGCGTTCGCCGAGCCGGCCTATCCTGACAACGGCTACCAGGCGCCCGGCTTCGATACATCAGGTTTCGACGCCCAGCCCTACGACGCCCCCGGCTATGGCGCTCCCGCGTTTGAAGAGCCCTTCGGCGCCGCCGATCCCGGCTACCCGACGTACGAGCCCCAGCCCGCGCCCCAGGCCTTCGCCGAGCCCTTCGGGGGGACGGCCGCGACGCCGCCGCCGGCGCCGTTTGACGACTTCGACGCCGAAACCGAGTTCGTGCCCCAGGGGTCGTTCGCCGCCGCCGCCGCGCGCCCGGCGGTCTCCACGAAGGAGGCCATCGACGCCGCCCGCGCCGCCGCCCGCCTGGGCGGCCGCAATCAGCCCCCGGCGGAAAAGCCCGCCGGCGGGTTCGCCCTCGCCGGGCTGAAGCTCGGCTCCAAGCAGCGGCTGCAGGCTCGGCTGGACAAGGAGAAGACCCGCGAAACCTCGACGGTGAAGAAGGCGCTGCTCGCCTCGGCCGTCGCGGCCACCGTCACCACCATGGCGGCGGGCTACATCGTCTTCATCGCGCCGGGCGGCGGCACCAACCACAACGAGACGGATGCGACGCCCAGCGTCGAGACTGCGGCGCCGCTGGCCGCCGTCGCCGTCACTCCGGCGGACTCAATCACCGGCCTGCCCGGTGGGGCCCAGGCGGAAAGCGCTTACCAGGACGCGGTCCGCCGCATCGATGCCGGCGCGCCGGACGGGGTCGCGGCCCTGACCGCGGCGGCCAACCTCGGCTCGCCCGCGGCCCAGTTCCATCTCGCCAAGCTGTTCGAGACCGGCGGCCCCGGCGTGGCGGTGAACGCGGCGGAGGCCCGCCGCTGGACCGAACGTTCGGCGCTCGGCGGACACCCGCCCGCCATGCACAACCTCGGCCTCTACTACATCGACGGCGTCGGCGGCCCCGCCAACCCGACGGTCGCAGTGCAATGGTTCCGCAAGGCGGCGGAAGCCGGCCTGGTCGACAGCCAGTACAATCTCGGCCGCCTTTACGAACTCGGCCAGGGCGTCACCGCCGACAAGGCCGAAGCCTACAAGTGGTACGTGATCGCCGCGGCGCTCGGCGACGAGGAATCCAAGACCGCGGCCGAGCAGATCCGCCCGACTTTGTCGCCCGCCGCCCGCACCGCGGCCGAACGCGCCGCCGTCCGCTTCCAGGCGGCCCAGGCGGTCGCGGCCCAGTCGGAAGCCCCCACCGCCCTCGCCGGGGAGTGACAAGCCCGGCTCGGGTCTTGCAAAGACACGGCTCGCAACGACGGGGACCTCCCCGCCGAGCCCGCCTGATTCCTGGGGCCTGACGTTTGGACCTTTACCTGCCCATCGCCGAAGTCTCGGTGAACGCGCCCCTGTTGGTGGCGTTGGGCGCGCTCGTGGGTTTCATTTCGGGGCTGTTTGGCATCGGCGGCGGCTTCCTGATGGCGCCGGTGCTGGTCTTCATGGGCGTGCCGCCGTCAGTGGCCGTGGCCAGCCAAGCCAACCACGTCGTCGCCTCCTCGGCTTCCAGCGTCGTCGCCTACAGCCGCATGAAGGCGGTGGACTGGCGCATGGGCGGGGTGATGGCCGCGGGCGGGGTGGCGGGCGCCTTCGTCGGCGTCGAGATCTTCCGCATCCTGCGGCTGCTGGGCCAGGCCGATCTGGTGGTGGCCCTTTCCTACCTAGTCTTCCTGGGCGTCATCGGCTCGCTGATGCTGATGGAAAGCCTGCAGGCGGTGCTGCGCCGCCGCCGCGGCGAGCCGCCCAAGCGCACCAAGGTCAGACACCCCAGGTGGCTCTACGGCCTGCCCTTCCGCATGCGCTTCCCACGCTCGCGCCTCTACATCTCGGTGCTGCCGCCGCTGGGGCTGGGGCTGGCGGTGGGGGTGCTGTCGGCGATCATGGGGGTCGGCGGCGGCTTCATCCTCGTCCCGGCCATGGTCTATGTGCTGCGCATGCGCGCCAGCGTGGTCGTGGGCACTTCGCTGTTCCAGATCATCGTCACCACTGGCGTCACCACGGTGCTCCAGGCCGGCCGTAACCAGACCGTCGACATCCTGCTCTCGTCCCTGCTGCTGTTCGGCGGTGTTGTCGGAGCCCAGCTGGGAGCGCGCGCCTCCAATCGCTTCCGCCCCGACAGCCTGCGCGCGGTCCTGGCCCTGATCGTCCTGCTGGTGGGCCTTCAGATGGGCCTTGGCCTGTTCGTGCCGCCCGCCGACCCCTTCGCCTTCGCCGCGGGGATGGGCCGATGATCCCGGTCCTGCCGCCGCCCCCACCGCCCGACGCCCAGGTCGCCGCCGTCTCGGCCGCCCTGACCGAGACCCGCGTGGAGGTCACCTCCGGCTATCACGGCGCGCGCATCGTGCTCTACGGCGCGGTGTTCAATCCCAGCACCCGGCCCACCGACGTCGTGGTGGTGGTGCGCGGGCCCGAGCGGCCGATCCGGCTGGTGCGCAAGATGAATGTCGCGGGCGTCTGGCTGAACTCGCGGCCGGTGGTCTTCGAAGGCGCGCCGGGCTTCTACATGGCCGCGTCGAGCCGGCCGCTGAACGAGATCGCCGGGTTCGGCGTGCTGCGTCGCGCCTCGATCGGCGTCGACCACCTGCGCATCGAGGCGCCGGAGGAAAGCCGCACGGTCACCAGCTACGGCATCCGCGACGTGGTTGTCTCCAGGCTCGGGGCGGACTACCTCGACTGGCGGCGCGCGGTCATCCGGCTGATGGAGAACGCCGACCTCTACACCGTCGATCCCAAGGGCGTACGCTACGTCGACCGTAACCTTTTCCGCGCCGACGTCGACTTACCCACCGAGGCCCCGGTCGGCCGCTACGAGACCGAGGTCTGGCTGTTCCAGGACGGCAAGCCGGTTTCGGTGCGGGTTCGCCCACTCACCGTCGCAAAGGTCGGTCTGGAGCGGCGGGTCTATGATTTCGCCCATGTGGCGCCGTGGCTCTACGGCTTCGTCTGCGTGGGCATTGCGCTCATCTCGGGCTGGCTGGCCTCGGCCCTGTTCCGGAGAAGCTGATGTCCAGGAAGCCCTACATCCCGCTCGCCGCCGGCCTTCCCGGCGTGCTGGGCGTCCTGCCGCTGTTCGCGGCGGCCGGGCTCTACGCCTGGGGCAAGCCCGACCAGGCGGGCGTCGCGCTGCTGACCCTGCTGGCCTACTCCGCCGTCAGCCTCACCTTCGCCGGCGCGGCGCGGTGGGGCTTCGAGGCCTCGCGCGACAAACCCCGGCTGTCGATCATGGCCGGCGCCTCGCTGGCCCCCGTCGCCGCCTGGCTGATGCTGGTCACGCCGATCCCCGAGCCGAAGTGGCAGTTGGGCGGCTTCATCGCGCTGTTCCTGCTGCAGTGGCTGTGGGACGCGGCGTCGAAGAACCTGCCGCCCTGGTGGTCGCCCTTCCGCACCGCCATGACCCTGGGCGCGGGCCTGGCGCTGGCGGTGGGGCTCGAGACGGCGATGAAGCTCTAGATCAGCTGCGCCCAGCTGACGCAGTGCACCCGGTTCTTGCCTATCACCCCCGCGAAGGGCGCCCTTGAGAACAGGCCGGCGAAGGCCGGGTCGCGCAGGTTCAACCCGCCGGTGAAGGCGCCGAAGGCCGGCAGGATCATCCGCTCGCCGTCGGTGGCGAAGCAGCGCGAACGCACCGCGCGGCCGAACGCCGTGACCCGCGCGCAGGGGTGCAGGTGGCCGGCGACCTGGCCGTGGCGGGGGCCGGGCTCGGGCTCGTGGACCAGGTCGAGGGTCTCCACGGCGATGCGATCGACCACATCGCCCGGCAGGTGGCGCGGGCCGTCCTCGTCGTGGTTGCCGACCACCCAGACCAGGCTCCGGCCATAGGCCAGCCGCACGATGCGCGCCGCGGCGTCCGGGTCCATGCGCGCCTCGGCCTTCCCGTCATGGAAGCTGTCGCCCAGCAGCACGATCGTCTGCGGCGCCAGCGCCTCGGCCTCCGCCTCAAGGCGGCCGAGCGTCTCGTGGGTGTCGTAGGGCGGCAGCATCTGGCCGCGCACAGCATAGGACGAACCCTTCTCGAAGTGCAGGTCGCCTGCACACAGGGTCCTGGATTTCGGCAGCCACAGCGCCGCCGACGCGCGCAGCACCACGCGCGTCCCGGCCAGCCGCAGGGCCAGCCCGCCGCAGGCGGCGCGGGCGAAGACCGGTCCGGTGTCGGGCGCAGGTGCAGCCGTCATGCGTCTTCCAGATCCATGGCCTCGGCGATCAGCTCGTGGGCGTTCTCTTCCAGTATGTCCTCCATCGCCGCCCCGAACACGGGCTCGCGGCCGATTTCCAGCATCACCGGCACGGCGAAGGGCGAGACCCGGGCCAGGGCCACCGGCGTGATCTTGTCGCGGATTCGTTCCAGAAGCCGCCCCAACCGCGCCACGTCCAGCTGTCCCGACGCCGCATCCGCCCGCGCGCAGCGCAGCAGCAGGTGGTCGGGCTGGTGCTTGCGAAGGACGTCGTAGATCAGGTCGGTGGAGAAGGTCACTTGACGGCCCGACTTCTCCTGGCCCGGGAAGCGCTTCTCGATCAGGCCCGACAGCACCGCCGCCTGGCGGAAGCCGCGCTTCATCATCACGCTCTCGTCCAGCCAGGCCTCCAGGTCATCGCCCAGCATGTCGGCCTCGAACAGCCGGTCGAAATCCAGATCTCCCAGCGGCCGCGTGGCCCAGATGGCCAGGGCGTAGTCGTTGCAGGTGAAGCCCAGAGGTCGCTTCTCCGCCCGCTCCAGCCTCCGCGCCAGCAGTTGGCACAACGTCCCGTGGCTGATCCGGCCGTCGAAGGGGTAGCAGACGAGGTAGTAGCGATTGCCGCGCCTGAAGGTCTCCACCAGCATCTCGTCCTCGCTGGGGATGATCGAGCGTTGCTTCTGCACCTGCAGCCAAGCGCGCATGTCTTCCGGCAGATGCCGCCAGCCGTCCTCGTCGGCGATCAGCCGGCGCACGCGCGCCGCCAGATAAGTCGACAGGGCGAACTTCGATCCGCCCCAGCTGGGCACCCGCGGGTCGGGGTCGGGCGAGGGGAAGACGAAGGCGTCCATGCCCTCGACCGCGTTCAGCTTCCAGACCTGGCCGCCGAACCGGAACGTGTCGCCCGGCGTCAGTTGCTCGATGAAGCTCTCCTCCATTTCGCCGACCTTGCGTCCCCCTCTCTTGGCCGAACCGACCCGGATCGAGATCATCGGGATGTCGACGATGGCGCCGATGTTCATGCGATGGCGTTGCGCGGTGTGGGCGTCGCGCACCTTCCACACCCCGTCTCGCCCGACGATGCGACGGAAACGGTCGTAGGCGCGGAGCGCATAGCCGCCGGTCGACACGAAATCGACGACCCGGTCGAAGTCCTCGCGCGGCAGGTCGCGATAGGGCGCGCACGACCGCACCTCGTCGAACAGGTCGTCCTCGTGGAAGGGTTCGCCGCAGGCGACGCCCATCACGTGCTGGGCCAGGATGTCCTGGGCGCCGATGCGCTCGGGTTCGCCGTCCAGGTCGTTGACCGCCACTGCCTGCTGCGCCGCCTTGCACTCCAACACCTCGAAGCGGTGGGCCGGGACCAGCAGGGCGCGCGACGGCTCGTCCATGCGGTGATTGGCGCGGCCGATGCGCTGGATCAGGCGCGCCGATCCCTTCGGCGCCGCCAGCTGCACGACCATGTCGACGGCGCCCCAGTCGATGCCCAGGTCGAGCGTCGAGGTGCAGACCACCGCGCGCAGGTCGCCCCGCGCCATCGCCGCCTCGACCTTGCGCCGCTGCTCGGCCGCCAGCGAGCCGTGGTGGAGCGCGATCTCCAGCCCGTCCTCGTTCATCTCCCACAGGTTCTGGAAGGCCATCTCGGCCTGGAAGCGGGTGTTGACGAAGATCAGGGTGGTCTTGTTGGCGCGGATGACGTCGTAGACCTCTCCCATCGCATGGCTGGCGGTCCAGCCCGACCAGGGCACGTCACCCTTCGAATAGAGCACGTCGACCACCGGCGGCGCTCCGGGGTCGCCCATCACCAGGGCGGACAGGTTTTCCAGCACCTCGCCGTCGGCGGTGACGTTGGGGACCGGCTGGGGGACCAGCCAGCGGCGGATCATGTCGGGGTCCTGCACGGTCGCCGACAACCCGATGCGGCGCATGCCGGGCGCGTAGGACTGCAGGCGGCCGAGGCCGAGGTTCAGCAGGTCGCCGCGCTTGCCGCCCTGGATGGCGTGGATCTCGTCGATGATCACGGTCTTCAGGTCGGCGAACCAGTGACGCGCCCCCTCCCACGCACAGAACAGGGCCAGCTGCTCCGGCGTAGTCAAAAGGATGGCCGGCGGCCGCTCCTTCTGGCGCTGCTTCTTGGCGGTGGGGGTGTCGCCGGTGCGGCTCTCGATCGTGATGGGAAGGCCCATCTCGCGCACCGGCGCCATCAGGTTACGCTCGACATCGACGGCCAGAGCCTTCAAGGGCGAGATGTAGAGCGTGTGCGAGCCGCGCGGGGTGTTCGCCGGCGGCCGCTCGGCGATCTCGACCAGGCTCGGCAGGAACCCCGCCAGGGTCTTGCCGCCGCCGGTCGGCGCGATCAGCAGGGCGTGCGCGCCGGCGCGCACCACGTCGACCATTTCCAGCTGGTGGCGGCGCGCCGCCCAGCCGCGCGCGGCGAACCACGCCTGAAAGGCGGGCGGCAACGGTGAAGGTCGGGCCGGGAGGGTCACCCCGCCGCTATAACATGTTCCCGTTCCGTTTCACGGTCTTGCGAACCGGCGGAACGATGGAATTTGACCGCTTGTTAGCAGCGTTCACCTCTGGTCCTATCTCCACACGCCAGAGGGGATGCCGCCATGAATTCCAACAGACTTCGTCGCTGGATCCTTTTCGGCTTCGCGACCCTGCTGCTTTCGGCGCCCCTGGCGGCCGCCCCCCGCCCCGTCGCCGCT
>CAZRKY010000090.1:2470-11905 GCA_964600375.1 uncultured Caulobacteraceae bacterium | reverse complement strand
GCGGATAATCCGCCGAACCGGGCCTGGCCGTCCGCCGGCATCCACCTGCGGCGCCCCGACGTCAGCGTCTCCGACGGCGGCTGCTTCGTGGTCCGCCTGACCTACGACCCGGCTCGCGATGTGATCACCGAAATCCGTTGCAACGGCGACGCCTGAAGCGCCCCGGCTTGGGCGCGAACCAGCCCATAAACCGCCACGCTTCGCGCCGAACGTCCCGCTGCTGCAAGGGACCATTCCGATGAGACGCCTCGCCATCGTCGCGGCCGCCCTGGCCCTGGCCGCGCCCGCCCATGCCGACATCGACCGCACCGCTGCCGCTGAGGCGCTCCGCCAGGCCGACGCTCTCTGCGCGAATGCAGAGGCGCTGTGGAAGGCCAGCCTCTGCGGCCCGATGCTGGTGGCCGATCCGCAGACCCGCCAGGTCATCGCCAATCGTGGGGGACCCGGGCTGACCGCCGAGGGGCAGCTCTTCGTCGGCGCGCTCCCTCCGGATGTGCCTGTCGCCAACACGGCGGTCGACTGGAACGGGCGGCGCTGGACCATGATCATGTCCAGTTCGCTGGGCGGCTCGCCCGAGGATCGCGCGGCGCTGCTGATGCACGAGGCCTGGCACCGCATCCAGGCCCGCTTGGGGTTTCCCCTGCGCTCGCCCGACATTCCCTACCTGTCCACCACCATGGGCCGCGCGATGGTGCGGCTGGAGTGGCGGGCGCTCGCGGCCGCGCTCACCGAAAACGATGAGGGCGAGCGACTGCGCGCCATCGCCGACGCCCTGGCCTTCCGCGAGTTCCGGCGCTGGACCGACACCGGGCCCGAGGCCGAGCGCCAGCTGGAGATGAACGAGGGGCTGGCGGAATACACTGGCCAGAAACTGAGCGGCCGGGCCGATCCCGAGGCCCATGTCGCCGCCGTGCTGGCCCGGATGGAAAAGGGCCAGAGCTTCTCGCGCGCGTTCGCCTACGGCACCGGTCCCGCCTATGGCTTGCTGCTGGACCGCTACGCTCCCCGCTGGCGTGACCGGCTGAAGGCGTCGGATGATCTGGGCCTGTTGCTGCAGCGGGCCGTGGGCGCGCGCCGCCTTGGCGGGGCGGTCAACGTCACGGCCGCCCAGCTGCGCTACGGCGGCGAGGCGGTGTTCGCCGAGGAATACCGGATCCAGGCCGAGCGCGAGCGCGCCCAGGCTGACTGGACCGCCAGGCTGGTGACCGGCCCGGTGGTGCGGCTGCGCTTCGCCCAGATGAACTTCGCGTTCGATCCCAACGGCGTGTTCCCGCTGCCGGGCCACGGCACAGTCTATCCCTCCGCCCGCATCGCCGACGCCTGGGGCGTGCTGACGGTCGAGGGCGGCGGAGCGCTCATCGACGCCAACTATGCCGGCGTGTCGGTCCCGGCCGGCCAGCCGGGCGCGACCTCAGGCCCTGGCTGGCGGCTCGAGCTTTCGCCGGGATGGCGGCTGGCGCCCGGCGAGCGGCCGGGCGACTTCGTCGTGCGCAGGGGCGACCCCTAGGCCGGCCGCGCTGGCCCTACTGGGCGATTTCCGCCCAGTGATCGAGCGTTGGCTTCAGGGCCGGATCGCCGCCATGGGCCGCGATCAGGGCGGGCAGGGCTTCCTTGAGCGGCTTGCAATTGGCCTCGATGGCGTCCTCGATCTGCTTGCGGCGATCGGCGTCGTAGGGCTCTTCGCCCGCGAAGTGCTCGCACAGCTCGGCATGCTCGGCTTGGGCCTGCATGTCGGCGGGAAGGGCGGCGGCGGCGCTGGCGGCGGCGGGCTCGCTGGCGGCCGGGGCCGCACTGGCGGGCGCAGACGCCGGGGCGACAGCGTCGGCCGGCTCGGAAGCGGGCTTGTTGCAGGCGGCGAGCGACAGCGCGGCGGATGCGACGGCAAGGCCGCCGAAGATCAACTTGTTCATGGCATGCATCCCCCAGGCCCGGCGCCCCCGTGGCCGCCGACTTTCAATTCAGGTTGAACGCTGTTCCGCGATCCGTCCAGCGCCAAGCGTGGCGGTTCAGGCCCGGGCCACAAGTGTCACCGCCCGACGAAGGGCGGCTCATCGCAGACGATCATGCGCCCCGATTCATCCGGCCATGGGCGGCATCGTGTCGAAGGCAGGGAGGCGTTCGTCATGCTGCACCCAGCTGTGACGGCGCTTGGCGTACACCATCATCTGCGGGGCGTAGACCGCCGGATCGTCCAGGGCGCCCGCCCTCACCATCTTCATGCCGGCCATGGAGGTGCTTTTTCCGAAGAGGGGGGAGCCGCACGTGGGGCAGAAGCTGGTGGTCACCTGACCGCCACTGTCGGCGGTCCAGACATAGTCGGCCGTCGTGCCATCCACTGTGAACGCGGCCTCGGGGAAAGCGATGTTTTCCGTATTTCCAGCACCGCTGAGTTTCTGACAGGCCTGGCAACAGCACCGGCCGCTCATCATCGGTTCGCCTTCAATCCGGAAACGAACCTGTCCGCACAGACACCCGCCCTCGATCATTTCGCCCTCCCGAAAGTGACTCTTGAAGTGAAAGTGACCCTAGGGCGGTGACTTGCGCTTTGCAAGTATGATCCCCACGCTATGGGCGTGACTCGCGCCCAAACCCTTGATCCGCGCTCCGGATGCCCGATCGCCACGACGCTCGACATGGTCGGAGACCGCTGGTCCCTGCTCATCGTCCGCGACATGCTCAATGGGAAGGCGAGGTTCGGCGAGTTCCTGAAGTCGCCCGAGAAGATCGCGACCAGCGTGCTCACGGACAGGCTCGAGCGGCTGGTCGCCGTCGGGGTCGTTGAGGCGAACGCCTATCAAACCAGGCCCATCCGCTACGAGTATCGGCTTACCGAGATGGGGGAGGGCCTGCTGCCCGTTCTCCAGGAAGTCTGCCGCTGGGCGAACCGGTTCCAGAAGGACACCTGGCCCGCACCCGAGGCCTTCATGCGGCGGCAGCCCGGGAACCGCAGCTAGTCGCGGCTGTCCGTCCGCCCCCGGCGCCAAGCCCTGCCCGTCAGATCAACCCAAGGCTCTTGAAGCTGGCCACGCCGTCGCGGCCGACGACCAGGTGGTCGTGCACCGTGATCTTCAGGGTGCGGCCGGCCTCGATCACCTGGCGGGTCATGTCGATGTCGGCCTGGCTGGGCGTCGGGTCGCCCGAGGGGTGGTTGTGCACCAGGATGATGGCGCAGGACGCCAGCTCAAGCGCGCGGCGGACCACCTCGCGCGGATAGACCGGGGCGTGGTCGACGGTGCCGTGGCCCATGATCTCGTCGGCGATCAGCTGATTTTTCTTGTCGAGGTACAGCACCCGGAACTGTTCGCGGCTCTCGTGCTGCAGGGCGACGCGGACGTAGTCCAACAGCGCCGTCCACGAGGTGATCACCGTGCGCTTGCGCACCGGATCGCCGACCACGCGGCGCGACAGCTCCTGCAGGGCGGTCAGGTCCAGGGCCGTGTCGCGTCCGACCCCCTTGGGCCGCCCCCTGGAATCGACGGCCTTGACGGTCATCAGTTCGGCCGGCGTGGCGCCGATCACCGCGCTCAACGATCCGAACCGGGCCAGCAGCGCCTTGGCGATCGGCTTCACGTCGCCCTGCGGCTGGCTGCGGAACAGGAACAGCTCAAGCAGTTCATAGTCGGGCAGGGCGGTCAGCCCGCCCCGGTGCGCCCGCTCGCGCAGGCGTTCGCGGTGGCCGAGATGGTGGGGCTTCGCCTCGATGGGCGGGGGGAACAGAGATCCGTCGTGCACGCCGACCTCCCGTGCGTGTTCGTCGTTTGTTCCTATATCAAGTCGTCGAGTTCGCCAAGGCCTGGGCGGCGTCGGCTATTCCGTCCATTCGCCCAGGATCGTCCCGTCGTCGGCGTCCTGGAAGGCCACGCGGTCGAACTCGACGGCGTAGAGGCAAACGGGACGGCGGTCGGGCGACTCGCTCCAGCAATGGATGGTCCGGCCGTCGCCAAAGCCGACGAGGCGACCTTCCAGAACCAGGCGGTAGGTGTGGGTGAGGACAGCCGCATCGCCTTCGGGCACGCGCCGGACGGCCTCGTAGGGACGCCCGGCGCGACGGAGGACGCGCGAGCCGTCGACATCGAAGAACCGGGCCAGCCCAATGGTTTCACCCGAAACCGGGGGGGCGGACGCGGGGGCCGGTTGGGCGGGTTGTCTCGGGGGACACGATTCCGAAGTCGACCAGGGACGATGCAGCCAGAAGCCCTCAACCGCCTCGAAGGAAGCCGCGTTGGGACGCTGGCGAACCACCGGAAGGGTGAGCCAATCGGCGGCGCGGGCCGATAGCTTGATGACGCGGGCCTCGGGGTCGAACTGCAGCGATGTCTGGCCTTCGCCCGCATTGAGCGCGGGCCCGGAGCAACCGAACGGAATCTTGATGCTGAACCGCCGACTGATCAGCGGCGCGTGATCGGACGCTGGCGTGGTCTCGCCCGCGGCGAAGGCGGCGGCCGCGGCGTTGGCGTTTTCGATGAGCTCAGCGCGGCTGAGAGGCCGGGGCGGCAAGGGACTGGGCGCCGGTTTGGCCTTTGGCGGCGGGGCCGGCGCAGGCGCGGGCGCCGGTGTGACGTGCTGCGGCCTGAACACCACCGCGCCGATAGTCACGGCGAAGACGGCGGCGCCGATCACAAGCGGGACAATAAGGGCCCGCTTGCCCTCCGACTCGTCCGGCCTATTGTCCGACATGCGTTCGACCATAACAGATCGGCGGCCTTGTGCTCCAATTTGATCAGACTTTCACGGAGTCATCCGTGATCGGACATTGCAGATCGGACGCTTCAATCACGTCCGGAAACGCATGACCTTCGCGCAGATCATTGCGCTCTCCGTCCTGATGGCGGTCATCGGGGGTCTGATCTGGGGCAAGATTCGGTCGGACGTGGTGGCCCTGTCCGGCGCGGCGGTTCTGCTCGTCACCGGCACCGTGCGGCCGGTTGAGCTCCAGGGCGCCTTCGCCAGCCCGGCCATCGTCGCGCTCGCTTCGCTGTTCGTGATCGCCTACGCCATGGAGCTGACCGGCCTCCTGGGCCTGCTCATCCGGCGCGCGGTGGATCTTTGCTCGAGATTGGGCGCGCTGGGCCTTTGGCTGGTGATCGGCGTCGCCGCCGCGGCCTCGGCCTTCCTGAACAACACGCCCATCGTGGTGCTGGCGGCGCCGGTGGTGCGCGACGTGGCGGATTCGCTGAAGCTGTCGCCCAAGCGGTTCCTGATCCCACTGTCCTATGCCACGATCCTGGGCGGGGCCTGCACCTTGATCGGCACGTCCACGAACCTGTTGGTCAACGACATGGCGCGGAACGCCGGCCAGCCGACCTTCGGCATGTTCGAGATTACGCCGGTGGCCCTGATCGTGGGTTTGGCCGGGGGCATCTACCTCTATCTGTTTGGCGACCGGTTGCTGACTCGCGCCACGGCGGTACCGGAACCCGGTTCGCAAGCCAAGCCCGAGCACCGCCGACGCGGCGAGTTGAACGCGCCCGCCGACGACACGTCGCTCTATCCGATCAATCGACCGTTCCAGCCATTCCAGGCGCTGGCGTCGCTGGCGGTCTTCGTGGTGGTGGTGGTTGCCGCCGCCATCGGGGTTGCGCCGATCGCGGCGACCGCCTTCACCGGGGCGGTGCTGCTGGTTCTGCTGCGCGTGATCAATGTGGACGACGCCTACAAGGGTCTGCGCCCGGACATCCTGCTCCTGATCGCCGGCATGGTCGTCGTCGGGGTCTCACTGGAGGTCACGGGCCTGGCGGCGGCCGTGACCGCGGCGCTCGCCGACTTCGTTCAGGCCCTGGGCCCGCTCTGGGCCATGGCGCTGCTTTACGGGGCGACCCTGCTGTTTACCGAGATCCTTTCCAACGCGGCGGTCGCGGTGCTCGTTACCCCCATCGCCGTGGCGCTCGCGGAGAGCCTGGGGGTCAGTCCGCGGCCGTTCCTGATCTGCGTGATGATGGCCGCCAGCGCCGCCTTCGCCACGCCGTTCGGCTACCAGACCAATGTGCTGGTCTTCCAGCTGGGCAAATACGACTACATGGATTTCGTGCGGATCGGCCTGCCGCTGAACCTGGTCACCTGGATCGTCGGGGTAATAGCGATCCCGTACTTCTTCCCGTTCTAGGCTGCCCCCACGATCCTATTCGTCGATAGACGCGGGTGGACAGTGATCTCCGCACAGGAGCCTTGATGCCCCGATCAGGTCGTTTCGAGCTTCGCCAGCGCCCGATGATGTCTGGCGAATGTGCGCGCCTGGGCCGCCAGGCGCTGCTTTAGGCGCTCGTCGCTTCGGCCCGAGGCCTTGTAGCGCTCGCCGGTCGCCTGGATCTGCAGGCGGGCGACTTCAAGCGCGTGGCGATGTTCGCTGAGGGCTTGCCTGGCGGACGCAGGGCCGACTGCGGTCCCAAGGCCGGCCGTGGCGGCTGCAGCCAGCCTGATCGCGCGTCTCCGGTTCATCAGCGCCTCCCGTGCGGTCAAACGATTTTATGGCAAAGCTTGGCGCCGCTCGCTAGTCTCGCACGAGAATTCGACCATCGGGGAAAGAGGGATGGCCTACGTCGTCGCCGAGCCGTGCATCGGAAGCAAGGACACCGCCTGTATCGAAGTCTGCCCCGTGGACGCGATCCATCCGCGCAAGGACGAGGCGGCGTTTGAAAGCGTCGAGATGGTCTACATCGATCCGGACGTGTGCATCGACTGCAACGCCTGCGAGCCAGTTTGCCCATATCAGGCGATCTTCGCCGAAGACATGGTCCCGGAGCAGTGGGCCGGCTATATCGCGGCCAACCGCAACTACTTCAGGGGCGGCTAGCGTCTCTGCGTTTCGCTAGAGCCGGGGCCGGAAGATCCCGGTCGGGCTGGCGGTGAACACCTCAATGCCGTCGGCGGTGACGCCGACCGAATGTTCGCACTGGGCGGAGAGGGACTTGTCGCGGGTGACCGCCGTCCAGCCGTCGTTCAGCACCTTCACCTGCGGCTTGCCCAGGTTGATCATGGGCTCGACGGTGAAGAACATGCCTTCCTTGATCTTCGGGCCCGTGCCGGGGCGGCCGAAGTGCAGGACATTGGGGCTGTCGTGGAAGACACGGCCCAGGCCGTGGCCGCAGAAGTCGCGCACGATGGTGCAGCGGGCGGCTTCCGCCACCTTCTGGATGGCCGCGCCGATGTCGCCGAAGGTATTGCCGGGCTTCACCTGGGCCAGGCCCGCTTCAAGGGCGTCGTAGGTGACTTCGACCAGGCGCTTGGCGCGCGGCGAGATCTCGCCCACGGCGTACATGCGGCTGGTGTCGCCGTGCCAACCGCCGACGACGGCGGTGACGTCGATGTTGGCGATGTCGCCCTCGCGCAGGACCTTGTCGCCCGGGATGCCGTGGCAGACGACGTGGTTGGGCGAGATGCAGGTGGTCTTCCCGTAGCCCTTGTAGAACAGGCAGGCGGGCAGGCCCTTGTGGTCCAGGATGTATTCCCGCGCCAGGTCGTCGAGGTAGCCCGTCGCCACGCCCGGGACCACGTGCTCGGTCAGCATGTCCAGGCAACCGGCGGCCACGCGCCCGGCCTCGCGCATGCCTTCGAAGGCCTCCGCGTCGTGCTGCTTGATGTCGTTCGAGCGGATCGGGACGTCCCAATCTTCGTCGATGGCTTCGAAGGTCATGATCTCGGGCTTCGGTCAGGCGGTGATTGGCCGACTATATAGGGTGTCTTCTCGCCTGTCGCTTAACAGCCGACGTTCGGGGTGACGCCAACTCGCCTGATTGGTGTAGGGTCGGCAAACGGCGATACCCGGACTGACGCAGATCAAGGCGTGGGGGCGGGTTCGGACCAGTGTTGAACCGCCGGGCGATCACGCGCCGGCCTGAGCGAGGACGGACAATGAGCTTTCTGGATTCCCTGAAGGCCGCGGTGGCCAAGGACAGCGAAGCGCGCCGCAACGTCGAGGCGGTGCTGGCGGTGGCGGGCGACAAGGCCAAGGGCGGCATCGCCGGCCTGGGCGCCCTGGTCGAACGGCTGAAGGACTCCGAACTGGCCGACAACGTCACCACCTGGGTCTCCAACAGCGCCAACCACCTGCCCTCGGCCGAACAGGTCCAGCGGGCCCTGGGCGCCGACGCCATCGGCCGCGCGGCCAAGAACCTGGGCGTCAGCGGCCGCGAAGCCGCCGACCGTGTCGCCAAGGCGTTGCCCTCGGTGATCGACAACATCAGCCCCACCGGCAAGCTGCCCGAGAACCTCGACCACATCGGCGACGAGCTGATGGCCATGCTGAAGACGCCCAAGGGCAAGGCCATTGCGGCCGGCGCCGTGGCCGGCGCCGCGGCCCTGGCCGGGGTCGCCGCCGCCGTAATGGCCCGCGGCAAGGCCAAGCCCAAGGCTGCGCCCGCCAAGAAACCCGCCGCCAAGCCGAAGGCCGCCGCGAAACCCGCGGCCAAGCCCAAGGCGGCCGCCAAGCCTGCGGCGGCGAAGAAGCCGGCCGCCAAGAAGCCCGCCGCCGCCAAGCCGAAGGCGAAGTGACGGCGAGCCGGCTCAGCCCGCCGGGCAGGTCAACAGCGACCTTTCGAGGTAGCTGACGGCGTCCATCGCGACGCCGTCACGGTTCGCCAGGATGATGATCGTCACATCCTGGTCGGGGTAGTAACGGGCGACGGCGTTGACGCCGGCCTCCACGCCACCGTGGCCCCAGGACCGGAAGCAGGGGTGCTGCTCGGTTTCGAATCCGAGGCCGTAGCCGAGCTTCACAGCGGTCGTATCATCGACCACCACCTGCTGGCGCGTGGCGGCATCGACCGCGCGGCTGTGTCTGCGGCGGCTCTCGGCCAGCCGGAGCACGCGGTACAGATCTTGGGCGGTTGCGTACTGCGAGCCCGCCGGCCGGGCGATTGGCCGCAGTTCCGCGGTGGCGTCACGCAGGACGTAGCCCCAACCCTGTCCCTCCCGGGTGGTGTAGCCCCGGGCGACATCCGACGTCGGCCTGACGAAGGCGATCGAGGTCGCGCCCGCGGGCTTCAGGACGAGGTCGTTGACGACCTGATCCCAGGGCCGCCGCTCCACCTGCTGCAGCAGACCGCCCAACAGGTCGAAGTCCTCGTTGCTGTAGTCGAAGGCGCCCAATGGCTTGAAGTTGGCGTAACGCCCCTCATTCAGGTGCTCGATGAAGCGTATCTGCGCCGCCAGGATGTCATCCAGTCCGCGCGCCTCGGCGACCGCCTGGGCGAAGGGTTCGAAGTCATCGAGCTCCAGGCCCGAGGTGTGGTTGAGCAGGTGGCGCGCGGTCAGTTGCGAGGCGACCACGGCCGGGTAAGCCGGATAGTAGCGGCCGATGGGGGCGTCCAGGTCGAGGCGGTTTCGGTCGACCAGGGCAAGCACGGCCAAGGCCGTCAGGATCTTGCCGGTGGAGGCGATGCGAAACCGGGTCTCCGTGGTGTTGGGCGCGCCGGTCTCGAGGTCCGCCTGTCCGTAGGC
>CAZRKY010000090.1:0-2460 GCA_964600375.1 uncultured Caulobacteraceae bacterium | reverse complement strand
GGCGCGGTGGAACAGGATCTGATCGCCGCGCGCGACCAGCACCGACCCGGAGAAGACGTCGGTCGCGGCGGAGCGCGTGAAATAGCTGTCGAGCCAGGCCGGAGCGTCAGACCAGGCCACCGGCGGCGGCGGCGGAAATCCGTCCGGATAGACTCCCTGCATGACCATCGCCCCGTCGATTTTCGGCGCGGGGCCTTCCGTCGGAACGAAGGTGATCCCCCACACCGCGTGGCTTACGTCGCCTTCCAGCCAGTACATGGGACCCGCGCGCCGCGCCTCGATGGAGCGAACCGTCACGGGGCCGTAGCGAAGTCGAAATCGGTAAAGGTATCCGGCGCAGAAGCGGCGCGCGCCTTCGACGGTGGCGCCGTCGGGGACGGCGTAGAGGTCGCAAAACGACTCCAGCGCAGCCGGCGATCCGTCCGCGTAGGCAGCCAGAAACCGGTCCGCCCACTGGCGCTGGAGGGCGTCTGACGGAGTCTGGGCTGCGGCTGCGCCGGACCCGAGCAGACCGGCGATAACGGCGAAGCACGCCAGGCGCTGTGACATGCGGTTTCCCCCGACCTTCAGCAACGATGCGAGAGTCTATTGCACCAATTACGGCAAAATATTGATGACGACAATTTTTCGGGAGGAAGCGGACAGTCAGTCTTGCTCGGGCGCTGCCTCAATACGAATTATAACTAATTAGGCTGTCGATAATACATGCACCAACTTCAGGATATCGCTGACTGCCGCCGCCAGCGCATCGCCCGGTCCACCGTGATCGCCTCGGGGCTCAACGCGCAGCCGACGACCAGCACCTCCACGCCCTTCGCCGCCGCCTCGCGCAGCGCCGGGCCGTAGGCCTTGTCGATGTCGTCGGCCGTGTCGAACTCGTCGACATTGGTCGCCTGGACCACGAACAGCATCACCGCCCGCTCGCCGGCCTCGACGCGGCGTTCCAGCGCCTTCAGGTGCTTGACCCCGCGCACGGTGTTGCAGTCGGGGAATTCGGCCAGGCCCGGCTCGCGCAGGAAATGGCTGTTCTTCACCTCGACCCAGCAGCGTTCGCGGTCGGGGTTCTCCAGCAGGATGTCGATGCGGCTGTCGCCGTCGTAGGCGACCTCGCGGCGCAGGGAGGCGTAACCCGTCAGTTCAGGGATGAAGTCCGCCGCTATGGCCTCGGCGGCCAGTTTGTTGGGGTTCATGGTGTTCACCCCCACGAGGCCCAGGCCGTTGTCGACCAGCTCCAGAGTGGTGGCGAGCTTCCGCTTGGGATCGGCCGACCGTGACAGCCACACCGGCATCCCCGGCGTCTTCAGCCCCAGCATGGCGCCGGGGTTGGGGCAGTGGGCGGTGACGTAGCTCCCGTCGTCCAGGCGAACGTCGGCGAAGAAGCGCTTGTAGCGCTGCACCAGGGTTCCGCGTTCGAGGGGAGAGGGGAAGATCATGCGCGCTATCTAACCCTTCCCTCTTCAGAGGGAAGGAGGTCCCAGCGTGCCGGAGCGCAGCGCAGGCCAACGCTGGAGGATGAGTGGAGCCGCGCGAAGCGCGGGCGACGCACGCCAGCACTCATCCTCCCACGCAAGAACCTGCGCGGCTTGCGCCGCTCCGGTGCGTGGGGCCCTCCTTCCCTCTGAAGAGGGAAGGGTTTCAGGCTGGTGCGGGCCCCTGCCTTCTCCCTCAAGTGGAGAAGGCAGCTAGCCTAGTAAGCCGCGGCGCGGCCGGCGCCGTTGCCGCCGTTGCGCTTGCGCGGACGGCGGCGCTTCTTGACGGCGCCTTCGGCCAGCACGGCCGGAGCCGCGACGGCCAGCGGCAGGCGGTCGCCCTTCAGCGGGTCGTAGTTGGTGCGGCCGGCGTTGGCGCGTTCAGCCAGGGTGCGCTCGGAGAAGTGGCCCCGCTCGCCGGTCGAGGTGCGATCAGAACGGTCCGAGTGGTGGACCCGGTCGCGGCCGAAGCGGCCCTGGCCGCCGTTGCCGCCGCCGTTGCGCTCGTGGCGCGGGCCTCGGGGCTTGGAGCGGGGGTCGACGTGGCGCTCGGGCGTCGCGGCCTTGCGGCCGGGGCCGGTGGCCATGATGGCGGCGTCCAGAGCGGCCAGGGCCTTGTCGTTGCGCCGGTCCCAGCTGGGGATCCGCTGGCGGGTCAGCTTTTCGACCGCCTTGAGCAGATTGCGTTCGTCGTCAGCGACGAAGCTGACGGCGATGCCCGAAGCGCCGGCGCGCGCGGTGCGGCCGATGCGGTGGACATAGGCCTCCGCCACGTAGGGCAGGTCGAAGTTGACGACGTGGGTGACGCCGTCGACGTCGATGCCGCGGGCCGCGATGTCGGTGGCCACGAGGGCGCGAACCCGACCGTCCTTGAAGGCGGCGAGGGCCCGTTCACGCTGGCTTTGGCTCTTGTTGCCGTGGATGGCGGCGCTCTCGACGCCGCCGGCTTCCAGATAGGCCGCGACCTTGTCCGCACCGTGCTTGGTGCGGG
>CAZRKY010000089.1:10019-11923 GCA_964600375.1 uncultured Caulobacteraceae bacterium | reverse complement strand
GAGCCATGCCTCAGGCTCCCGCTCCCGACCGCGGCGCGTCCGCGGACCGGGACCAGGTGGAACGTCCGCGCTGCTACGGCGCACTGGACCTCGGCACCAACAACTGCCGCCTCCTGATCGCCACCCCCGCGGGCGGCGGATTCCGTGTGGTGGAAGCCTTTTCCCGCATTGTTCGCCTGGGCGAGGGCCTGACCCACACCGGCATGCTCCAGGACGCCGCCATCGAGCGCGCCATCGCGGCGCTGAAGATCTGCGCCGAGAAGGTGGCGCGGCGCCGCGTGCTGAAGCTGCGCGCCGTCGCCACCCAGGCCTGCCGCTCGGCCGGCAACGGCCCGGCCTTCATTTCCCGGGTCCGGGAGGAGACCGGGCTGGACCTGACCATCATCGAGCCCGAGGAGGAGGCCCGCCTGTCGGTGGCGGGATGCTCCAACCTCATGGACCGCTCGGCGGAGGCCGCCCTGGTGGTCGACGTGGGCGGCGGCTCGACCGAGCTCAGCTGGGTCACCTTCTCCGGCGACGAGACCGACCGGCGCCCGCGGCTGATCTCCTGGTTGTCCATCCCCATCGGCGTGGTCTCCCTGGCCGAGCGGTTCCCCGAGCCGGACGAAGCCGACGACGCCTGGTGGAACGCCATGGTCGGCGCGGTCCGCACCCAGATCGCCGCCTTCGGTGCCGCCGATCCCCTGCGCGCACATTTCGAGGACGGCCGCGCCCACCTCATCGGTACCTCCGGGGCCATCACCAGCCTGGCCGGCATGCACCTGGGCCTCAGGCGCTACGACCGGTCCCGGGTCGACGGCCTGTGGATGACCCGGGCCGAGTGCGACGCCGCCGCCGATCGCCTGCGGGCGGTGGGCCGCGCCGGCCGCGCCGCCGAACCCTGCATCGGACCCGACCGCGCCGACCTGGTCCTGGCCGGCGCCGCCATCCTGGAGGCGGTCCAGCAGCTGTGGCCCTGCGACCGCGTCCGCGTGGCTGACCGGGGCCTGCGCGAGGGCATGCTGCTGGCCCTCATGCGCGAGAGCGAGGGCCGCCCCAAGCGCAAGCGCCGCCGCCGGCGTTCGCGCGGCGGCGCGGGCGCGCCGCAGCAGGCCGCCTAGCGCACCCGCGCCTCGACCTTCACGTCACACAGCGAGAAGGGGCGGTAGGCCTTGTTGGCCGCCTCGCGGGCGTCCGCGACGTCCAGCCTGAAGGCCGCCCCCGCCGTATCGGCGATATCCACCGTCGGGCGTTCCGCCTCGGGCAGGTCGGCAGCGACGCGGACGCGGGTCATGACGTCGGGCCGGGCGGGCGGCTCGCCCACGGCCAGGGCCCGGACCACGTCCATGCCGACCACTACCCGGCCCCAGACCGTGAAGGTGCGCTCCAGCGAATCCGCCGGCTGGCGCATGATGAAGAACTGGGCGTTGGCGCTGTCGGGGTCGTCGTAGTGGGCGAAGGAGGCGGCGCCGGCGCAGAACCGGGCGAAGGTCGTCCCGTCCGACAGCCGCCGCAGCGGCGTGGCGCCTGCCCACTCCACCGTCGGCGCCAGGCCTGAGACGGTCAACTCGCCCTTCACGTTGCGCTTGGGGCTGTCGTAGGGGCCGGTGACCGTGCGCGCGCCGCCCTGGGCCATGAAGGTGTCGATGACCCGGTAGAAGAGCGAGCCGTCGTACCAGCCCTCGCGCGACAGCTCGCGCACCCGCGCAACGTTCAGCGGCGCCAGGTCGGGCCGCAGCTCGATGTAGATCTTGCCCTTGGCGGTCTCGATGACCAGCAGGTTCTCGGGCGCGATCGTCTTCCACTCCACCGCCGGCTGGGCGGGCGGTCCCGCGTCCGCCGCGACCGGCGCCGCCAGCAGCGCCGCGGCCAGGACCAGGGCGCGCAGGCGCACTAGCCCGCCCTCGAGGGCAGCTGGACGCTGC
>CAZRKY010000089.1:0-10009 GCA_964600375.1 uncultured Caulobacteraceae bacterium | reverse complement strand
CCTCTTCCTTCTTCCGCTGGACGACCAGGGCGCGGAAGGCGGCGCCGCGGGCCTTCAACACCTCCAGGCGGGGCTGTTCGGCGGCGGGCAGGTCGGCGGCCACGCGCACCGTGACCATGCGGTCGGCCTGCCGCGGCGGCTCGCCCAGGTTCAGCTTGTAGACCACGTCCAGGCCCTGAACCACGTAACCCACCGCCGTGTACTGATGATCCAGCGCCCGCTCGGTCCCGCGCATCAGGTAGAACTGGCTGTTGGCGGTATTGGGCTCGCCCTGCCGCGCCATGCCCAGCACCCCGGGGCAGAAGGCGCCCCAGGCCGGCACCGCCTGGGCGGCGGTGAAGACCAGGGCGTCATCGGAGCCCGTGACCACCGGCAGGGAGCCGACGAAGCCAGTGGAGACGCCCCGCTCGGTCGTCACCTCGCCGAAGGGAATGCTCAGGGTCCGTCGGAAGTCGAATTCCGCGGTCAGGTCCGGCAGCTCCGACCCGCCCTGGCCGGTGCCCTGGGGGTCGCCGGTCTGGGCCATGAAGTCGGCAATGACGCGGTGGAAGATGATGCCGTCGTAGAAATTGGCCCGCGCCAGGGTCTTCAGCCGCTCGACGTGGGCCGGGGCCGCGATGGCCGACATCTCGACCACGACCCGGCCCTTGGAGGTCTCGATGACCAGGGTGTTGTCGAGGTCCAGCGGACGCCAGTCGTCGCTCGCCGTCTGGGCGGACGCGGAAGCGCCGAGCGCGAGCGCGATGGCCGCGCCGGTAAGAAAAGCTCTCATGAAAGTCCTCAGGCCGGCTTGGTCGGGATGTCGAGGTCGCAAACCGAGAAGTCCGCGCCCTTGGCCTTGCGGGCCGCGTCGATCCTGGCGCGGAAAACCGGCGAGCGTGTGTCGGCGATCAGCAGGTTGGGCCGGTCGGCCGCCGGGATGTCGCTCATGACCCGCACGCGCAGCATCTTGTCGGGGTTCTCGGGCGGCTCGCCGATGGCCATGGCGCGCACCACGTCCAGGCCCACGACCACCCGGCCCCAGACCGTGTAGC
Source organism: uncultured Caulobacteraceae bacterium (assembly GCA_964600375.1). Classification (GTDB taxonomy): domain Bacteria; phylum Pseudomonadota; class Alphaproteobacteria; order Caulobacterales; family Caulobacteraceae; genus JAEZEZ01. Next base: position 8,975 of record CAZRKY010000089.1, on the reverse strand, counting down.
GCTTCTCCAGCGACGGATAGGGCTGGCGCATGAGAAAGAACTGGCTGTTGGCGCTGTTCTCGGGCTCGCCGCGCGCCATGCCGGCCACGCCCGGGCAGTAGAGCCCCCAGGCCCGCACCTTGCCGGTGCCGGTGAGCGCCATCATGGCGTCGGGCTGGGTCTGCACCGGCAGGGCGCCGATGAAGCCGTTCTGGGCGCCGGCCGGAGCCGAGGCCGCGGCGAAGGGCATGGCGGCGTCGCGCTGGAAGGTGAACTCGGGCGGCAGGTCGGGATAGGGCGACTGGCCCTCGCCGGTGCCCAGCGGATCGCCCGTCTGGCTCATGAACCAGTCGATGACGCGGTGGAATTTCTGGCCGTCATAGAAGCCCGACTGGGCCAGGAGCTTGATGCGCTGGACGTGCTCGGGCGCGGCCTCGGGGTGCATCTCGACGATGATGCGGCCCTTGTTGGTGTCGATGACCAGGGCGTTGGCGGGATCGAGCGCGCGCCATTCGCCCACCGCGCCGGGCAGGATCGGCGCCTGGTTGGGCGCGGTCGGCTCGGTCGCGGCCGGGGTGAGCGGCGTGGATGGCCGCGCCACCTGGGTCGGCGGCGTCACGATGACGGGCGGCGGCGCAGGCTGGGCGGCGGGCGCCGCGGCGGCGGGTGGCGGGGGCGGCGTCTGGGCGAGGGCCGGCAGGGCAAGCGCCCCGAGAACCGTCAGCGGGACGGCGGCGGACAGCAGCAGACGTTTCATTCAAGGCCTCTCCCGAGTCTGGTTGCGACTTTGGCGATCCTGGCGCGGCTGTCCAGCGATGCATCGCCGCGCCGCAGGCCCGCCGCGCGGGGCTTTCCGGGCGCCTCTCCCTGTTATTTCGCGGCCCAAAACAGGAGCGTCCATATACATCCGTTTAAATTCAATGTGTTGTCCAAAAGTCGGGTGCAATAACAGGGAGATTTCGCACCTTCAGAACAGGGAGAGCGGGTCTGCAGAACAGGGAGAACGGGTCGACAGAACAGGGAGAGCGGATCACCGGAACAGGGAGACGGGGCGTAACAGGGAGAGTCGGGTTTCAGGCGACCGCGAGACCGGCAAGGCCGGACGGGAAATGCTCCGTTGGTTCGGCGCCTGCGGTCAAGCGCCCCCCCGTCATCCCAGGGCAGGGGGCGCGAAGCGACCGGCGACCCTGAGACCCAGCAGCGAAGTCCTCGAAGCGGTTCGCCGGCCGCCTCCGTCATTCAGCGCCCCCTCCCGGCTGCTGGGCCCTCGGGTCTGCGCAGGCTGCGCCTGCTCCGCCCGAGGGTGACGGGTGTTGGGGAGGAGTCGAGCCGAGGGGGACTACCCCCCGAACTTCGCCCTGACCGCCGCAGCCACCCTCGGCGGCACGAAGGCGGTGATGTCGCCGTCGAGGCGGGCGATTTCCTTGACCAGGCGGGAGGCGACGGCCTGGTGGCGGGGGTCGGCCATCAGGAACACGGTCTCGATCTCGCGATTGAGCTGCTGGTTCATGGCCGTCATCTGGAATTCGTATTCGAAGTCGGCCACGGCGCGCAGGCCGCGCACGATGATCTGGGCCTCGCATTCCTCGGCGAACTTCATCAGCAGGGTGTCGAAGGGGCGGACCACGATCTCGGCGCCGTCGACGACCGAGCGGGCCTCCTCGGTCACCATCGCCACCCGCTCGTCCAGCGAGAACAGGGGGTGCTTGTCGGCGTTGATGGCGACGCCGATGACCAGCTTGTCGACCAGCTTGACGGCCCGCCCGATGATGTCGAGGTGGCCGTTGGTGATGGGATCGAAGGTTCCCGGGTAGAGCCCGACGCGCATTCCTTGCTCCCTTCCCCCTCGAGGGGGGAAGGGCCGGGGATGGGGTGACCTATCCGCGGCCCTGCGTTCCTGCGCCGGCCCGCTGAGGGCGGCGGCCTACCCTTGATTGCCAGAGAGGAAAGCGCTCGCCAAGTCCGCTCTTCCTTCTCCCCTTGCGGGAGAAGGTGGCCCGGCTTGCCGGGTCGGATGAGGGGTGTCCGCGAGACCTCTCCGGAAAGGCGGCGCTTGCACCCCTCATTCGGTCGCTCACGCGACCACCTTCTCCCTCAAGGGGAGAAGGGGCCTAGTTGTCGCCCTCGACGTCTCCGCCCTCAATCACGTCGCCGCCGTCGATCTCTTCCTCGCCGTCCTCACCGCCCTCGGACTCGGCAAGCCGTTCAACCGAAACGACCTTTTCGCCGTCGCCGGTGCGGAAGATCATCACGCCCTGGGTGTTGCGGCCGGCGATGCGGACCTGGGCGACGTTGGTGCGGATCAGCTGGCCGCCGTCGGTCATCAGGAGGATGCCGTCGCCCGGCTCGACCGGGAAGGAGGCCACCAGCTTGCCGCCGCGGCGCGACAGGTCGTGGGCCATCAGGCCCTGGCCGCCGCGGCCGGTGCGCCGGTAGTCGTAGCTGGAGGTGCGCTTGCCCAGGCCGTTGTCGGCCACGGTCAGGATGAACTGCTCGGCCGCCCCCAGCTCGATGATGCGCTCAGGCGTCAGGGCGGCGTCTTCGGCGCCCTCCTCGGCCTCGTCCTCGACCCCAGATTCTTCAGGCGCCGCCACGCCCGCATCGTCGTCTGCCTCGCCGGTCGCGCGGCGCAGCGCCGTGGCGTGCTTGATATAGGCCTGGCGCTCGCCGGGGGTGGCGTCCACGCGGCGCAGGACCGCCATGGAGATGACCACGTCGTCGCCCTTCAGCCGGATGCCGCGCACGCCGGTGGAATCGCGGCCCTTGAAGACGCGCACGTCGTCGGCCTTGAAGCGGATGCAGCGCGCGTCGGCCGTGGTCAGCAGGATGTCGTCATCCTCCGTGCACAGAGCGACGCCGACCATGGAGTCGGTCTCGTCCAGCTTCATGGCGATCTTGCCGGCGCGGTTCACATTGGCGAAGTCCGACAGCTTGTTGCGCCGCACATCGCCCGACCGGGTCGCGAACATGATGTCCAGCTTGTCCCAGGTCGCCTCGTCCTCCGGCAACGGCAGGACGTTCATGATCGTCTCGCCCGGCTCGATGGGCAGCAGGTTGACGAAGGCCTTGCCCTTGGAGGTCGGGCCGCCGATCGGCAGGCGCCAGACCTTCATCTTGTAGGCCTTGCCATTGGACGCGAAGAACAGCACCGGCGCGTGGGTCGAGGCGGCGAAGACGCCGACCACGGCGTCCTCGTCCTTCATGGCCATGCCCGAGCGGCCCTTGCCGCCGCGATGCTGCGATCGGTAGGAGGCCAGCGGCGTGCGCTTGACGTAGCCGGAGTGGGTGACGGTGACGACCATGTCCTCGCGCGGAATCAGGTCCTCGTCTTCCAGCTCGTAGTCGCCCTCGATGAACTGGCTGCGGCGCGGCACGGCGAACTGGGTGCGAACGTCCACCAGCTCCTGGCGGATGACGGCGGTGATGGCCTCCTGCGAGCCCAGCAGCGCAAGGTATTCGGCGATGGCGCCGGCCAGCTCGCGCGCCTCGGAGAAGATCTCGTCGCGGCCCAGGCCGGTCAGGCGCGACAGGGTCAGCGCCAGGATGGCGCGGGCCTGTTCGTCGGTCAGGCGCAGCTTGTCGCCGTCCAGCACGATGGAGCGCGGGTCGGCGATCAGCTGGACCAGCGAGATCATGTCGCCGGCGGGCCAGTCCTTGGACTGGAGCCGTTCGCGCGCCTCGGCCGGGTCGGCCGACGAGCGGATGGTGGTGATGAACTCGTCGATATTGGCCACCGCGATGGCCAGGCCGACCAGCACGTGGCCGCGGTCGCGGGCCTTGGCCAGTTCGAACTTGGTGCGGCGGACCACGACCTCCTGGCGGAAGTCGAGGAACAGGTCGATCAGCTCGCGCAGGCCCATCTGGCGCGGCCGGCCCTTGTCCAGGGCCAGCATGTTGACCCCGAAGGAGGTCTGCAGGGCGGTGAAGCGGTAGAGCTGGTTCAGGATGACGTCGCCGGCCGCGTCGCGCTTCAGCTCGACCACCACGCGCATGCCGGTGCGGTCGGACTCGTCGCGGATGTCGCTGATGCCTTCCAGGCGCTTGTCGCGAACCATGTCGGCGATCTGCTCGATCATCGTCGACTTGTTCACCTGGAAGGGGATCTCGGTGATGATGATGGCTTCGCGATCCTTGCGGATCGTCTCGACCGAGGCCTTGCCGCGCATGATCACCGAGCCGCGGCCGGTGGCCAGGGCCTGGCGGGCGCCCGTGCGGCCGAGGATCTCGGCGCCGGTGGGGAAGTCGGGGCCCGGAACGATGTCGAGCAGGCGGTCGTGGTCGATCTCGGGATCGTCCAGCACGGCCAGGCAGGCGTCGACGATCTCACCCAGGTTATGGGGCGGGATGTTGGTGGCCATGCCCACGGCGATGCCGCCGGCGCCGTTCACCAGCAGGTTGGGGATGCGCGAGGGCAGGACCGAGGGTTCTTCTTCCGAGCCGTCGTAGTTGGGCTGGAAGTCGACGGTATCCTTGTCGAGGTCGGCGAGGATGGCCTCGGCCGCCTTGGTCATGCGCGATTCGGTGTAGCGCATGGCCGCCGGCATATCGCCGTCGACCGAGCCGAAGTTGCCCTGGCCGTCGATGAGCATGAGGCTCATCGAGAACTCCTGGGCCATGCGGACCATGGCGAAGTAGACCGACTGGTCCCCGTGCGGGTGATACTTACCGATCACGTCACCGACGGTGCGGGCGGACTTGCGGTAGGCCGCCGTGGACGAGAAGCCGTTCTCGTTCATGGCGTAGAGAATCCGCCGGTGAACCGGCTTCAGCCCGTCGCGAGCGTCAGGCAGCGCCCGGGCCACGATCACGCTCATCGCGTAGTCGAGATACGAGCGCTTCAGCTCGTCTTCGATGGCGATGGAGGCCATGCCCCCGCTCGCGGTCGGTGTGGGTTCGTCGGTCAAGGGAAACTATGAAGAATCGCAGCGAAAATGCCGTTTCGGAGTGTTAGCATCCGGGGGTCGCGGGGGCAAAGAATCCCGGCCCCAATCAAGGATTTTCAACATGTTTCTGCGTACAGTTTCGGCCCTCGCGATCCTGGGCTGCGCCATCATCGCCCCGGGCGCGTCCCAGGCCGCTCCGGCGACCCCGCCCGCCCCGGCCGCGGCCCCCGGCGAAGTCCGCATCGCCCAGGCCGGGACCCTGCCGCCCGCGGCGGTCGCCGACATCAAGGACGCGACCGGAAAGACCATCGGGCGAGCCTTCTTCTACGACGGCCCGCGCGGCATGCTGCTGCGCATCGAGGTTGGCGGGATGCCCCCCGGCTGGCACGGGATTCACCTGCACGACAAGGGAGTCTGCACCGCGCCCGACTTCGCCTCGGCGGGCGCCCACATCAATCCGGACCTCAAGTCCCACGGCCTGCTGCACGCCCAGGGCGCGGAGGCCGGCGACCTGCCCAGCTTCTTCGCCGGCGCCGGCGGGGTGGGGCGCAGCTCGGTGTTCACCGACCTGGTCTCGGCCCGGGGGGCCGGCGGGCGGGCGGCCCTGCTGGACGCCGACGGCTCTTCGCTGGTCATCCACGCCTCGCCGGACGACCAGTCGAGCCAGCCCACCGGCGGATCGGGCGCCCGCATCGCCTGCGGCGTGATCGCGGCGCCCGCGGGCTAGGCGCGGGTCAGGTCGGGGGCTGGTTCGCCGGCGGGCGCGGCGCGCCCAGCCTGGCGCAGGCCCCGTCGACCAGCTTGCCGCCCTCCAGCACGCCCTCGCACACCGGGGCGGCGGCGAGGTCGTTGAGCGCGACCCCGTCCGGACAGGGGGTGCCCGCGCGCGCGGCCCCGGTCACGAAGTTGCGGCTGCAGAGCACCTCGCCGACAAGGCGGTTCTTCTGGCCCGGCCGGCAGAACTGGCTGGCGGTCTGGCCGTCGCCGTAGTCGAAGTAATAGACCTCCATGGAGTTGGCCGCGCCGGGGGCGAAGCGTTCCAGGGTCTCGGCGAAGCGGGCGCGGATAAAGCCCTTGGGCACCGTCACCCCCGAGGGGCTGGCCAGCGCGATCAGCCGCCGCAGCTCGGCCACCGTCAGCCGCATGTATTCCTGGCGCTCCAGCGCCGACCGGGCGTCGGAGTCGCCGTCCTCGTCACTCGCCGCCCCGCCCATGCCGCGCACGACCCCCGCCTGGTAGGCGAGGCCGATCCTGGCGGCCTGCAGGGCCAGCTCCAGCTCGTCGCGGCGCAGGGTGACGCGTTCGGTCGCATTGGCCGCCGCTCGCCCGTCGGCCCGCCACTGGTTGAGCAGGACCGCCAGCGTCAGGAAGCCGTCGTCATCGGTGACCCCGAAGGTCGTTGGGCCGCCCAGGCTGTGGCTGCCGCGCAGGACCACGGCGGACCCCCGGCCCTCGTCGTAGGTGAAGCGGGTCATGCCGGTCCAGGCGACCTGGCAGGCCGGCGCGGGCTGGGCGCCCACCGATCCGGCGGCCAGCATCAGCGCCGCCAGCGCGGCCAGGCTTCGAAGACGCGGCATGCGAACCCCCTGCGGCGATCGAACGCCGTTCCGCGGGCCAGCCTAGGTCACCCCCCCGCCCGGCTCAACCGGGCAGCATCAGGACCAGCATGGCCACCACCGCGGCGGCCATGATCGCGGTCGCCAGCCACCCCAGGATCCGCTGGCTGGCGGTGGCGACATAGGCGCCCATCTGACGGCGGCGCGAGGCCACGATCATCATGGCGGCCATCAGCGGCACCGAGATCACCCCGTTCACCACCGCGCTCCAGTAGAGCAGCTTGATCGGGTCGAGCGGCGAGAACACGACCCCCAGCGCCACCACCATGACGAAGGCGATGACGGCGTAGAATCCCCTGGCTTCGTTGGGTTTGTACTCCAGCCCGGTCTTCCAGCCGCGCAGCTCGCCGACCGCATAGCCGACCGAACCGGCCAGCACCGGCACCGCCAGCAGGCCCGTGCCGATGATCCCCAGGCTGAACAGCAGGAAGGCCAGGGGCCCGGCGATGGGCCTGAGCGCGGCCGCCGCCTCGGCCGAGGAGGCCACGTCGGTGATCCCCGCCGCGTGCAGGGTCGAGGCGCTGGTCAGGATGATGAAGAAGGCGATCAGGTTGGCGAAGCCCATGCCGATGATGGTGTCCCACTTCATCCGCTTCAGCTCGTCGCGGGCGACCGCGTCCGGCTCGTGGCGCAGGTCGGGATGGTGGGAGGCCTCCATGTCCTCGACCTCCTCCGAGCTCTGCCAGAAGAACAGATAGGGGCTGATGGTGGTGCCGAAGATGGCCACGATCATGGTCACCGAGGCCTCGTCGAGCGTGAAGCTGGGCGTGAAGGTGTGGGCGGCCACCGCGGGCCAGTCGATCTTCACGGTGAAGACCACGCCCACGTAGGCGAACAGCGCCAGCGTCAGCCACTTCAGGAAGTTGACGTAGCGGTGGTAGGGCACGAACAGCTGCAGCAGCAGCGACACCGCCGCGAAGACCACCGTGAACAGCTTGGCGCCCCAGCCCAGCATCAGGCTGGCCGCCGCGCCCATGGCGGCGATGTCGGCCCCTATGTTCAGCGCATTGGCCACGAACAGCAGGGCGATCAGGACCGAGACCGCGCCGCGCGGGAAGACCTGCAGCAGGTTGGCCGCCAGCCCCTTGCCGGTGACCCGCCCGATGCGGGCGCTGATCATCTGCACCGCCACCATCAGTGGATAGGTCAGGGCCACGGTCCACAGCATGTTCAGGCCGAACTGGGCGCCGGCCTGGGAGTGGGTGGCGATGCCGCCGGGATCGTCGTCGGCGGCCCCTGTGACGAGGCCGGGGCCCAGGCGCTCGAAGGGGCTGACCCTCTGGCGGCGTTTGGCGGCCGCAGGCGCGGCCTCGGGCTGGCTCATCGGCGGGTCGTCCTCATCCGCGGCGCGCGTGACCAATCGATAGGCCGCGCCCGGTCCCGCGCGCAATGCTCTTGCGCCCGCAAGGTCGCCGCCACACCTGAGGGATCGCAACTGTGGGGACCTTTCATGTTCGATCACCTGTCCGTCGGCGTTCGCGATCTCGCCGCCGCGCGCCGTTTCCACGATGCCTTCTTCGCCCCGCTCGGGTGCGCCAACGCCTGGGCCGCCGAAGCGGAACTGGCCTACGGTCCGAACGGCGAGGCCCGGGCTTTCTGGCTTTATCCGGTCGCCGGCGACCAGGTCGCGGGCCTGGGGACCCACATCGCCTTCACGGCCGACAGCCGCGCGGCCGTCGACGCGGCCATGGCCGCCGCCGTGGCGCACGGGGCGACCGTGATCCGGGCGGCCGGCCTGCACCCCGACATCGCGCCGGACTATTACGGCACGGTCCTGCTGGATCCTGACGGCAACAAGCTCGAGGTCGTGGCCGGAACCATGCACTAACAGTGACAGGAACAGGCTAGGGTGCGCGCTACGGCGATTCAGCCGGTCTGAAAGCTCCGCCCATGTCCCGCCGATCCGATTCCAATCCCTGGCTGCGCATCGGCCTGGACGCCTGGGCCCTGGGGATCGAGGCCTCGACCGTCATCGGCCTGCGCACGCTGAAGATCGCCGCGGGCGGGGTCGAGGGCGCCGACGAGTTCCGCCTGATGATCGCCGAGAAGATCAACGCCGGCCTGGTGCTGCAGGCCCAGGCCGTGAAGGGCGCGCTGGGCCCAACGCCCGAGCGGGCGGTCACCGCCTCCCTCGCCCACGTCCGCCGCAAGGTGCGCGCCAACCGCAAGCGTCTGAGCGCCGCCTAGCCCTCGCCCAGACTCTCGATCGCCACCGTCTTGCGCGGCCAGCGCTCGGCCACCGCCACCAGCCCCACGCCGCTGATGCAGGCGATGGCGCCGATGATGATCTGGGCATCTACCACGTCGCCCATGAAGGCCACCCCGATCACGCCCGAGACCACCGGCGTGACCAGCAGATAGGCCGTCACCCGCCCGGCCTCGCGCCGCTGCACCAGCCAGAACAGCAGGCCGGTCGCCACAACGGTCGAGATCAGGGCCGCGAAGACCACGCAGGCCCAGATCAGCGGCGTGGCGCGCTGCATGGCGCCGATGGGGT
>CAZRKY010000088.1:6205-11961 GCA_964600375.1 uncultured Caulobacteraceae bacterium | reverse complement strand
TCGACGCCACCACCACGCGCCGCCACGGTGGCTCGGGCCTGGGTCTGGCCATCACACGCGAGCTGGCCCAGGCCCATGGCGGCGACGTCCTGTTGGCCCGGACCGGCCCGTTCGGATCGACCTTTGAACTGCGGCTGCCGCAGTCGAAGCTGGTCGCGAAGAAGTCGGTGAAGGCGCCGGCGAGGGCAAAGGCCTCGCGTCGCTAGTCCGGCCGGCTGAGGACCACGCCCTCGCGGCGCGGGTCCGCCCCGCCCACCAGCCCGCCGTTGGCGCGCAGGACCGCCTGGATCCCGGATTCCTCGCCAGTGCCCGTTCTGACGTTCATTCCGCGCGCCACCAGGTCGGCGCGCACGGCGGGGTCGAGCTTGTCCGCCTCGCCGGCGAAGCTGTTCCCGCGCGCGATCATGTTGGGCAGGTTGATGGCGTCCTGGGGGCTGAGGCCCCACCAGAAGATGCCCACCAGGGTCTTCAGATTGTAGGACAGGATGGCCGAGCCGCCCGGGGACCCCACGGCGGCGAGGAAGCCGCCCGAGCGATCCATGACGATGACGGGCGACATAGACGAGCGCGGCCGTTTGCCGGGCGCCGCCGCGTTGGCGGCCGGGGCGCCGCTGGCGTCGGTGGGCGAGAACGAGAAGTCGGTCAGCTGGTTGTTGAGGAAGAAGCCGCCCACCATCCGCCCGGTGCCGAACAGGCTCTCCACCGTCGTGGTCATGGAAACGGCGTTGCCCCATCGATCGACGATGACGAAGTGGCTGGTGCCGGCGGGCTCAACGGTGCGGTCCGCGGCCGGCGCAGGCGCGCCGCGGGGCGTCCCGGCGACAGGCGCCGGGCCGGCGCGGTCGGTGACCAGGGCGGCGCGCGCCGCGACATAGTCGGGATCCAGCAGCCCCGCGACGGGTACGGAGACAAAGGCGGGGTCGGCGACGTAGCGGTCACGGTCGGCGTACATCACGCGCTCGGCTTCCATCAGGGTCGCCCAGGCCCCGGCGGACCGTGGCCCCTCGCGCACCAGCGGCTTCTGCTCGAGCATGATCAGGGCCTGCAGCAGGGCCACGCCGCTGGACGGCGGCGGCGGCACGCAGGCGCGCATGGCGGCCCAGGTCCGGCAGAGCGCCGCGGCGGTCCTGGGGCGGTAGGCCTTCAGGTCGCCGGTGGTCAGGGTTCCGGCCAGGGGCGCCTGCCGCACGCGGTCGACGATGGCCTGGGCGATGGGACCCTCGTAGATGGCGCTGGGCCCCTCTGCCGCGAGCCGGGTCAAGGTGGCGGCGTAGGCTGGATTGCGCACCAGGTCGCCGGTCTCCATCAGGGTCCCGTCGGCCTCCGACAGATAGGCCAGGAAGTCGGGCTGGCTGGTTTCCGGGGCGCCGGAATTGACCAGCCTCGACATGCGCGGGCTCATCGGGAAGCCCTCGTTGGCGCGGGCGATGGCGTCGTCGAAAAGGCTGCTCCAGGCCAGCTTGCCGTGCTCCTTCTGGGCCAGGGCCAGCATGGCCACCGCGCCGGGGACGCCGGTGGCGCGGCCCGAGATGACGGCCTGATTAAAGGGCAGGGGCTTGCCGTCCGGGCCGAGGAACATGTCCGCCGTCGCGCCGGCCGGCGCGGCCTCGCGGCCGTCGTAGGCGATGACGGTTTTGGCCTTGGCGTCATAGACGAGCATGAAGGCGCCGCCGCCGATGCCCGAGCTCTGGGGTTCGACCAGCCCCAGCATGGCCTGGATCGCGACCGCCGCATCGACCGCGGTTCCGCCGCGCTCAAGCACCGCCATGCCCGCCTGCGCCGCCAGGGGATTGGCGGCGGCCACCATCTGCGTCGCGCTGCGGGGCTCCTCGGGGGCAGGGGTCTGTGGACGCCCGAAGGGCGACAGGGCGCAGGCCGAAAGCAACAGGGCGGCAAGCGCCGGAAGAACGCGACGGATCATGGCCTTGGACATAGGGGACCAGGGGCCCTGAGGGAACCGGGGTTGGCGTCGCGGCCGCTTCGGACGATGGTCGCGCCATGACCCACGCGCGGCCCGGCCCCCTGAACCTGATCACCGATGTCGCCGGCCTGACGGTCGGCAACGCCCAGGACATCAACGTCCGTACGGGGGTCACCGTGCTGCTGGCCGATGTCCAGACCGTCGCCGCCGTCGATGTGTGCGGCGGGGCGCCGGGCACCCGCGAGGCGCATGCTCTCAAGCCCGGGGGTCTGGTCGGGGCGGTGGACGCGGTCGTGCTGGCCGGCGGCTCGGTCTACGGCCTGGCCGCCGCCGACGGGGTGACCGCCTCGCTGGGGGCGCGGGGCAGGGGATACCGGCTGCGCGACGACGCCCCACCCGCGCCGATCGTGGCCGGGGCCATCCTGTTCGATCTGGCCAATGGCGGCGACAAGGCGTGGGGCGAGGACCCGCCTTACGCCGCCCTGGGCCGCGAGGCGCTGGACGCCGCGGCCGTGGAATTCGCGCTCGGCGCCGTGGGCGCCGGCTGCGGGGCGATGGCCGGGACCCTTAAGGGCGGCTTGGGGTCGGCCTCGGTGTTGACGGCGGATGGGATCACCGTCGGCGCCCTGGCGGCGGTCAATAGCTTCGGGTCCGTGGTCGCGGCCGATGGCGTGACCTTCTGGGCCGCGCCCTACGAAATGGGCGGTGAATTCGGCGGCCGCGGGGCGGCGGGTCTCGCCGCCCAGCCCGACGCCTGGCCCCACGCCAAGCGCGACCCGGGCCCGCGCGAGAACACCACCATCTGCATCGTGGCCACCGACGCGGCCCTGACCAACGTCGAGGCCGAGCGGGTCGCGGTAATGGCCCGGGCGGGGCTCGCCCGCGCCATCCGGCCGGTCTTCGCCCCCTTCGACGGCGATGTGATCTTTTCGCTCGCCACCGGCAAGGTCGCCGCCCCCGAGCCCCGGGCCTTCACCGTCGCGCGGATCGGGGCGCTGGCGGCCGACTGCCTCGCGCGGGCGGTGGCGCGGGGGGTCTACGAGGCGCTCGGTTGAGCCCGCGGTCCCGCCGCTTTTTCACGCCTTACAGGCCTTGCATCGCGCAGGCCTTCCGACTAGGTATCGCGCCCTCGCCGCGCCGAACCGGTGGCGAGCAGTGCGCCCGTAGCTCAGCTGGATAGAGCATCAGACTACGAATCTGAGGGTCGGACGTTCGAATCGTTCCGGGCGCGCCATTTCTTTTCAAAACGGACTGGCATGACGGCTCCCCAGGCGGGATGCTGTTCGCCATGGATGTTTCCGACGCCGTCGCCCGGCGCGTCTCGATACGCGCCTTCAAACCCGACCCCGTCCCGGGCGCACAGGTGGCGGCCTTGCTGGAGGCGGCGGGGCGGGCCCCGTCCGGCGGCAACCTCGCGCCCTGGCGGGTCTATGCCCTGGCCGGCGAACCGCTGGCGGCGCTGAAGGCGGCCGCGGCGGCCAATCCCATGGGCGAGGCGATGGAATACGACATCTATCCGTCGTCGCTTTGGGACCCCTACCGCCGTCGCCGGTTCGAGTGCGGCGAGGCGCTGTACGAGACCATCGGCATCCCGCGCGAGGACCGCGTCGCGCGCCTGACCCAGCTGATGCGCAATGGCGACCTGTTCGGCGCGCCGGTGGGGGTGTTCGTCTGCATCGACCGCAGGATGGGGCCGCCGCAATGGTCAGACCTGGGGATGTACATCCAGACCTTCCTGTTGTTGGCGCAGGAGCAGGGGCTGGCGACCTGCGCGCAGGAGTACTGGGCGCGCTATCCCGAGACCCTGGCGCGCCTGCTGGAATTGCCCGACGAGATGATGGTGTTCTGCGGCGTGGCCGTGGGCTGGGCGGATGAAAGCCACCCGATCAACAGCCTGCGTACGACCCGCGATCCGGCCGATACGTGGCTGACGATGAAGGGGTTCAGCGGCGAAGGCTGAGCCCTTCGGCCCACGCGGGAAGGGGCCGCAAGCTTCACCGTAAGAGCTTGACTATAAACAAGTTGCGGCGACGTACGCCTTCCCACCCGCGATTCCGTGGCTATAGTCCGGCCACAGCCACTATGGACCTTGGGGGGCTACCCATGGCGCACAGTGGGCGGAGTGAATGAACCGAGAAGCTATCAAGCAGGATTTCCTGAGCGCCCTGGATACGGGCAAGGTCAAGAAGACGATTTCCGACCGCTCGGAGGCGGAAACCTACGCCAAGGCGCGCGAACGGTTCGCGACGTTGTGGGCGGCGGTGAAGGCCTGGGACGAGGCCATCCGCGACCGGATGGAGGGGGCCTCGGTTCGCTACCTCTTTGAGAAGGTCAACCGTGATGGGGTGATCCTCGGCCGGGTCTCGGCCAGCCGCCCCGGGCGGGCGGCGCTGAACGTCCATTTCCAGATCCAGGACCGGACGCTGAACGCCACCATCGGCGTGACCCGGCGCACCGACACGGCCAAGGAGCAGATCCTGCTGATCGCAGCCCTCCAGACAGCGATCGTCGACTACTTCGTTTGAGGGGTTCGCCGGCGCCGGCGCCGGTCCTATATGGCGTGATACCGTCAGGAGGACCGCCATGGGCAAGCCGTCCCGGATTCTGTTGCAGACCACCATCGGGTCGGTCGAGGACGATTGGAACGCCTCGCGGTTCAGCCTGCTGGGCGAGACCCTGTCGCAGGCTGTTGACGCCGGCGGCGATCCCGCTTTCGAGGTCACGCTGCGCAATCGCGATCCGCAAGGCGCGCCGGACTCGCTCCTGGCCCGGCTGGACCAGTCGGATTTCGACCAGTTGTGGCTCTTCGCGGTGGATACGGGCGAGGGCCTGACCGAAGAGGACTGCGCCGGCATCTCGCGCTTTCGCCAGCGGGGAGGCGGGCTGATGGTGACGCGCGACCACATGGACCTGGGTAATTCCGTGTGCAGCCTGGGCGGCGTGGGCGCGGCCCATTTCTTCCACTCGAAGAACCCCGATCCGGACGAGACGCGGCGATGCCGTGACGACCAGGTCACCACCGATATCGACTGGCCGAACTATCATTCCGGCGCCAATGGCGATTTCCAGCCTGTGACCGTAGTCGGCGAGCGCCATCCGATCCTTGAGGGCGTCAATTGGCTGCCGGCCCATCCCCACGAGGGCGCCGTCGGCAAGCCTGCGGACGACGCCACCGCCCGCGTGATCGCCACCGGGACCAGCCTGGTCACCGGCCGCGACTTCAACCTGATCGTGGCCTTCGAGCCGTCGGAAGCGGGCGGGCCGGCCGTGGCCCAGTCCACCTTCCACCACTTCGCCGACTACAACTGGGATCCTTCGAAGGGATGTCCCAGCTTCGTCAGCGAGGCGCCCGGCGACGGCCTGGCCGGATCACCCGAGGCGCGGGCTTCGGTTGAGCGGTACGCGCGCAACCTCGCCAGCTGGCTGGGCGGCAGGCCTCTCGTCTAGTCCCGGCTAGCCCTTGTCGACCACGCGGGTCTGGGGACGGTCGTCGCCGTCAGCCAGTTCCTCGCGCCATTGGCCGCGCTCATCCTCGTAGACGATGCCGTCGGTTTCGCCCGGGACGCGCTGCTCGCCCGCCGCACGCCTCGCCGCCGAGAGCGCCGCTTCATGGGTGGGGAAGGTCTCTGAAAAGGTCGCGCCGACCTTGTAAGCCCAGCCGCCGTCGTGCTCGACGATTTCGTAGCTGACTTCGCTCATGCCTGATTCTCCTGGGCTGCCCGACTGCAGGCTGAATATAGGGCGGCGTGTCCCGCTGCGCCCGTTCGTCGCGCATTACGAGAAAAGACTCGATTTCTCCGTGGCTTCGAGATGTAGTCCGGCGTCCTGAGTACCG
>CAZRKY010000088.1:0-6195 GCA_964600375.1 uncultured Caulobacteraceae bacterium | reverse complement strand
GGGGGGTTCCAGTCCATGTCGCGTGAGTTCTACGTACAGCCCGAGCGTCCGGGTTGCTGGGTGGTCAAGAACAACGGATTCGTGATCAGCCAGGGCGATGAGCCGGAGGCGGTCGAAACCGCCCGGCGCATGGCCTTTTCCGAATGGCGCAACGTGCGCGTGCCCAGCCAGGTGCACGTCTGCCGGCCCGACGGCCACTTCCGCACCGACTGGGTCTTCGGCGACGCGGTCCCGCGCTACCCCTGATCCTCAGGCCCGCGTAACACCCCAGCTCTCGAGCATTTCCGCGCCGCCTTGCCCCCCCGCGGGCGGCGGCCCCTGGATGGCGCCCGGCGTGCGCGAAAAGCGCGGGGCGGGCGCCGGCTGCAGCTGGCCGCCCGGCTTCACCCACGTTTGGCGCGCCGCCATGTGCGGGTGGTCGGCGGCTTCCTCGGGGCCCAGCACCGGCGAGACGCAGGCGTCGGTCCCCTCCAGCAGTTCCAGCCAGTCAGCCGCCGGTCGGGTCCGGAAGATCGCCGCCAGCTCCGCGGCGCTCTGCGGCCACGAAGCCTTGTCGTACTGCCGCGCGCGCAGCTCGGCGGGCGCTGCGATCAGATCCATGAGCAGGGCCCAGAACTGGGGCTCGATCGCGCCGACCGCGATCCAGCGATCGTCGGCGCACGGGTAGCAG
This sequence comes from uncultured Caulobacteraceae bacterium, assembly GCA_964600375.1. Classification (GTDB taxonomy): domain Bacteria; phylum Pseudomonadota; class Alphaproteobacteria; order Caulobacterales; family Caulobacteraceae; genus JAEZEZ01. The sequence goes on along the minus strand of CAZRKY010000088.1, from coordinate 5,525 downwards.
CGGTAGAAGGGCGCGGCCCCGCCCAGGGTCCCATGCCCCCGGCGCGGATCGGTGATCCCGTCGGCGATCAGCCACATGGCGTTGGCCATCAGCGAGGCGGAGCCGTCGACGATGGCGGCGTCGATCACCTGCCCCAGCCCTGAGCGCCCGCGCTCGACCAGGGCCGCGCAGATCCCCATGACCAGGTAGAGCGACCCGCCCCCGAAATCGCCGACAAGGTTCAGGGGCGGGACGGGGGGCCCATCCAGCTCGCCGATGCCGTCCAGCGCGCCCGAAACCCCGATGTAGCCGATGTCGTGGCCCGCTGCGTGGGCCAGCGGCCCGTCCTGGCCCCAGCCGGTCATGCGGCCATAGACCAGGCCCGGATTGCACGCCGCCGCCGCCTCCGGGCCGAGCCCCAGCCGCTCCATCACGCCGGGCCGGAAGCCCTCGACCAGCACGTCGGCCTTCTCGATCAGGCGGAGCGCCGTCTCGATGTCGGCGGGCGACTTGAGGTCCAACTGCAGGGAAGCGCGGCCGCGGCAGCTGATGTCCCGCGGCGACGGACCCGATCCCGGCCGGTCGATGCGCAGCACTTCGCAGCCCATGTCCGAAAGCAGCATGGCGGCGAAAGGGGGCGGTCCCAGGCCGGCGAATTCGATCACCTTCACGCCGCTGAGTGGTCCTGCCCCTGACATGCGATTCCCCGCCGTTGCCCTCCTATCCTAGTGCCGCCGCGGCCTGCCGTCGCTATATGCCGGGCGGACGGCGAGGAGAGATTCGATGCAGGGCATGAAGGTCGTGATCACGGGCGGGTTCGGCGTCCTGGGCCGGGCGACGGCGCTGGCCGCCTCGGGCAGGGGCGCCCGGGTGGCGCTGGTCGACTTCGCCGCCGCGGCGCCGGGTGATCTCGACAAGGCGCTGGGGGAGGACGCCGTCCTGATCGGCGGCGCGGACCTGTCGGACCCCGTGCGCGCCAAGGCCGCCATGGACGAGGCCGCCGCCGCGCTGGGCGGGATCGACGCCCTGCTCAACATCGCCGGCGGGTTTGTGTGGCAGACCCTTGAGGGCGGCGACCCCGCGAACTGGGAGCGGATGTTCCGCCTGAACCTGGCGACGGCCGCCAACGCCTCGCGCGCAGCCCTGCCGCACCTGCTGGCCTCCAGCGCAGGCCGGATCGTCAACGTCGGGGCCAATTCCGCCGTGAGGGCGGCGGCCGGCATGGGCGCCTATGCCGCTTCGAAGGCCGGCGTGCACAAGCTGACCGAGAGCCTGGCCGAGGAGCTCAAGGGCAGGGTGACGGTCAACGCCGTCCTGCCGTCGATCATCGACACGGCCCAGAATCGCGCCGACATGCCCGACGCGGATTTCTCGACCTGGGTCAGTCCCGCCGACCTCGCCGAAGTCATGCTCTTTCTCATTTCACCGAAGGCTTCCGCGGTCACCGGCGCCCTCATCCCGGTCACCGGGACCGTTTGAGCTGCCGCGCCGCCACCGCTTTTCCGCGCAAATGGCCATGCTTGGCCAATGACACCGGTTACCTACGGCGACGTGAGTTGACGGGCGGGGTCCGGGCGGTTCTAAGGCGCGCAAATCGGGTCGGAAGACCCCTGTGACGCGGCGGGCGCCGCCAGAAGCGCCTCCGTGGTGGGCCTCAGGAGAGCATTTCGTGGACAAGGCCGTGATACCGGGGCTCCAGCCGGCCCCGACCGCACACCGTGGCTTGATCGAATGGGTCGGCGAGATCGCCGCCCTGACCAAGCCCGACCGCGTGCACTGGTGCGACGGCTCCGACGCCGAGTGGGACCAGCTGACCGAGGAACTGATCGCGGCCGGCACGCTCAAGCGCCTGAACCCCGAAAAGCGCCCCAACTCCTTCTACGCCGTCTCCGATCCGCGCGATGTCGCCCGGGTCGAGAGCCGCACCTTCATCTGCTCGAAGGACGCCGCCGACGCCGGCCCGACCAACAACTGGTCTGACCCCGTCGAGATGCGCGAGCGCCTGAACGGGCTGTTCGACGGCTGCATGCGCGGACGCACGATGTACGTCGTGCCCTTCTCGATGGGACCCGTCGGCTCGAAGATCAGCGCGCTCGGCGTCGAGATCACCGATTCCGCCTATGTCGCCATCTCGATGCGGGTGATGACCCGCATGGGCAAGCAGGCGCTGGATGCGCTGGGCGACAACGGCTTTTTCGTCCCCGCCGTCCACACCCTGGGCGCGCCGCTTGGCGAAGGCCAGGCCGACGTCCCTTGGCCCTGCAACGACGAGAAGTGGATCGTCCACTTCCCCGAGACCCGCGAGATCTGGTCCTTCGGCTCCGGCTACGGCGGCAACGCCCTGCTGGGCAAGAAGTGCTACGCCCTGCGCATCGCCTCGGTCATGGCCCGCGACGAGGGCTGGCTGGCCGAGCACATGCTGATCCTCAAGCTGACCTCGCCCGAAGGCCAGGCGCACTATGTGGCCGCGGCGTTCCCCTCGGCCTGCGGCAAGACCAACCTGGCCATGCTGCAGCCCACCCTGCCAGGCTGGAAGGCCGAGACCATCGGCGACGACATCGCCTGGATGCGCTTTGGCGACGACGGACGGCTCTACGCCATCAACCCGGAAGCCGGCTTCTTCGGCGTGGCGCCGGGCACGGGGATCAAGACCAACAAGAACGCCATCGACACCCTGTCCAGGAACGTCGTCTACACCAACGTTGCGCTCACCGAGGACGGCGACGTCTGGTGGGAAGGCCTCAGCCCCGCCCCCGAGCGTCTGACTGACTGGCGTGGCCAGCCCTGGACGCCCCAGACCGGCACGCCCGCAGCCCACCCCAACGCCCGCTTCGCCGTTCCCGCCGGCCAGTGCCCGACCATCGCCGCCGAGTGGGAAGACCCCGCTGGCGTGCCGATCTCGGCCATCCTGTTCGGCGGCCGCCGCGCCTCCGCCGTGCCGCTGGTGACCGAAGCCTTCGACTGGGAACACGGGGTGTTCATGGCCTCGACGGTGGCCTCCGAAGGCACCGCCGCGGCCGAAAACAAGGTCGGCGAGTTGCGCCGCGATCCCTTCGCCATGCTGCCGTTCTGCGGCTACAACATGGGCGACTATTTCGAGCACTGGCTGCGCATGGGCGCCAAGGCGGACCCCGCCAAGCTGCCGCGAATCTACTTTGTGAACTGGTTCCGCAAGGACGAGGACGGCCGCTTCGTGTGGCCGGGCTTTGGCGACAACAGCCGCGTCCTGAAGTGGATCGTATCGCGCCTCGAGGGCCGCGGCGACGCCCGGGACACTGCGGTCGGCCGGGTCCCGACCCACGATTCGCTGGACCTGACGGGCCTGGATCTCACCGCAGCGCAGCTTGACCTGCTGCTGACCATCGATCCCGCCGTCTGGCGCGAGGAGGCCGCCCTTATACCGGCCTTCTACGAGCGGTTCGGCGAGCGTCTGCCGGTGCAGCTCTGGGGGCAGCATGAAGCGCTGACCGCGCGCCTCGCCGCCGCCCAGGCCGGCGCGGACCAGTTCGTCCCCGCCTGATCCCACGCCAGATCGACGACAGGCTGACAGGGCCCCGCGGACACCGCGGGGCCTTTTCTTCGTTCGGCGCGGCGTCCTGATTCCAGCCAAACCGCGGCATGACGCGCCCGATCTCCCGGAGCAGGGCGAATTGCGCCCGCCGTTCAAGTGATCCGGTAGTTACAATTCTGTAATTAGTTCTCGTATGGGGAGAAATGCCAGTTTTCGAGATTTGCTTCCGGAATCAGCACAGCACAGCTGTAACTACTTATGGCTAAGCTTGGTCAAGAAGTCGTTACATTTGCCCGTCATGGGCGGCTAAAACGACTGTTTTTACTGCGAAGCGAAACAACGTCTTGCCTCTATTCAACAATCGATGATAGCTGGACGTGACATTGTGCCACCCCTGTCGCCGGGGATGGCGAGTTCGTTTTGTGAGGGGACTAACCATGACCAGCCGCCAAACCACCGGTTTGACATACGGCGCGCCGAAGCTCAGCGCTTCCCGCGCCTCGCTCCTGTTCGGAACCGCGCTCGGCGTTTCCATCGCCATCTTCGCCGCCTCGCCCAACCAGGCCTGGGCGGCGGATGAATGCGGCGCTGATGTCGGCGGCGTCGCCGTCTGCACCAGCGGCGGCAATCCCTATCCGACCGGGGTCGACTACACCGCCGATGCCGGCGAGGACATCACGGTGGTCCTGCTGGGCGGCGGCCTCGCCGTCAACGTAACCACGGCCACGGACGACGGCGTAACCGCCACGGGCGTTGCGAACTACGATGCGACGATTGAGGCCTACGCCGGTTCCACGGTGACCGCGCTCAACGACGGCCTCGAGGTTGACGCCTACGGCACGGGTACGGCTACGGTCATCAGCGACGCCACGATCGTGGCGGGCGACAGCGGCATCGACGCCTTCTCCGTCGGCGTCGGCGGTGACGTGGTGGTGGAGAACACGGGATCCATCACGACTGACGGGACGTCGGCCAACGCCTTCACGAACGGCATCCTGGCCATCGCCAACGAAACCGTGACGATCACCAACTCCGGCGACCTCTCGGTGACGTCCGCCAGCGACATTCTGGCGGCGGGCATCTACGCCTACACGGACACCGACAGCGATATTTCTGTCACTTCGACCGGCGCGGACATCTACGTCAACAACGGTTCGGGCGTTAACACCGGCGTGTTCAACGCGGTTGGGATCTACGCGGGCGGCGGCTACTTCGGAGCGGCGGCGAACGCGGACGACGCGACGGTGACCGGCAGCGGCTCGATCACGGTCTTCGGCTCCAGCGACTCGGCCGGCATCGCGACCTACGCCAATAACGGCTCGGCGGTCACCTGGACCGGCGACATCTCGGTCTACGCTTACGACGGCGATGTCACGGGGGTCTCCGCCACGACCAGCTCGGCGACCGGCTTCGTCGACGTCAACATCACCGGCGACATCTACACCGACGCCGACGGCGTTTACGGCAACAACTACGGTATCCTCGCCGCCGCCGCTTCCAGTCCGGCCGGCAATGTCGATATCGACGTCGTGGGCAACGTCACGGTCGAGGACGGCAACTACGGCATCGGCATCTACGCGGCGGGCGGTGGTGCGGTCACCATCGACGTTGACGGCGCGATTACCGTAGGCGGCACGGTCACCTACGCCTGGGGCGTCTACGCCATCAACACCGGCGGCTCGACGATCGACATCAACGTCGGCGACACGCCGAGTGTCAGCGCGCAGTTTTCATCCTTCGCCTACAAGAATGCGCAGCAGTCCGATGTCACCGCGACGCTGACGGCCGAGCAATTGGCCGCGATCACGGCGGTCGAAGTGCCGCTGAGCGTGGTGCAGGATCCCAACGGCAAGAACATCGGCACGGCGACCTGGACTTACACCGTCGCCGACGGCGCGTTCGATTTCCTGGCCGACGGCGAAACGCTGACGCTGACCTATCTGGCGCGGGTCGACAACAATTACGCGCCGAACAACGAGACGACCTTCGTGCCGTTCACGATCGTGATCACGGGCACCAACGACAAGCCGACGAT
>CAZRKY010000087.1:2750-12010 GCA_964600375.1 uncultured Caulobacteraceae bacterium | reverse complement strand
GTTTCGCACCCGCCTTCGGGTCCACACCTATTCGGCGCTGATGTGCTGGGCGGCCTGCGAGCGGCTCGGGAATGCCGCGGACGCCCTGGGCCTGGCGGACCGTGCCGCGCATTGGCAGGCGCGCGCCTCGTCCATTCGCGGGCGCATTGATGCGTCGGCTTGCCTGCCGAATGGCCGGTTCGGCGGGAGCTTCGACGGCGAGGAGCTGGACGCCAGCCTGCTGCAGCTGGTGGAACTGGGCTACCTGACCCCCGACGACCCGCGCCAGGTCGCCACCTTCGCCGCCGTTGAGGCGGGCCTGCGGCGCGGACCCTACCTGTTCCGCTACGTTGATCCCGACGACTTCGGCGCGCCGGAAACCGCGTTCAACTTCTGCACCTTCTGGTTCATCGAGGCGCTGCACCTGAATGGCCGCAAGGATGAGGCGCGCGCGCTGTTCGAGGAGATGCTGACCCGACGCAGCCACGCCGGGCTGCTGTCGGAGGATATCTCGCTGGGCGACGGCGAACTTTGGGGCAACTACCCGCAGACCTATTCGCTGGTCGGTCTGATCAATTGCGCCGTCCTGCTCAGCCGCCCGTGGAGCGCGGTGCGCTGACCGTTCACCGGGTGCCGTAGAGGCGGTCGCCTGCGTCCCCCAGCCCCGGCACGATGTAGCCGTGCTCGTTCAGGCGCTCGTCGATGGCGGCGGTCCAGATGGGAACGTCCGGGTGTTGGGCCTTAAGGCGTTCGATGCCTTCGGGCGAGGCCACGAGACAGACGAAGCGCAGGTTGGAGACGCCGCGCTCCTTCAGGCGGTCAATGGCGGCGACGGCGGCGTTCGCGGTCGCCAGCATTGGGTCGATGACGACCACCAGCCGATCGGGGATGTCCTCAGGCGCCTTGAAGTAATATTCGACCGCGACCAGCGTCTCGGGATCGCGGTAGAGCCCGATGTGGGCCACGCGGGCCGCCGGGATCAGCTCCAGCATGCCGTCCAGCAGGCCCATGCCTGCGCGCAGGATCGGGGCCAGCACCAGCTTCTTGCCCTCCAGCCGCACGCCCTCCATGGCCGCCACCGGCGTCTCGATCGGAAAAGGCTCCAGCGGCAGGTCGCGGGTGACCTCGTAGCAAAGCAGGGTCGAGATCTCGCGCAACAGGGTGCGGAACGACGCCGTTGAGGTTTCCTTGCGTCGCATCAGGGTCAGCTTGTGCTGCACCAGCGGGTGCGACACCACGGTTACGCCCTTGGGCGGTTTCATCGGCGAGTCCTTCTCAAAATACAGTGCCGTCGCTGAGGATGGTGAGGGGCGGCCCGCCGCCCGATCGGCCCAAGGCAGCGCGGCGGCCGGCGGCCCAGGTGCCGCCTTCGAGCACGCTGGCCAGCGGCATCTCCCGGGCGTCGACGCCCAGTTCCTCGCGCACCATCGGCGCGATCAGGTCCAGCAGGGCCACGGTCATGGATCGCCAGCCCACCACCAGCGGACTGTCGACGGGCCAGGCCTTCTCCGCGTCCGCCGGATCGCGCAGAGTGAGCACGCCGCGATCGATGAACAGGCCGCCGTTGCGGTATTCCGCCAGGCCGGTCAGGCCGTCGAGGTCGATCACCTCGACACCGGCGGCTTCCAGAGGCTCGACCAGCGAATAGCTGAGCCACTGACTGAGCTTGTGCAGGGGAACGTAGCCGTCGCCGTCCATCGCCAGGTGGGGCCAGCAGTCGCCCATGCCGACGCCATCGATCACCGGGCGGCCCTGCCAGATCGGACCCAGGCCTTCCAGCACCACATCGAGGATCATCGGCGCGGCGACGGCGCCGGGATGGCATCTGTGGGCCAGGACATCGAACAGGCCGCCGGGGCGTGGCGTGTCCCCGAGAGCGAACAGATCGGGCCGCGCTGCGCATTGGTCTCCCAACCGGCGCAGCAGGGCCGCCCTACCCTCCAGGCCGACCAGCGGATTGGCGCCGGTGACCTGAAAACCCTCGGCCAGATCGTCGCCGGTCAGGGCCGACAGGCGGGCTGCATCAGCGCGGAAGGGATCCTCGGGATCGCTTGAGAAGGCGCCCTGCTCGAACATGCGGAAACTGGCCACCGCCAGGCCTTCCGAGCGCGCCGAGGTCAAGCCGGTCGCGGAGTCGGTGAAGCGCCAGTCAGGGCCCGCCCCGGCGTCCAGCAGCACCGAGGTGATGGCCAGGTCAAAGGCCGCCCTCGCCCGGGCCTCGGCGTTTTCCCAGTAGGGGTTCGCGCACACCGTGGCCCACAGGTCCACGCCGCCGCTGACAAAGTGCCGCCAGCGCGCATGGAAGGGCACCTTCAGGTCGGGGTACTGCGCGCGCACCACCTCGGCGACGAAGGCCGCCGTTTCCCGCAGGCGGTCGAGATGCACCTCCCAGTGCTCCAGCTTTCCGGCCGCGCCGAGCGCGAGCATGCGGTGAGCGCGTTCACGGACAGCGGCCGCACACAGCAGGCCTCGCGCCGTCCCGGCCTCAGAACTTGTCAAGGTCGCGGCCCTTGACCTTCTTGAGCTGGGCGGCGGTCGGCTTGGCCTCCGGCGTGAAATAGCCGGCCGCCTTCTTGGCCTCCATCTCCACCGACGCATCATCGGGGATCAGGCCGTCCGGGATCGGGACCCGCTCCAAAATTTCAATGCCGGCAGCGGCCAGGGCGTCGAACTTCATGTTTGACATCGAGATGAAGCGGTCGATCCGCTCAATCCCCAGCCAGTTGATGACGTCCGGCATCAGCTGCTGGAAGCGCGCGTCCTGGACGCCCGCGACACATTCGGTGCGCTCGAAATAGGTGGCCGCCTGGTCTCCGCCCGGCTGGCGCTTGCGGGCGTTGTAGACGAGGAACTTGGTCACCTCACCCAGCGCCCGGCCCTCCTTGCGATTGTAGACGATCAGGCCCGAGCCGCCCTGCTGGGCCTCGCGCACGCACTCCTCGATGCCATGGGTCAGGTAGGGCCGGCAGGTGCAGATGTCCGAGCCGAACACGTCCGAGCCGTTGCACTCGTCGTGTACGCGGCAGGTCAGGCGCCTGGTCTTGTCACCGATGAAGGCGGGGTCGCCGAAGATGTAGACCGTGTGCCCCCCGATGGGCGGCAGGAACACCTTCATGTCAGGGCGCGTGACAAGGTCGGCGTACATGCCGCCGGTCTCCTCGAACAGGGTCCGCCGCAGTTGGGTTTCCGAGACCTCGAAGCGCTCCGCGATGCCCGGCAGGTACCAGACCGGGTCGATGGCGACCTTGGTGACGGAAACGTCGCCGCTCTCGTGCACCACCTCGCCGTCGATCTTCAGGCGGCCGGCCTCGATGGCGCCGGCGATTTCCGCCAGGCTGAGGCGCGCCTTGGTCACGGCGATGGTCGGGCGAATGTCGACGCCGTCGGCGATCTCACCAGCAAAGGCCGTCGCCACCAGGTGGCCCCAGGGGTCCACGGAGACGATCTTGCCGGGGTCGGTCCACTGTTTGTGCGGACCAATGGGCGTCGTCGGGAAGGTGTCGGTCAGGTCCGGACGGGTGACGCCGCTCATGGCCCCCGATGAGATGGCGAGGGCGCGGTATAGCGAATAGGCCCCGCCGTGCGCGCCAATGGCGTTTCGGTCCGACCCCGCGTTGACCGTGCCGATGACCGGCCCCCGCTCACGCGCGCCGGGCGCACCCCAAGTGATCGGAAAGCGGGTCGAAGCGCCTCCGCCGGGATGGGAATTGAGGCGGATGTGCCCACTGCGGTTGGACGTCATAAGTCGATGTATCCCCGAAAGAACCTGCCAGTCAGACACCCTCCTGGGAGCTTGTCCAGCGAAGACCTCATTGGCGACAGTGAGGGGCAGTGGTTACCGAGATGCAAACCCTGTCTCGGGACCAGAGTCGTCACTGAAGCGTCTTGTTAGCGTCTTGAGCGTAACCTTGGCCGTTACAGGTGCAGGGGACCAGAATGGTCGCGGCGAGGCGGGCGAAGACACGCAACCTATTCTGGCCACTCGCCGCGGCGGGCGTGGTCGCCATTGGCTTGTTGACCACCACCCTCGCCCGCATGGCGCTCGACTTCGACCGGGCGGCGCTGCACCGTGAACAGGAGCTGGTCGAGAACGGCTTTGCCGCCAAGGTCGCCGAAATCGGCCACCAGGTGGTTCCCCAGGCAGTGTGGGACGACGCCGTCATCCACCTCGACAACCGCTTTGACCCACTTTGGGCCCACGACAACATCGGCCAGTACCTCAGCGAGATCGACGGCTTTAACCTGGCCTACGTCCTGGATGCCCGTGACCGGCCCGTTTACGGAATGGCGGAAGGCAAGGACGTCGCGCCGCGGACCTTTGAGCCCTACAGCACACTGCTGGCGCCCCTCGTCGCCCGGCTGCGCGCGCTCGAAGCCGCCGCCGTACGGAAAGACCCCGATGCGGGGAGCGTGCGTGCGCCCCTCCAGCTGAACTCGGCCAAGGTTATTGACGGCCGGGTGATCATCTTCACCGCGACCCGGGTGCAACCCGACTTCGGCCGGGCCCGGCTGACCGGCGCGCGCGCGCCGATCATCGTGACCGGGCGCGAATTAGACAGCGCCCTGCTGGACAGCTTCAGCAACCGCTACATGCTCACCCAGCTGCACCTGCATCCGGACGACTCCCGCGGCGAGACCACCGAAGCGCACGGGTCGATCGCAGACGACGCCGGGACGGCCGTGGCCACCCTCGACTGGATCCCCCAGAAGCCAGGCTCCGCCCTGCTGCGGCAGTTCCTGCCCTGGACCCTCATGCTGCTCGCCGCGCTCCTGGCGCTCGGCCTCCTGCTCTACCGACGGGGCCGCCGCGTCACCGTGGCGCTCGAGACAAGCGAGGGCCGCGCCCTGCATTTGGCATTCCACGACGTGCTGACCGGCATGGGCAACCGACGCCAACTCGAAACCCAAATGGCGGAGGCCTGCGCCGAACCGCCCCTGCCTGACCGCGGCCGGGCTTTGCTTGCGGTCGACCTTGACCACTTCAAGGAGCTCAACGACCTGCAGGGTCACCCTGTGGGCGACGAACTGTTGCTGATCGCCGCGGAACGACTGCGGGGGATCTGCGGCGACCACGATCCCTGTTCGCGGGTCGGCGGCGACGAGTTTGCCATCCTGTGTCGCACGCGGACCCTGCCAGAGATCGAGGCGCTAGCCGACCGCGTGCTCGCCGACCTCGCCGAGCCATACGCTCTCAGCACCGGCCGGGTGCGCCTGACCTGCAGCGTCGGCATCGCCTTGCTTGAAGAGAGTGTGCAGACGGCCACGGAGGCGCTGCGCCGCGCTGACTTGGCGCTGTTCCGCGCCAAGCGCGACGGGCGCGGCCGCCGGGTCACCTACGAACCTTCACTGGACGAAGAGCTTCGCAGCCGTCGTCGCCTCCAGGACGACCTGCGCCGCGACCTCGCGGAGGGCCGCCTGACCATGGTCTACCAGCCCCAGGTGGACTCCCAGCGGCGGCTGATCGGGGTCGAGGCGCTCGTGCGCTGGACCCATCCCGAGCTTGGTCCGATCTCGCCCGCCACCTTCGTTCCCATGGCCGAGGAATGCGGCCTGATCGACGCGCTGGGCGAATTCACGCTCCGCCGGGCTTTTGAGGACAGCCTGCGCTGGGAAGGCCTGAAGGTCGCCGTGAACGTCTCGGCGATCCAGTTGCGGGACGAGGCCTTCGCGGCCCGCCTGATCAGCATGGCGACGACCCAGGGCGTATCGCCGGACGCGATCGAGATCGAACTGACCGAAGGCGTGCTGGTGGATGAAAGCGGTGCAGTTCTGACCGGGCTTAAGGTGCTCCGAAACGCCGGCTTCTCGCTCGCCATCGACGATTTTGGCACCGGGTATTCAAGTCTCAGCTATCTCAGCCGATTCCCGATCGGAAAGATCAAGATCGACCGCTCGTTCGTTGTCGATCTGGGGGAGTCGGAGGCCGCGGATGCGCTCGTCAGCACCATCGTGCAGCTGGGACGATCACTGAACATGCGTGTGCTGGCCGAGGGCGTTGAGACCAACGACCAGTGGCTGCGCCTTTCTGCCGCCGGCTGCCGTGAGTTCCAGGGCTACCTCACCAGCCGCCCAGTCACCGCCGACGTCATCGATGCGATCGCCGCTCGCGGCGTGCTGGAACCGGACGACCGCGCTTCGGCGGGCGCCCCCGGCCCCTTGAGAGCCTCCGCCTGAGCCGATAGCTTCGCCGTTGAGCGTCCGGGACGGTCGGCGCCCCGGGTTGCGCAGCGCTGAGGGAACCGGCGACGCCCGTCGTCATTCACTAGGACATGAACCTTGGCCGTAACCCGCCTGGAGGCATCCCCGGCCTCGGATGGCTGTCGGACTTCGCCTGGACCGACGGCCGGCTGCGGATCCGCAAGACCGACGTGCGGCTGAAACTGGACGGGCCGATCATCGCCGAGATCCTCACCTGGATTCCCTATCTGATGATGACCGGCGTCGTCGGGGGTTGGGCGCGGTTGACCTCGCGCGAGCGGTTGAAGCTGTGGTTCGCGCCTGACCGGCCCCGGCCCTGGTACATGATCGGCGGCGCGTCCCTGTGGGGCGGGATCGCCGTCGCCCGGTCGCCGGACGAGGCTGACGCCGCCTTCTATTTCGACGACAGCACCACCGGCCGCGCCGATCCGCCGGCCGGACTGCCGACGATCAACTTCGGCTGCACCGACGTCTCCAAGCGCCACGTCGGGCGCGTGTTCGAAGAGGTGTTCGGCTATCCGCTGGCTCTGGACCCGACCACGGCCAACGGCCCCATCGTCGAGAAGTCCGACAAGAACGGGGTCCACGACGGCCGCGTCGTCCACGCACCGGTGATCCCGCGAGACGGCCATGTCTACCAACGCCTGATCGACACCGAAGACGGCGCCTTCAACCACGACCTGCGCACGGTCTGCGCCGGGGGCGTCCCCGTCTTCGTCGTTCACAAGCGCAAGGCCGCCGGCGAGAGCTTCGCCATCCACACCCGCCGCGCCACGCTTGAAGAACCGGGTACGCTTTTCTCGCCGTCCGAACTGGCGCAGATCGCGCGGTTCAACGCCCGCATGGGCCTCGACTGGGGCGGGCTCGACATTCTGCGCGACCGCCAGGACGGGCGAATCTACATCGTCGACGTCAACAAGACCGATCTGGGGCCGGTGATCGCGCTGAGTTGGGCGGACAAGGCGCAGTCGATGCGCCGCCTGGGCCGGGCCCTCAACGCGTTGATTTTGGAACGAAAACTCGCCTCGACGGTTCAGGTGTCCCATGCAGCCTGATCGCCTCATCCAGCCATCGCCGAAATCCGCGCCCGACGGCCTCGAAACCCGCTTCGCCGACTTCATCCGCGCGCACGATTTTCCCTGCGTGGGGGCCAAGTCGGCGCTGGCGAGAGGCGGGCTGCGCATCGTGGTCGCGCGCGATCTGACGTCGGCCTGGGACGATCTGCGGATCTACGCCGCCCTGCTGGAATTCGCCGCCGACTATCGCGCCCGGCCGGGGCCGTTCCAGAGCCTGGCGGTGATCTTCGACGGCGAGGCGCCGCCCTCCGAAGAGGCGTTCGAGGCCACGCTGTGGGAGCGGTTGCAATCGCTGTCGGACAAGGATGGCTGGCTGGGTCAGCGCTACGATCCGCGCGTCAGCGAAGACACCCGTGATCCGCACTTTTCGCTCAGCTTCGGCGGCGAGGCCTTCTTCGTCGTCGGCCTGCATCCGAAGGCGAGCCGCCCGGCCCGTCGCTTCGAGGCGCCGGTGCTGGTGTTCAATCCGCACGACCAGTTCGAGCAACTGCGGGCCGAGGGCCGCTACGAGGTCCTGCGCCAGTCGATCATCGCTCGCGACGTGGCCCTGGCGGGATCGCCCAATCCCATGTTGTCGCGCTTCGGCGAGGTTTCCGAGGCCCGCCAATACTCGGGTCGCGCGGTCGACGAGACCTGGGCCTGCCCCTTCCACGCCAAGCCCCGGACACCGCCCGCTGATGATTGAGATCGCCCCCCGGACCGGCCAGGCCTTCCGGCTCAACCGCGGCCAGCGCCTGCGCGTGGTCGATCCTCGCGGTGAACAGGTCTCGGACCTGCTGGCCTTCAACGCGGCGGACATCGGCGAAGTGATCTCGTCGGGGCGCACGCTCGACTATGCGTCGAAGCTGTTCCTCAGCACCGGCGATCCGCTCTATTCCAACCGCTCCAATGTCATGCTGCGGATCGTCGAGGACACTGTCGGCCGCCACGACTTCCTGTTGACGCCGTGTTCCAAGGACACCTTCCGGATCATCTACGGCGACGAGAATCCGCACCGCGGCTGCTTCGGCAACCTGGCGGAGGCCCTGGCGCCCTACGGCATCGGCGAAGACGACATCCCGACCGCGTTCAACGTCTTCATGAACGTGACCGTCGACAGCGCGTCGGGTGAGTTGAAGGTTGATCCGCCGCTTTCGAAGGCCGGTGATCACATCCTGTTTGAAGCCGAAATGGACCTGATCATCGGCCTCACGGCCTGCTCCGCCCTGCAGTCCAACAACCACGCCTTCAAGCCCATTCACTACCGCGTGGAGGACGTATGAGGCGCCTGACCGCCTTCGCCCTGGCCGTCGCGCTCGCCGCCGCCGCGAGCCCGGTCGCCGCGGTGACCGAGGCCGACCTGCGCGCAGCGTTCGGCAACACCATCGTCTCGACCCACCCCGACGGCCGCAAGGCGAAGCTCTGGCTCAACGCCGACCGCACCTTCACCGCCCAGGGTCGCAAGGGAAACCGCGAGCGCGGGACGTGGACGATCCGGGGCGGCAAGCTGTGCCTGAAGCAGGGTCTGCTCTCCTACTGCAAGGCCTTCCCGAAGGTCAGCGTCGGCGCCACCTGGCGCGACCGCGCGGTGAACGGCGAGATGGTCACCAACGCATTGGTGGCGGGGCGCTAGTTCGCGCTGTATGCCGGGCTCTCGCCACAACGGCCCCCCAATGACCCGCCGGCCGACCCCTTCAAAGCGCCTGAGCGCCGACAACCTCGCCCGGCTGGGCGCGGAGCGTCTGGCCGAGCTGCTGATCCAGGTGTCGGGTGATGACGCCATCTGGAAGCGCCGCCTGCGCATGGAGCTGGCCGCCGAAGTCAGCGAAGGCGACCTGGCCGCCGAGATCGACAAGCGCCTGATCACCCTGGCCGGCGGCAAGGCGCGGATCTCCTGGCGCAAGCGGCCTGAACTGATCCGCGACCTGCAGAGCGTTCGCCGCGCAATCGTCGACCGCCTGGCGCCGATGGACCCCCGGCTGGCGCTCGACCGGATGGTGGCGTGGTTCGCGCTCTATCCCGGCCTGG
>CAZRKY010000087.1:1453-2740 GCA_964600375.1 uncultured Caulobacteraceae bacterium | reverse complement strand
AAGGACGAATTGCTCGACCTTTACCAGGGCGCCGCCCCGGAGCTGGGCGCCCTGGCCTCCACCGCACACAGGGCTGGCCTCGCCACCGCCGCGCGCCTTGCGGAGTTCATCAGCGCGCGCCCCGGCGACTGGTCGCGCTGGCTGTTCGCGGCGGGCGACACGATCGACCCTTCCCTGGCCAAGGCTGTTTTGGACGCCGTCCGGCCCGCCGGCCCCCCGCCCGCCGCCCTGCGGCCCGCGATCACGCGCCTGGCGGACCTGAGTGGCGACGTCGATACCTGGCTGGAGGCCTTTTCACCGGCGCAGCGCAAGCTGCCTGAGGTCGGCGCCGAGATCGCCCTGCGCTTGCTCAGAGCCCGCCGCGTGGCCGAGGCCCGCGCGGCGCTGGACGCCGCCCAGCCAACGGCGGCGGCGACCTCGCGCTGGTCGCTGGGCCGGAGCCCGACCTCCCCCCAGGCCGTTCCCGCCTGGGACATGGCGCACGTCGCCGTTCTGGAGGCCGAGGGCCACGCCGCCGAGGCCCAGCAGGCCCGCTGGGCGATCTTTGAACGCGACCTGTCCGTCGCGGCCCTGCGCGATTACGTCGGCCGGCTGAAGGACTTCGATGATGTCGTCGCGCTGGAAAAGGCCTTCGCCCACGCCGCGGCCTTCCCGCGTTTTACGACCGCGCTGGAATTCCTGATGGAGTGGCCGGAACTGAGGGAGGCGGCCGCCCTGGTGCTGGCCCGGCCCTCAGAGGTGGTGCTTTCCCACCCGAAAACCACCGAATGGGCCGCCCGCCTCGACGCGCGCTCGCCCGACGCCGCCGACATCCTCCTCCGCCGCCAGCGTTGAGGCGCCCGCGACGGGAATGCCTGGTATTTTCAGGGGTTGGATGGGGCCCGGAGACGCAGGGATTCGAACCCTGGATACCCTTTAGAGGTATGACGATTTAGCAAACCGTTGCCTTAAGCCACTCGGCCACGTCTCCCGGCGGCGGTCCGGATAGCCTGTTCGCAAACGCGACGCAACGGACGCGAAGCCGCGTTAACGCGAATTGCACGGGCTTTGCAGCAGGATAGGCCCCTGTTTCAGCACGAGACCCATGCCAACTGCTTCCAGCCTGAAACGCGCGCCGGACGCGCCCCGCGACGCCGCTGGCCTGCAGGCCCTGGCGGCTGACGCAGCGCGTGCGCTTGCGCCTGAGGCCGCCCGCCCCGGAAATCGCCGGGGCCCGCTGCGACCGCAGAAGCTTGTCTCATCCCGGGCCAGGAACTCCGGTCGCCTGGCTGTCCGCTTCTTCTCGGC
>CAZRKY010000087.1:0-1443 GCA_964600375.1 uncultured Caulobacteraceae bacterium | reverse complement strand
GCTCGTGATGATTGCGCTCGCTCTCACCACCGCCAGCGCCGCGATCGCGGGCCCGGTGCTTGCCGCGCCGGTTCGCAGCCTGCTGCCGCTGGTGACGGCGACCGCCGTCGGTGTGTGGGCCTTGCGGGCCTTCGGACTCTACGGGTTTGGACGTAGCGAGCGCCTCGCCGTTCACCTGACCAAGCTGGCCGGCGCTTTCGGCCTGGCGGGGCTCTGCGGCTTCATCGTCGATCTGGCCAGCGGCGGCGGCGGCCACGCCGCCCTCGGTCTGGCCATCTGGCTGGCTTTGGCCTTCATGACTCTCCACATGATGCATGTCTGGTGGTGGGCCACGGTCCGGGGCTGGCGCAAGAGCGGCAAGCTGACCCCCAATGTCGTGGTCGTCGGGGCGACCCGCCACGCCGAACGCCTGATCCGCGCCGCCATGGCGCGCCGCGACGTCAATGTCATCGGCGTCTTCGACGACCGTCTCAGCCGCAATCCGGAGTCCGTGGCCGGCGTGCCCGTGCTGGGCGACACCGCCGCCCTCATGACCCACCGCATCACCCCCTTCGTCGACCGGGTGGTGGTGGCGCTCGATCCTTCGGCCAAGTCGCGGGTGCGGGAGCTGACCGACCGACTGCGCGCCCTGCCGAATGAACTATCCCTGTTGGTCGACCTCGAGTCCGAGGAAGACCGGGACGCGGCCTTGACCCGCCTGGCCGACGCGCCGTTGGCGCGGGTCTCGGGCCTGCCGGAGGACGAGCGGCGAGCCTACGCCAAGCGCGCCCAGGACCTTGTGATCGGCGCCCTTGCCCTGATCCTGCTGGCGCCGGTGATGGCCGTCATCGCCCTGGCGGTGAAGCTCTCCAGTCCCGGGCCGGTGTTCTTCCGCCAGGTCCGCCAGGGGTTCAACAACGAGGAGTTCCGCGTCTGGAAGTTCCGCACCATGCGGGTCGAAACCGCCTCGGGTCCGAGCGAGGTCGGCTCGCGCCGCAAGGTCCGCCAGGTCGAGACCGACGACCCACGCGTCACCCGCATCGGCCGCTTCCTGCGCCTGTCCAGCCTCGACGAACTGCCGCAGCTGCTGAACGTGCTGCACGGCGAGATGAGCCTGGTCGGGCCCCGTCCGCACGCGGTCGGAACCATGACCGGCGAGGAAGAGACCGCCAGCCTGATCAAGGAATACGCCCACCGCCACCGCATCAAGCCGGGCATGACCGGCTGGGCCGCCATCAAGGGCTCGCGCGGGCCGCTGCATGAGGCCGCCGACGTCAAGCGGCGGGTGGCGCTGGATGTCGACTACATCGAACGCCAGTCCTTCTGGCTCGATCTCTACATCATGGCCCTGACCGTCCCCTGCCTGCTCGGGGATCGCCAGGCCGTGCGCTGAGGCCGGGTCCATGTTCTGGAAGGGTGTCTGGGGCTACCTGCCCGCCAACATCGTGCAGGCGATCGTGGGCT
>CAZRKY010000086.1:0-12025 GCA_964600375.1 uncultured Caulobacteraceae bacterium | reverse complement strand
AGGACCGAAATCTCGCTATTCCGGGCCTAGCCGGCCGCCGGCGCTTCCTCGTCACTGGTCTCATAGACGTGGTCGACGATGCCGAAGGCCTTGGCCTGGTCGGCGCTCATGAAGTGGTCGCGGTCGAGCGTCTTCTCGATCATGTCGTAGGGCTGGCCGGTGTGTTTGACGTAGATCTCGTTCAGCCGGCGCTTGGTGGCGATGATGTCCTCGGCGTGGCGCTCGATGTCCGAGGCCTGGCCGCGGAAGCCGCCCGAAGGCTGGTGGACCATGATGCGGGCGTTCGGCAGGGCGATGCGCGAGCCGGCGGCGCCGGCGCAGAGCAGCAGCGAGCCCATCGACGCCGCCATGCCCATGCACACCGTCGAAACCGGGCTCTTGATGTATTGCATGGTGTCGTAGATCGCCAACCCGCTCGTGACGATGCCGCCCGGCGAGTTGATGTACATGGCGATGTCCTTCTTGGGGTTCTCGGACTCCAGGAAGAGCAACTGGGCGCAGATCAGCGAGGACATGCCGTCCTCGACCGGACCGGTCAGGAAGATGATCCGCTCCTTGAGCATGCGCGAGAAGATGTCGTAGGCGCGTTCGCCCCGGCTGGTCTGCTCGACCACCATGGGGACGAGGTTCATCATTACGTCTTGCGGATCGCGCATTTCCGGCCTTCTCGATGCAGGGAGGGCGGGGTCTTCAAGAATCGAAGGCCGCCCCGTTGGACACAGGATATCGCCTCGCGACGGCCCGGTTGCAAGGCGCCGCTCGCCCCAGAGTCATGGGGGGATTGACGTGACCCAAATCCGTGTCAGCCTAAGAGCACTCATCAAGACCGGCTGAGGGATAGGCCCTTTGACGCCGGGGCAACCTTCGAAAGGGACCCACCCTTTCGAGATGGTGCCAACTCCTGCGGGGACCTCGGTCCGCGAGAGATGAGTGAAGCGAAGAGCCCGCGAGGGCTCTGTGTGTGGCTTCACGGGTCTTTCTCTGCATGGGTCTCGATGAGCGGGACCTTGAGACGACCTTGGCACAGCCCGCCCCATCGCAATCCGTCACCGGCGTCGCCGCGCGCGAAGTCACCTGTCCAATCCCCCCCGGGTTCACCACCTGGTCCGGCGACCGGCTTTCCGCCACCGAGGTGCGAGGGCGACTATACGGTCCGGCGCGCGGGCCGCTCGTTGTGGTCGCCGGGGGCATCTCCAGCGGACGATTTGCAGCGGACGCGATCGACGGGGCCAAGGGCTGGTGGCCGGCGGTGGTTTGCGACAGCGGGCCGATCGACACCCGGCAGGTCCGGGTTCTGGCCTTCGATTTCCTGCCCGGCCGCGAGCAGATCGATCCCGTCACCATCTCCCCAGCCGACCAGGCGCGGCTGCTGGCGCTGCTGCTTGATCATCTGAACGAACCGCTGGTGGAGGCCTTCGTCGGCGCCTCCTACGGCGGCTGCGTCGGCCTAGCCTTCGCCGAGGCGTTTCCCGATCGCGTGCGGCGTTTGGTGGCGATCTCGGCGCCGCACCGGGCCCACCCCGCCGCCACCGCCCTGCGCGGCATCCAGCGGCGGCTGCTGCAACTGGGACAGGCCAAGGGCTGCGAAGTCGAGGCCATCGAGCTGGCCCGCCAGATGGCCATGACCACCTACCGCACGGCCGAGGAGTTCGATGGCCGTTTCGGGGGCGGCGACATCCCGGCCCGCGCCGGCGAGGCCTACCCCGTCTGCGACTACCTGACCGCCCAGGGCAAGGGCTACGGCGAGGTCACCACTGTGGCCCGCTGGATCTCGCTCTCGGACTCGCTGGACCGTGTCAGCGTCCGTCCCGAAGATATCTCAGCCGCCCTGACCGTCGTGGGCTTCACCAGCGACCGGCTGGTTCCCATTGAAGACCTGCAGGCGCTGGCCGAACGCGCGCCGCGCCTAGAACGCTTCGTCCGCGCGCCGTCGATCTACGGCCACGACGCCTTCCTCAAGGAGCAGGGGCTCATCGACGCCGCCCTGCGGACCGCCCTCAGTTCCCTCTACGCCCGCCAGGAGATTGCCGCGTGACTCGCCAGACCGATTTGCACCCGTCCACCACCGTCGCCCGCGTCGGCGTCAACCAGGACCCGGCGCACGGAGCGGTGATGCCGCCGCTGGTGCTGTCGTCGAACTTCAGCTTCGACGGGCTCGATGGGAAGCGGACGTACGACTACACGCGCTCGGGCAACCCGACCCGAGATCTGCTGGCCGAGGCGTTGGCTGAGCTGGAAGGCGGGGCGGGTGCAGTCATCACCGCCACGGGCATGGCGGCGGTCGACCTGCCGCTGACGCTGCTGTCGCCCGGCGACCTGCTGCTCGCGCCTCATGACTGCTACGGCGGGACCCACCGGCTGCTGACGGCGCGCGCCCGCAAGGGCCACTTCGACGTCGAATTCGTCGACCAGAGCGATCCCGCGGCGCTGGACGCCGCCTTCGCCCGCAGCCCCAAGCTTATCCTGATCGAAACGCCGTCAAACCCGTTGATGCGGGTGGTCGACATCGCCGCGCTCTGTAGCCGCGCCCGGGCGGCGGGCAGCAAGTCGGCGGTGGACAACACCTTCCTGTCGCCAGCCCTGCAACGGCCGATCGCCCTGGGCGCCGACTTCGTCATCCATTCCACGACCAAGTACATCAATGGCCACTCCGACGTGGTCGGCGGCGCGGTGGTCTGCGCCACGGAAGGTGACCGCACCGAGCTGGCCTGGTGGGCCAATTGCCTGGGCGTCACCGGCGCGCCTTTCGACAGCTACCTGACCTTGCGTGGTCTGCGCACCCTGTTTGTCCGCATCGAGCGCCAGCAATCCGCGGCCTTCGAGCTGGCGCACTGGCTGGAGCGCCAGCCGGGAGTCGCCGCCGTCCACTATCCGGGCCTGAAGAGCCATCCAACCCACGCCATCGCCGCGCGTCAGCAATCCGGGTTCGGCGCCATGCTCAGCGTCGAGCTGGAGGGCGGGATCGAGGCCGTGCGCGCGTTCGTCGACGGGCTGGCGGTGTTCACCCTGGCGGAGTCCCTGGGCGGGGTGGAAAGCCTGATCGCCCACCCGGCCTTGATGACCCACGCCGCCATGGATCCGGTCGCACGCCGCCGCGCGGGCATTTCCGACGGCCTGATTCGGCTGTCGATCGGGTTGGAGCATGTCGACGACCTCCGAGCCGACCTGGCCCGGGGCCTGTCCGGCCTGGCGATCGCCGGGGAGGGCGGGGCGACGGAAGCCGACGCCGCCTAGTTCCGACCGTGCTCCTCGACGCCGCGGACGATGCGGCCGCGCTGGCTGCGGGCGGGCGTGTCCGTGCGCATGGCGTAAAGCGACTTCAGGAAGCGCCGGTCCCAGTCGGTCAGGCCCGTGGCGGGCGGCCGGCCGGCCTCGATATCGTTGAAGATGTTGAGGACCGACGAGACCTGGCTGGAATTCACATTGGGGTTCAGCTGGGCCAGCGAAACCATGGCGAGGTAATCGGAAAGCGCCTGGTAGGTGACGCCCCGGGCCTTGTTGGCGTCCACCACCACGATAACCACCGCGAAGTCTTCGCGCACCGTGTCGCGCAGCCGCGAGCCTGACGCGCGCATCTTCTTGCCGTCGCCGATCGGCTGGCCGTCGGCGGCGACGGTTTCGGACACATGCCACCAGCGCACCGGCTTGTCCGACTGCATGAAGGCCGCGAACGACTGCGAGCCGCCGGAACTGGTGCGCTCATCGGACCAGCGGCGCTCAGCGAAGACGTCCTTGTGGGCGCGCTCCATCTCGGTCAGCACCGCCTGCACGTCGGGCGTGACGATGATGAGGATGTCGGGGCGGCAGCCGGGGCGGGCGACCTTCAGGCCGGCGTCGCGCGCAACGCTGGCCATGCGTTCGTTCAGGTACTCGGCGTAGCGCCGCTCCAGCCCCACCGTGGCGGGGCAGATGGTGTGGTTCCAACGGGCCACGCGGCCGTGGCTGGTTTCCTCGGTCACGTCCCGGATGAACTCCGAGATGGTCGCCCGGTTCGGGGCCGTGACGGTGACGCCTTCGACCGTGGTGGCGGGCTCGGGCGCGGCCGGCGCGGGATCGGCCGCGAAGACGCTCCCGGCGCAGGCCAGGGTCAGGGCGGCGGCGGCCAGCAGGGTCGCAGCTTTCATCGCGGATACTCCAGCCACACGTCGAACAGCGCCCCCCGGCCCCGTTTTCAGCGCAAGCCTAGATGTCGTCTTCGCCTTCGAACAGGTCGTCCTTCTTGACTTTCTTGTCCGTGACCTTGGCGACACGGAAGATCATGTCGCAGACCTTCTCTTCGTAGATCGGCGCGCGCAGCTGGGCGGCGGCGTTCGGATTGGCGCGGTAGAAGTCGAACACCTGCTTTTCCTGGCCGGGATAGCGGCGGGCTTCGGCGGTGATCGCCTGGCCCAGCTCCTGGTCGGTGACGGTGATCTGCGAACGACGGCCCAGTTCGGCCAGCACCAGGCCCAGGCGCACGCGGCGCTCGGCGATCTTGCGGTACTCGGCCTTCAGGGCCTTTTCGGTCTTCTTCGCGTCTTCCGGCGGCAGCCGGCCGGCTTCCTTGTCGGCGGCGACCTGGGCCCAGATGGTCTCGAACTCGTTGTCGACCATCTTCGCCGGCAGCTCGAAGTCGTGCTTCTTGTCCAGCTCGTCGAGCAGGGCGCGCTTGAGCTTGAAGCGCGAGGCGCCGTTGTACTGCTCGTTCAGCTGGGCGCGCACGGCGTCCTTCAGCTTGTCCAGGCTCTCCATGCCCAGGCGCTTGGCGAACTCTTCGTCGGCCTCGGCGTCCTTGGCGGCGCGGATTTCCTTCACATTGACGGTGAACTCGGCGTCCTTGCCGGCCAGGTGGGTCGCGCCGTAGTCGGCCGGGAAGGTCACCTTCACCAGGGTCTCGTCGCCGGCCTTGGCGCCCTTCAGCTGGTCTTCGAAGCCCGGAATGAACTGGCCAGAGCCCAGGACCAGCTGGGCGTCCTTGGCCGAACCGCCTTCGAACTCCTCGCCGTCCACGCGGCCGACGAAGTCCATGACCACCATGTCGCCGTCCGCCGCCTTGGGGGCCTTGCCGCCCTTGGCTTCGTAGGTCTTCGACTGCGAGGTCAGGTTCTTCAGCGACTCCGCGACGTCGGCGTCGGTGGCCTCGTAGGCCGGGCGGGTCAGCTTCAGGGTGGCCGGATCGACCGGCTCGAAGTCGGGCATGACGTCGACGGTCATTTCGTAAGACAGGTCGGCCTCACCGGCGACGACCTTCTCGACGTCGGAGTTCAGCTTCATGTCCGCCGGCGCGGCCGGGCGGATCTTGGCTTCTTCCAGGGCCTTGGCGGGCGACTGGTTCAGGGTGTCCTGAACGATCTCGCTCATCATCTCCTTGGCGAACATCTTGCGCACGTAGGAGGCGGGCACCTTGCCGGGGCGGAAGCCCTTGATCTTCAGGCGCGGACCGACTTCGGCGATCTTGGCGTCCAGCTGATCGGTCAGCTCCTTCTGGGGAACGGTGACCGAGAGCACACGGCTCAGACCTTCGGAGGATTTTTCGACGACCTGCATGGGACTACTTCGGCTTGTCGGACGCTCACGATTCCGGTGGGAACCGCGTCGCCCGTAGGAGAAAAACGGAAAGCCGCCCGAAGGCGGCGCGAACCGCCCTTATGAGCAAAGGGGCGCGGGAGGTCAACGGCGCGCGCGGGGCACGGGAACGCAGCGGGCGAATTCACGCGGCGGCCCTGCTTCGCGCCTGTGGCGCTTCGAAGGGCATCCTGCTTCGAATGCACGCTCATGGCTGATCCTGCGAAGCTCCGCAGGAGCGAAGCAGGATGGTGCGGATGAGAGGGCTCGAACCTCCACGCCTTGCGGCGCTGGAACCTAAATCCAGTGCGTCTACCAGTTCCGCCACATCCGCGCGGGGCCGTGCCTTGCCCGAGGGGCGCGAGCGGGTCAACCGAACGTTAGGCGGCGAAGCCGGGTCAGGCCCCATCGAAGGTCCAGGTCAGCAGCCGGTAACCGACGTCTAGTGCGTTCCTCCCTATCAAGTCGGCATTGCGGTCTCGCCACGCCCCGCTGTCCAGGTCGGCCGCTAGTTTCGCCAGGCCCGGGCCGGCGTCGATATGGGCGAACGGGGACATCGAGCGGCGGGCGGCCGGGTCGAGGTAAATCTCTGGCCGGCGCCAGTGAGCCCCCAGGAACCCGTCAACGCAGTCGTGCGGGACCGGGACCGGCTGCGCCGTGGGTTGCCCGAGCACTGTCGCGAGTGCGGCCAGCGGCGGCATGATCCGGCGATCCAGCGACATCAGCTCCGGGAAGTAGTCCCGGGTAAGCCAGAAATTCGCGGCCTCCGGGTCGAAGGTGAGCAGGACGATCCGATCCCGCGCCACGCGCCGCATCTCCGCCAGCCCGCGGCGCCAGTCGGCCCAGTGGTGGATCGTCAGCACCGCGAGGGCGGCGTCGAACGCGCCGTCGCCGACGGGCAGGTTTTCGGCCGCGGCCAGCACACAGGGCGCTGCGGCGGGCGAACGCTGAGCGATCATCAAGCCGGACGGCTCCACGGCCAGAACCTGACGGTCCGTCGGCTCGTAGGAACCCGTTCCAGCGCCGACGTTGATCACGCTCCGGGCCGGGCCCAAAGCTGTGCTGATCATCGCTGCGATGCGGGGATCGGCCCTGCGCCGCTGCGCGTAACCGTCCCCAATGGTGTCGTAGATGGGCTGCGCCACGGCACTTCCGCTGGTTCGCGAGCGGCGCGGTTTGCCAAGGCTCGGCTTGCGGGTCAACCGGAGCTCCATTGGGTGGAAGTCTCCCTGTTTTCTCCCTGTTTCTCCCTGTTTTCTCCCTGTTCCTCCCTGTTCCTCCCTGTTTTTCAGAACAGAATCGGTGGGAGGCGTTGAATTCGTTCGGTCTTTTGCAAAGATCGTGGACAAATAACAGGGAGAACGTCGCGCCTGAACAGGGAGAGGCGACCGCAGGAACAGGGAGCGGGGCGCCCCCCGGGCGCAGCCTTCGCCGATGCGATCGTGCTGCGCCCGAGCGGCAGGTCGGGGACCGGGAGCGAGTTCTCTCTTCACCCCGGAATTGCCGCTTGATCCGGGGGGTGGGGTCAAGGGGCTCGCCGGGATTCTTGCTCGACCCGCCTGGCCGTCCCCGTTTAGCCGTGCCCGTCGTGAGCCGCGCCCGGAAGAGGGGGCTGCTCCACCCGCGCGCGCACCGTGAGCGGTTCGGCATGCTCGAAGGTCAGGGTCAGGAGCACGGAGGTTCCGGCCGGCAAGGGCTGACGCAGGTCAACCAGCATCAGGTGGTTCCCGCCCGGCCGCAGCGATACGGCCTCGCCCGCGGGCAGGGGCAGGCCATCGGGCAGTTCGCGCATGCTCATCACGTTGCCGGTCATGGCCATCTCGTGAATCTGGCCCTGGCCGGCCACGGGGCTCGAAACGGCTTTCAGACGATCGTTCTGGCTTGCGGTCAGGGTCAGGTAACAGCCCGTGCGATCGCGGCCGGCGATGGTCGGCCGGCACAGGGCGCCCGTGGCTTCCACGCGGGCCGGCGCGCCGTTGGCGCCGCGGCTGTCGCATCCGCCGAGCGCCAGAATGAGCGCCAGCGCCGAGGCGGCGAGGGGGAGGCTCTTGGTCATGGGTTTGCCTTTCAACTGGCTGGGTTATCGGCTCGACGACGAGCTAGGCTCGCCAGACGGTCCACAAGAAGCGCCGCGAGCAGCGAGAGGCCCGTCAGCGGATAGAGGATTGCGAGGGGCAGGACGATGCCCAGAACCATGGCGCGCGCCCTGAGCCCCGGCGGGGCGGGCGGCGCTCCGAAGCCGCCTTTCGGCCGACGCTTCCACCACATCAGGACGCCGGAGATCGAGAGAACCCAGATGCCGATGCAGCCGCCCAGCATGATCAGCCGGTTGGTCCAGCCGTACTGAAGGCCCTGGTGGACTGCGATCCCCCACTCGAACGCCTTTGCGCCCACGCCGAACTGGGCCCACCGGGCGTCGGCCTTCACCTGGCCCGTGCGGGCGTCGACGTAGAGGGTCCGCGCCTGCTCCGCCTGGCGGGTTTCGCGCGAAACGGTGAAGGCCAGGGTCGGATCATCGGGGATCGAGATGGTGTACGGACGCGCCATTCCCTGCCGCTCGGCCGCGGCAATCACCGAGGCGACGCTGGGGCCGCCGTGTCCGGGGGCATGCAGCACGACCCCCTCCATCGTCCAGCCCACGCCGTGAGGCCGATCATGATGGCCCGCGTGGGACCAGGGATTGGCCGCCGCCGGCGCCGGGGGACGCCCCAGGCCGCTCTCGCGCATCAACGACAGGATCCGGTCTCCCCAGACCGCTGACCACGGCATGCCCGTGACCGCGAGGAAGGCCACGACCAGACCCGCATAGAAACCCGTCAGGGCGTGCAGATCGCGCCAGAAGGGCCGGCGCCTGGCGTCGGTCGAGGTCAGGGTCACGACCCCGACGCCTCGGCGCCGCGGCCACCACAGGAAAATTCCGGTCGCGACCAGGATGATCGCCCATCCCGCGACGATCTCGACCAGGATGTTGAAGGGCTTGCCGAAGAGCTCGAGGCTGTGGAGACGTTTGACCGTGTCCATCACGCCTTCGCCGTCGATCGCCCCCGTCACGTGGGCGTCGTGGGGATCAACGAAGGCCGTGCGTGCGCCTGTCGGCGTGTTCAACCGGACAAGCACGGCCCGATCCGGGCGCTCCGGAACAACGACGGCGGTCGCCTTCCCGCCCAGCCCGACCTCTGCGGCGCGAACCCAGCGATCTGCGGAGACTACGGTCGATCCCGATCCCACCGAGAGCATGGATCGGTAGGCGAGGTCCTCGATCTCTGGCTTGAACAGGTAGAGCGCGCCGGTGAGCGCCATCAGGCACAGCACGGGCAGCACAAGCAGGCCGGCGTAGAAATGCCATCGCCAGACGGCGCGGAAGGCCGGGGACAGCTCAGTCGGATTTGTGGCGTTTGACATGTGTGGCGCCGGAGCGAGGCGCAGGCCTCGCTCCGGCCCTCCTTCAATAGGCGAGACGAACGCCGACGAAGAGCGAGCGCCCTTCGCCGGGATAGAAGACATCCGTGCTGACCCCTGGGGCGGTCGCATCGGTAATGGCCCCGAACTCCGGAGCATAGGCCTTGTCGGTCAGGTTTCGAGCGTCCGCGAAGATGCTGACATGGTCCGAGATGTCCCACCCCGCATTCAGCGACACGACTGCATAGCCGGGCGCCTTGGTCGTGTTGGCGAAATCGACATACACGTCCTGCGGCCGCCATTCGATCGAGGGCGCCATGAACCAGCCGGACGGATGGCGATACTTCAGTTCGGCGCGATACTGATGCTCGGGGATGACCGGCAGCCGGTTGTCGCCGTAGACGGCGTCCCCATCGAACCGGAAGTCCGACCAGGTGTAGGATTGCCGAAGCGACAGCCGCCCGCCGCCAGGGGCCTCGTCGGTGATCAGCCAGTCGAGCGCCGCCTCAAACCCCTGGTGAACGGTGTTTCCCGCATTGAAGGTGGCTGAGGGAATGCCCGGGGTGATGATGTAGTTCAGCAGCTCATCGGTCAGTTCGGCGCGATAGAGGGTGACGTCCCAGACAAATGCGCCGCGCCGCCCGCGGGCGCCGA
This sequence comes from uncultured Caulobacteraceae bacterium, assembly GCA_964600375.1. Lineage (GTDB taxonomy): Bacteria > Pseudomonadota > Alphaproteobacteria > Caulobacterales > Caulobacteraceae > JAEZEZ01. The sequence goes on along the minus strand of CAZRKY010000086.1, from coordinate 2,428 downwards.
CCTCGCCGGTCCAGGCCTTCTGGGTCTCAAGCGGAACGAAACCCAGACCCATGAAGGACGGGTTCCGGAGTGAATCGTAGATCGGCGGCTCTTCGGAGCGGGTGAGGTTTCCGTACACCTGAACGCCGTCGTCGGACTCCCACATCAGGCCAAGGCGTGGTGAGAACCAGTCATAGGTACGCTGGTCGCTGTTGGGGCCGAGGTTGTCGGTGAAGTCCCGGGTGGCGCGGCCGTAGGAGCCGCCGACCACGGCGGCGAGATGCGGCGTGACGAACACTCGCGCCTCGCCAAAGATGTCCAGGCCCGACGCTTCCTGCTGGGCGGAGCCGATCAGGAAGGGGCTGGGAACGCCGCCGAAGTTCAAGGACACCCGGCTGTCGAGCTCCCCCTGACGATAGTAGGCGCCAAAGAACAGATCGGCGCGCCGGCCCGCGAATTCTCCCGTCCAGTCGAACCGGCCGAACCCTCCAAAGGTTCGGTTGTGATTGTCCAGAACGACGGGGATCGGATGCCAGAGCGTGTCGTCGGTCGCATAAAGACCCCCCTCGAACACGAGGTGATCGTCGAAGCGCCAGCGGGTCTGCAGCGTGCCGCGAATGACATCGACATCGCGACGCCAATCGTTGGCGACCGTGGTCGGGTTCGCCATTCGGGGATGCCTGAGGGCGTCCGACAGGAAGAGGGTTCCCGGAACTTCCTGCCGCACGGTGGCCGCGCTGAGGATGAAGCGAATTTCCCGGTCCTCGCCGAAGCGGCGGCCGATGTTGGCGCTCACTCGCGCCTGCTCCTGTTCGCTGTGGTCCCGGAATCCCTCACTGCTGAGGCCCGAAAGCGAGCCGTAGACGTCCCAGTCACCCGCCTCGCGCGCGAGGGCGACCTGGCCTCGCAGCGTGTCGAACGAGCCGCCTTCGAGCCGCAGCAGGTTGTCCTGCGGCGCGGTGCGTCCGGTCGGCGTGATGAAGTTCAGGGCCCCGCCGAGTTGGGCGCCGCCGAACCGGAGGGCGTTGCCGCCGCGATAGACTTCGACGTAGCGCGCGCCGAGGGGGTCGATCTTCTGGAAATCCGAGAACCCGTCCGCATCCGCGAAGGGAACGCCGTCCTGGGCGAACAGGACGCCGCGCTGGTGATAGGCCTGTGACAGCCCCGATCCACGAATGGACAGCCGGGCCTCTTCGCCAAAGCGCTTCTGGGCGAACACGCCGGGGGCGTCGCGGAGGATGTCGTAAAGACCTTCGGAGGTCCGATCCTCGTAGGTTTCCGCAGCCACGATGGAAACCGCGCCGGGTGTGCGCGACAGGCGCTGACGCGCCTCGGCGACAACCGGGGGATCTTCAGGGTCGGGGCGAGCCGTCACGATGACGGACTCGACGGTGGTGACGGGGGCGGGCTCGGATTGCGCAAAGGCGGGCGCCGCACAGGCGGCGATCAACAACGCCAGCGGCGCTGTGGAGGACTTGAGGCTCATCTTGAATTCCTGAACAGATAATGGCGCGCAGGCGTCAGGCCTGCGCGATGGGAGGTCGGCTGTTCAGGATTGCGGCGGCGCGGTGGAGGGGGGCCGGGGAGGCGCCCGGACCGGTAACTGAAGGGCGTGGACCTGGACGGGTGCGCAGTGAGCCCGCTCCAAAATCATCGGCGCCGGCGTGGTGGCCAGCGGGGGACACTCCACGGCCGAGTTGGCGGACACGAGCGCCAAGGCGCAGGCGAGACTCTGGTCGCCGGCACGCTTGATAGGCTTGGGTTCGCCGTCCCTGGCGTAGATGACCAGGATGCCCTCGCCCGAGCAAAGCGTGATCGGCGCGCCGACCGTAGGCGAAGCGGCGACCACCCCCGGGAGCAGGGCGGCAAACAGCGTTCCCCACAACGCCGCGGCGAAGGCGAGGGACCGCAGAAGCGTCCAATCACGGGTCGTTCGTGGATTCACGGGGCCGCTATAGCGCGGCGCCTGACGGATGGGAACCGAGGGAAGCGACGGTGGCGGGCAACAGCCCGGGAAGGTCCTCCGCCGTCAGCCCCGGTCCAAAGCGCAGGCCGGCGTCGCCGTGCATCCAGACGCCTGCGCAGGCCGCCTCGAAGGCCGGCATCCTGCCGGCCAGCAATCCCCCGATGATCCCCGCCAGCACGTCGCCGGACCCGGCTGTCGCCAGCCAGGGCGTGGCGTGGGTGTTGACCACGGCGCGGCCGTCCGGCGCGGCGATCACCGTGTCCGGACCCTTCAGCAGCACGACGCAGCCGGCGCGGTTGGCCGCTTCGCGCGCGGCGGCGATGCGGTTGGCGGACGCGGCCAGCAGGCCCGGGAAGATGCGCTCGAACTCCCCCGAATGCGGCGTGATGACGTCGTTCTCCTCGACCAGGGCGAAGAGGGTTGCGGGCTCGGCCTTGAAGACGGTCAGCGCATCGGCGTCGATCACCAGCGGGGCGCCGCTGC
>CAZRKY010000085.1:0-12064 GCA_964600375.1 uncultured Caulobacteraceae bacterium | reverse complement strand
GGTGGTCAGGATATCGCGGCTGACGAAGTCGCCGGCGGCCTCGCACAGGGGAATGCCCTTGATCAGGGTGGCGCGGCCGCCGGTTTCCAGGTCCAGGTCAGCGCCCAGGCATTCGGCCACGGTCTCGCCGATGCGCAGCTTGTGCAGGTCCTGCAGGTTGGGCAGCGCCTCGAGGAACAGCACGCGCTTGATCAGCTTGTCGGCGTGCTTCATCTCGCCGATCGACTCTTCGTAGACGATCTTGCCGAGGTGGTGGAAACCCCAGCTCTCGAACATCCGGGCGTGCAGGAAGTACTGGTTCACGGCGGTCAGCTCGTTGGTGAGCACCGCGTTCAGCAGCTCGATGATCTTGGGGTCGCCCTTCATGCCGCGCTCCTATTCGGCGGCGAGAGCGAGAACCTCTTGGGTTTCCTGAATCATCCGCCGCATGTCGCACACGCATTTGGCGCAGCGGGCCTGCGCCTGGCAATGACGGAATATGTCGGCGGGGCGCGTGGCGCCCTGCTCGATCGCGGCGCGGGCTTGCCGTTCGCGGATTCCGTTGCAGTTGCAGATGTACACGGGGGCGGACCGATGTCTTCGCGAGTGAGAACCGTTCTCATGTAGCACGGAGCCAGCCACTTGCAAACGGTTCGCATTCGCGACGGGGTGACCTAACGACGCGGCATCAGGGGTCGCCTGCGACTGGATTCGCGCGCGGACACGGGGTTGTCAGGGGAGTGGTCCGAAACTATCCCGCAAATTCAGTGAGTTAGCAAAATCGAGTTTTCACCGCTATGTCGGGCCAGCGGGAGGGCCCCATGACCGACAGCTTCATCGACCTCAGCCACACCATCGAGCACGGCATGGTGACCTACAAGGGTCTGCCCGCGCCACTGATCTGCGACCATCTCAGCCGCGAGGCCTCAAAGGCGATCTACGAGCCGGGCACCGAGTTCCAGATCGGCAAGATCGAGATGGTGGCCAACACCGGCACCTACATGGACACCCCCTTCCACCGCTACGCCGACGGCCATGACCTGACCGGCCTGGCGCTGTCGCGCATCGCCAACGTGCCGGGCTTGGTGGTGCGGGTCGGACCGCGCGAGCAGCGGGCGATCGGGCCCGAGGCGTTCGACGGCGTCGAGATCGCGGGCCGCGCCGTGCTGGTGCACACCGGCTGGGACCAGCACTGGCGCACGGACCAGTACTTCGAGGACCACCCCTTCCTGACCGAGGCCGCCGCCATCCGGCTGCGCGACGCGGGCGCGGCCCTTGTGGGGATCGACAGCTACAACATCGACGATGTCTCCGGCGGGACGCGGCCCGTGCACTCGATCCTGCTGGGCGCCGAAATCCCGATCGTCGAGCACATGACCAACCTGTCGACCCTTCCGGACAGAGGGTTCCGCTTCACGGCCGTACCGCCGAAGATCGCCGGCATGGGGACCTTCCCGGTGCGCGCCCACGCCCGCCTCGACCCGGCGGCGGCGGGCGGCTAGAAGCCGCGCCATGCCCCTCGCCCCCGACTGCCGCCTCTATCTGATCACCCCGCCCAGCCTGCCCGACCTCGCCGCCTTCGGCGAGCAGCTGGCGGCGGCGCTGGACGCCGGAGACGTGGCGGCCCTGCAGATCCGCCTGAAGGACGTTTCCGACGCCGAGATTGGCCGCGCCGTCGAGGCCCTGGCCCCCATCGCCCAGGCCCGCGGCGTGGCGGTGATCCTCAACGACCGCCCCGACCTGGCTAGCAAGCATGGCTGCGACGGCGTCCACGTCGGCCAGTCGGACGCCTCGGTGGCCGAGGCGCGGCGGACCATGGGCAAGGACGCCATGATCGGCGCCACCTGTCACGACAGCCGCCACCTGGCGATGGAGGCCGCCGAGGCGGGCGCCGACTACGTCGCCTTCGGGGCCTTCTTCGAGACCGGGACCAAGCAGACCGTGCATCGCCCCGACCCGGAGATCCTGTCGATCTGGCAGGAAACCATGCAGATCCCCTGCGTCGCCATAGGGGGGATCACCGCCGAGAACTGCGCCCCCCTGGTCCGGGCCGGCGCCGATTTCCTGGCGGTCAGCGCGGCGGTCTGGTCCGCGCCCGACGGTCCCGCCGCGGCGGTGCGGCGGTTCGAAGCCGCGATCGCAGCCGCGCGCGGTTGATCGGGGACAAAACACCCGGCCTTCACGAGTTCTTAGGCGGCTCGCCTTAAGGTCCCAGGCTGAAGAAGCGAGCCTGCGGGGGGCTTGCAGTCGTAGCGGGCGCCCGTCTTGACCCTGGCCTACGCCGCATCCGAGCCGATCGAGGACGCCACGCATCGCGCGTCCAGAACCGCCGCTGTCCAGGCCGCAGGCCTGGTCGGGCTTGGGCTGCTGCTGTTCGCACTCAGCATGATGGCCGTGCAGTTCAGTCGCTTCGAAGCCCTCACAGCCATCTGGCCGACCAACGCCATTGCCTTCGTCGCCCTCATGCGCGGCGCCCAGACCCGCGGCGACGCCGCGCGCCTGCTGGGCGTGACCGCGATCGCCCTCGCCACGCCGTTGCTGCTCGGCGGGATGCCCATCTGGGCGGCGATCCTGGTCACCGGCGGGAACATCACCGAGATCGTCGTCGCCGCGTGGTTGACCCGGACCTGGGTCGGTCGCGACAGCGCCGTCACGGGCCTCGGCAGCCTGACCAAGCTCCTGTTCGCCTGCGGTGTCATCGCCCCGGCCCTCGCCGCCGCCCTGGCCGCGCCCGTATTCCTGGCCATCCCCAATGTTTTGGGCGGCCAGTCCAGTCTCGGCGAGCTGTGGCTGGAGGCCTTCACCTCCGACGCGCTCGGCATGATGTTGATCGCGCCCTTCGGCCTGTCGCTGCGGCTGCGCGAGGTTTCCATGCTCGACCTGCGCCGCCGACTGGAAGCCGTGGGCATCTGGCTGCTGATCGTGGCGGGTGCGGCCTGGATTTTCGGTCACGACCTGGTCCTGGGGCGCCACCAGGATGGGGCTTCGGACCTGCTAAATCTCATCCTGCTGACGCCGTTGCTGATCCTGGCGTCCCTGCGCTTCGGCGTGCTCGGCGCCGCCGGCGCGGCCCTGACCGTCGCCATGGTGGCCCTGGGCTTCACCATGGCCGGCCACGGTCCTCTTGCCGAGCTGCAGGGCCTGGACGCCCAGAGCAAGATCTACTGGTTGCAGCTTTATCTCGCGGTCGTCGGCCTCTCGACCTTGCCGGTCGCCGCGGTGCTGCGTGATCGCGACCGCTACGCCCAGGAACTGGCCCGCCACCGCCGCCGCGCGGAGGCCGCCAGCGAGGGCAAGTCGCGCCTGTTGGCCAATGTCAGCCACGAGATCAAGTCGCCGGTCGGCGGCATCATCGGCATCGGCGAGCTGTGGGCGGCCGGCAAGCTCGGCCCCATCACGCCCATGCAGGAAGAGATGAGCGAGATGCTGGTGCGCACCGCGCGCCAGATCGAGGCCCTGGCCTACGACCTGCTGGACGTCGCCCGCGCCGAGGCCGGGTCCGTGTCGGTGAACCTGTGCCCCGTCGAACTGCTGGGCGTGGTCGAGGACGTGCGCAACGCCATGTCGATCAAGCCCGAGGCCGCGGGCCTGCGCTGGTCGATCGAGGCGCCGAACGACAAGCTGGTGGCCACCGCGGATTCCGTGCGGCTGGGCCAGGTGCTGACCAATCTGGTCACCAATGCCGTCAAGTACGGCCGCTCGGGCGGGGTGGTGATCCTGCGCCTGTCGCGGCCCCTGCCCGAGATCGCCCGCATCGAGGTCATCGACAAGGGCCCCGGCATCGCGCCCGAGAAACAGTCCGAACTGTTCGAGCCCTTCAACCGCCTGGGCATGGAAAAGACCACCGTCGAGGGCCACGGCATCGGCCTGGCGCTGGCGCGCCGCCTGGCGGAACTGCAGAACGGCCAGCTGGGCTTCGAGAGCAAGCCCGGCGAAGGCTCACGCTTCTGGATCGACCTGAAGGCGGTGGATTAGTCAAAAATAGGGACGGGAGGCAGTTGTCGGGGACGAAGCGCGGGCGTAAGCCGTCGCCGTTCCAGAAAGGAGTCCCCTCCCCATGGACTTCGACGCACTGCTGCTGTCGCGCCTGCAATTCGCCTTCACTGTCTCTTTCCACATCCTGTTCCCCGCGTTCACCATCGGCCTCGCCAGCTATCTGGCGGTGCTCGAAGGCCTGTGGCTGTTCACGAAGAAGGAGGCGTTCAAGACCCTCTACCTGTTCTGGGTGAAGGTCTTCGCTGTCTCCTTCGGCATGGGCGTCGTCTCCGGCGTGGTGCTCAGCTACGAGCTCGGCACCAACTGGAGCGAGTTCATTCGCCTGACCGGCGGCGTGATCGGGCCTCTGTTGGGATATGAGGTGCTGACTGCCTTTTTCCTCGAGGCGTCGTTCCTGGGCGTGATGTTGTTCGGCTGGACCAAGGTCGGGCCCAGACTGCACTTCCTCGCCACCATTCTGGTCGCGATCGGAACCGCCACCTCGGCTTTTTGGATCCTGGCGGCCAACAGCTGGATGCAGACTCCTCAGGGTTTCGAGATCATGGCCGACGGCCGGTTCCTGGCCACCGATTACCTGGAAGTGATCTTCAATCCGAGCTTCGCCTCGCGCTTCTCCCACATGATGTTGGCGGCCTACCTCACCACCGCCCTGGCGGTCGGCGGCGCCTCGGCTTTCCAGTTGTTGCGGAACCGCGACCAATCCGAAAGCCGTGTCGCCTTGACCATGGCGGTCGGGATGATCGCCCTGTGCGCGCCGTTGCAGCTGGTCGCCGGCCACTGGTCAGGCGAGATCGCCCGGGTGCACCAGCCCTCCAAGCTCGCCGCCATCGAGGCCTATTGGGAGAGTGGCAAAAACCACCCCCTGAACCTCTTCGGGATCCCGGACCAAAAGGCGGAGACCAACCACCTGCAGCTCGCAGTCCCCGGTCTTGGTGTGATTGTCGCCCCGCCCGATCAGGAGGTGCGGGGCCTCAAGTCATTCGCCGAGCAGGACCGGCCTCCGGTTTTCCTCGTCTTCTGGTCGTTCCGCGTGATGGTCGGCCTGGGCCTGCTGATGATCGGGCTGGGCGCTTGGGGCGCCTGGCTGGTCTGGAGGCGCCGCCTGTCTGACAATCGGTGGTTCCTGCGCTTCGCGACCCTGATGGCCCCCTCTGGCTTCATCGCCGTGCTGGCGGGCTGGATGGTCACCGAAGTCGGCCGCCAGCCCTGGGTGGTGTACGGCGTCCTGCGGACTGCCGACGCCCTGTCGCCGGTGGGCGCGGGCGAGGTGGCCTTCTCGCTGATCGCCTACCTGACCCTGTACGCGATCGTGTTCACCGCGGGCGTCATCTACATCCTTCGCATCATCGCAGAAGGCCCGGGGAAGCTGGCCCACGCGCCGGTCACCGACAATCTGCGCGCGCCCGGCACGGCCCTGGCCGCCGCCCCCGAGAAGGAAGCGCCATGAGCCTTGATCTTCCCCTGACCTGGGCCGGGCTGATCGCGGTCGCGGTGCTTATGTACGTGGTGCTGGACGGATTCGACCTGGGCGTCGGGATCCTGTTTCCCTTCGCCCGGTCGCGGGAAGACCGGGACGTGATGATGAACACCATCGCACCGTTCTGGGACGGCAACGAAACCTGGCTGGTGCTCGGCGGCGGCGGCCTGCTGGCGGCCTTCCCGGGCGCCTATTCGGTGCTCATGCCGGCCTTCTACCTGCCGATCCTGATGATGTTGCTGGGCTTGATCCTGCGTGGCGTGGCCTTCGAGTTCCGCTTCAAGGGCAGGAAACACGGTCGCACGTTCTGGACCCAGATGTTCGCCGCCGGCTCGATCATCGCGGCGCTGGCGCAGGGGTTCGTGCTGGGCGGTTTCATCCAGGGCGTGAGGGTCGTCGACAACCGCTTCGCCGGCGGGGTCTTCGACTGGCTGACGCCTTACACCGTGCTGGTTGCTATCGGTCTGGTGGCGGGCTACGCCCTGCTGGGAGCCGGCTGGCTGGCCTGGAAGACCCAGGATGAACTGCATGGCGACGCCCGCGAGTGGGCGAGGTTGCTGACCCTGGCGGTGGGGGCTTTCCTTGCCGCCGTGAGCCTCGCGACCCTGCTCATCCACCCGCAGGTGGCGCTGCGATGGGGGTGGGACGGGGCGCTGGATATCGCCCACTTCGCACCCCTGTCGCCCATACCCCTGCTGGGCCTCGCGGGCCTGGCGACCATCTGGACCGGCCTGAACCGCCGGTCCCACATCCTCCCGTTCTTGGGAGGGTTGCTGGTGTTCCTCTCGGGTTATCTGGGGCTGGCAGTCGGGTTCGCGCCGTTCACCGTGCCCTACGCACTCGACTTCCGGCAGACCGCGGCGCCGGACAACGCCCTGGCCCTGATGCTGGTCGGCGCAGTCGTCGCCCTGCCGCTAATTCTGGGCTACACGGCCTGGGTCTACTGGGTGTTTCGCGGCAAGGTCACCGTGGAGACCGGCTATCACTGACGCCGACCCCAATGACCGCCCGCTCTGGAAGAAGCTGGCCTGGTTCATCGGCCTGGCCGCGGCCGGGACCACGGTGACGGCGCTGGTCGCCTATGCGCTGCGGGCGCTGCTGTTCAGCGCCTAGGGACGAAGCCGACCGGCGCCGCGGGACTCAGTGGGGCGCCGGGCGAATAGTAGAAATCCACCTCGACGCTCTCGTCGGGCCGGGCGCGGCGCACGCCCCGGGGCGACACGCCGACGACAGGGTCCAGGACGTGGGGCCCGCAGGCGTCCTCGGCGCAGAACCAGGCCGACCCGCCCACGCCATCAAGATCCAGACTCACCGTCCGGTCGCGGCCCAGGATGGCGGCCGCGCTGAGGCGCAGGCGTCCGCCGCCGAACCGCTGCAGGCGCCGTGCGTGGGCATTGCCGCCCAGGCTGATAACCAGGACGTCGGGACGACCCTCGACGATGGCCGCAAGATTGGCCGCCATCGTCCCGTCGCGACCCAGCAGCGGGTCGCGACGCTGGCTGTCGACCAGCCGGACTTCGACCGGCAGCCCGGTCTGGCGAAAGACGCGCATGCGCTGCAGCAGGGCGATCAGCGCCTCGCTGACCCGGCCGTCGGAATGGTCGGTCCATTCCCCGCTCGCGCCCAGCCGATCCAGCGCCGCCGGGCCGCCGTCGGAGGTGAGGAAGTCGTCGACGGCGGGCTGCAGGGTTTCGTCGAGTTCGAGCGCCAGGGCCACCGGCCGCCGCTGCGCGGCGATGCAAACGGTGTCAGCGACCAGCGGCGCGATTTCCGCGGCGCCGTGCACCTCGCCGAACATGACGAAACGCGTCTGCGGCCGGACCCAGAGCTGCGCCGCGCCAGGAAGCGGCCGGCAGCGCGCCGCCGGCGTCACAGCTCCTGCCATGCCCGGTACGAACGCGAAAAAGGCCGCGGCGAACGCCGCGGCCTTGATCGGGAAGCGAAACAGCCGGGCCGCCGGAGCGGTCACGCAGCTTTCTCCATTGCGGCGTCGTACTGACCCTTGGAGGCCAGGCCGTTCATCTTGGCGCGGTGGCCGAAGGCGGCCTGGGCGGCGGCGACGTTTTCCTTCTTGCCCGCCCACGCCTTCTGCGGCGCGGCCTGCAGGGCGCGGCCGTAGGAGTAGGTCATCTTCCAGGGGAAGCCGCCGATCTTGTTCATGGCGTCCAGGTGGGCGGTGGCTTCCTCGTCGGATTGGCCGCCCGAGAGGTAGGCGATGCCCGGGACCGCGACCGGCACGGTGGCCTTCAGCGCGGCAACCGTGGCCTCGGCGACCTGCTGGACGTTGGCGCGGTTGGCGTTCTTCTTGCCCGAGATGATCATGTTGGGCTTCAGCACCATGCCCTCGAGCGCGACGCGCTGTTCGAACAGCTCCTGGAAGGTGGTCTTCAGCACCAGGCGGGTGACCTCGTCGCAGCGCTCCAGGCTGTGGTCGCCGTCCATGAGGACTTCCGGCTCGACGATGGGCACGATCTGGTTGGCCTGGCAGAGCGCGGCGTAGCGGGCCAGGGCGTGGGCGTTGGCCTTGATGGCGCCCCAGGTCGGGATGCCGTCGGCGATGTCGATGACCGCGCGCCACTTGGCGAAGCGGGCGCCGCGCTCATGGTACTTGGCCAGGCGCTCGGAGAGGCCGTCGAGGCCCTCGGTGATGGTCTCGCCCGGGAAGCCCGGCATGGGGTGGGCGCCCTTGTCGACCTTGATGCCCGGGATCGAGCCGGCGTCGGTGATCAGCTTGACCAGCGGCGTGCCGTCCGCCGCGTTCTGCCAGATGGTCTCATCGAACAGGATGACGCCCGATACGTAGTCCTTCATGGCCGGGGCGCGGAACATCAGCTCGCGGTAGTCGCGGCGATTGTCCTCGGTGTTCTCCACGCCGATGGCGTCGAAGCGCTTCTTGATGGTGCCGGTGGACTCGTCGGCCGCCAGGATGCCGCGACCCGGCGCGACCATGGCTTCCGCCACCGTGTTGAGAGCTTGCAGGTCCATCGATCAGTCCTTGTCGTCTGGGTTGCGGAGCGCCTCGACGCCGGGCAGGGGCTTGCCTTCCATCCATTCCAGGAAGGCGCCGCCTGCGGTCGAGACGAAGGTGAAGTCTTGGGCCACGCCGGCGTGGTGCAGGGCCGAGACGGTGTCGCCGCCGCCGGCCACGGCGATCAGCCGCCCGGCCTTGGCCAGCACGGCGGCTTCCTTCGCCGCGGCCACGGTGGCCTTGTCGAAGGGCGGGACCTCGAACACGCCCAGGGGGCCGTTCCAGATCAGGGTCTTCGATTCCGTCATGGCGTGGACCACTTGGGCGACGGTCAGGGGGCCGACGTCGAAGATGCGGTCGGTTTCGCCGATGTGCTCCAGGTCGATGGTGCGCGAGGCGGCGCCGGGGGCCAGGTCGTGGGCGACCACGACGTCCAGCGGCAGGATGATGCTGCAGCCCTGCTGCTCGGCGCTGAGCAGGATTTCGCGCGCGGTGGCGGCCATGTCCTTTTCGCAGAGCGAGGCGCCGACCTCGTGGCCCTGAGCGAACAGGAAGGTGTTTGCCATACCGCCGCCGATGGCGAGGTAGTCCAGCTTGCCGACGAGGTTTTCCAAGAGCTCCAGCTTGGTCGAGACCTTGGCTCCGCCGACGATGCCCATGACCGGGCGCTGGGGATTGCCGAGCGCGGCGTCCAGCGCCTCAAGCTCGCGGCGCATGCTCTCGCCCGCGTAGGCCGGCAGCAGACGCGCCAGGCCCTCGGTCGAGGCGTGGGCGCGGTGGGCGGCGGAGAAGGCGTCGTTGACGTAGAGGTCGCCCAGTTCCGCCAGTCGGGCGGCGAAGGCCGGGTCGTTCTTCTCCTCGCCCTTGTGGAAGCGCAGGTTCTCCAGCAGCACCACCCCGCCCTTGTGGGCGTCGGCGATGGCGGCCTTCGCCTCGTCGCCGATGCAGTCCTCGCCGAAGCGAACCGGCCCCCCGATCAGCTCGCCCAGCGGCCCGACCAGGGGCTTGAGGCTCATGGACGGCACCCGCTCGCCCTTGGGGCGGTCGAAGTGGGCCAGCAGGACGACCGTCGCGCCCAGATCGCGCAGCTTCTGGATCGTCGGCAGGGCGGCGCGCAGGCGGGTGTCGTCGGACACCTGCCCGTCATGCATCGGCACGTTGAAATCGACGCGGACCAGGGCGGTCTTACCCGCGGCGTCGGCCTGGTCGAGGGTGCGGAAGCTCATGCGCCTAGAGGAACTTGGCCATGTGCAGGGCCGTGTCGCTCATGCGCGTCGCGAAGCCCCACTCGTTGTCGTACCAGCTCAGCACGCGGGCCAGCTTCCCCTCGATGACCTGGGTCTGGGGCAGGGCCACGGTCGAGGAGGCGGCGATGTGGTTGATGTCGCAGGACACGATCGGGTCCTTGGTGACGCCCAGGACGCCCTTCAGCGGGCCCGAGGAGGCCGCCTTGGTCAGGGCTTCATTGATCTCGGCGACGGTGGTGTCGCGGCCGGTGACGACCTTCAGGTCGACGACCGAGACGTTCGGCGTCGGCACGCGGATCGAGGAGCCGTCCAGCTTGCCCTTCAGCTCCGGCATGACCAGGCCCACGGCCTTTGCGGCGCCGGTGGAGGTCGGGATCATCGACAGGGCGGCGGCGCGGCCGCGGTAGAGATCCTTGTGCATCGTATCCAGCGTCGGCTGGTCGCCGGTGTAGGCGTGGATGGTGGTCATGTAGCCGCGCTCGATGCCGAACAGGTCGTGCAGGACGCGGGCGACCGGGGCCAGGCAGTTCGTGGTGCACGAGGCGTTGGAGACGACCAGGTCGGCGGCCGACAGGGTCTCGTGGTTGACGCCGTAGACGATGGTCTGGTCGGCGGCGTCGCAGGGGGCAGAGACCAGCACCCGCTTGGCGCCGGCGTCGAGGTGGGCGGAGGCCTTTTCCTTCGACGTGAACAGGCCGGTGCACTCGAAGGCGATGTCGACGCCCAGGTCCTTGTGGGGCAGCTCGGCCGGGTTGCGGATGGCCGTGACCTTGATCTTGCCCAGGCCCACGTCGATCCAGTCCTCGCCGGTGGTGACGACGCCCGGGAAGCGGCCATGGACGCTGTCGTAGCGCAGCAGGTGGGCGTTGGTCTCCACCGGGCCGAGGTCGTTGATGGCCACGACCTCGATATCGCAGCGCGCATGCTCGACGATCGAGCGGAGGACGAGGCGGCCGATGCGGCCAAAACCGTTGATGGCGACGCGAAGGGTCATGCGGCGTTTCCTTGGGCGACAGAGGCCATGCGGCGCGGGCGGGCGCGGCGGCGATGGAACGTTGGAATGGGGCGGGGTTTTGCGTCCGCGCGCGCTCAAGTCAACCCCGGGAGGTCCCGGGCGGGGTTCAACTGAGGTTTCGCCGTCTTGCGACGCGGCCGCCCCGGCCGGGGCTGGCGGGGAGCCAAAAGCATAATCCCGCGTTAACTCCTGGGGCCGATATTGGGCCAACCGCCAAGCTGGGATCCCTGTCCGGGCCCGGGTCTCGTGGAGAGCCTTTGATGCGTCTCACCTTGTTCGGCCTGAACGCGATGGCCCTGGCCATGCTGGTGGCGCCGGCCTTCCTGATCTTCACCTCGATGCGCGGCGCGGGCATGAGCCTGGCGGCCTTCGTCGGCGTGTTCGGCCTGGGTTCGGCGGCGACCCTCGCGGCGATGGCGAAGCTCAGCATGAAGGGTGGCGCCGATCCCACACGCGGCGTCTTACTGCTCAGCTTCGGCGTCGTGCTGTTGACGGTCGGCTTCGGTTGGTTGTTCCTTGCCTCGCTCGGCCAGTAGAGGTTGAGTCCGAGCCCGTTTCACGGGGATCAGCAACCGTAGGGCGCCGATGCGCGGCGCCCCGCACCATACGGGGACCTTTGATGCGGCTTTCCCTCGTAGGCCTTAATCTGCTGGCGCTGGCCGCGCTCATGGGCGCCGCCTGGCTGCTGTTCACCGCGACCCAGGAAACGGCCCCCCTCACCGAGGACGGTCGCAATATCCTCTTCGGCGTCTTCGCCGTCGGCGGCCTCGCCTCGCTGATCGCCGTGCTCCAGTTCAGCGGCAAGCGCAGGATGCGGGCCTGGTGGGCGATCACCCCGATGTTCATCGGCTTCCTGCTGCTCGGCGCGGGCTTCGCCTGGCTGATAGCCAGCGCCATGGTCACGAGCTAGCGCGCTCCCCGCGACCCAACGCCCGCTTGAGGCCGGAGCGACCCCAAGGTAGCGTCCCGGCGATCGGGGAACTTCAGTGATGCGGCGTCTGGTATTCGGCTTCCTTGCGACCCTGGCCCTGGCCGCCCCCGCGCCCGCCGTCCTGGCGCAGGCCGCGCCGGCCGCGACCGCCCCGGCGTCCGAACGCCAGGCCCAGATGAACGCCCGGGTGTTCGACTCGGTCTGGAACCGGGTGCGGGTCTCCTACTACGACGCGACCTACGGCGGCCTGGATTGGGAGGGCGTGCGTACGCGTTACCGCGACACCGCCATCGCCGCGCCCGAGACGCCCGAGCTTTACCGCGTGCTTGTGGTCATGCTGGCGGAACTCGGCGACGCCCACGCCGCCGTCCTGACCCCGACCCAGGCCCGCTTCGAAAGCCGCCGCGACGAGGCGCGTCCGGTCATGGGCGTCACGGCGCTGCGGGTCGGT
>CAZRKY010000084.1:0-12114 GCA_964600375.1 uncultured Caulobacteraceae bacterium | reverse complement strand
GGGAGCCGTGGCCCGCGCACCGTCCCCGGAATACGAGGCGACGCGCGAGCGCCTCCTGCGGGAGGCGGTGACCGGGTTCGAAGCGTCCGCCGCGGATCCGGCCCTGACGCCGCGCATGCGCGCCAACTGGGCGATCGACGCCCAGGCCGGACTAGCCCGGATTCCCGACATCCGCGGCACCTACATGGTCCTGCCCGATGTCACCTTCACCGACCGCTACCGCATCGACGATCCTGTCGCGCCCGTGGAGGTCGCCTATCTCGGATGGGCCAACACCGAAGGCGACGCGGTGGTCTGGCTGCCGCGCCAACGCGTGTTGGCCGCAGGGGATGCGGTCGTCGCGCCGATCCCGTACCTCTTCAGCATCCGGCCCACCCAGATGGAGGCCGTGCTGAGGCGGCTGGACGCGTACCGCTTCCGCGTCCTCGTCCCCGGCCACGGTGCGCCGCAGTACGATCACGCCTACATCGCCCGTCTCCTGGCCCTCACCGACGAAGTGCAGCGGCAGGTCGACCCCATCGCCCGCGGCCGGACGCTGGAAGAGGTCTCAGCCCAGACCGACTTCTCCGCCCAGCGGAGGATATTCGCGGGCGACGACGACTGGCTCGCCTACTGGTTCGGCGAGTACGCCCTGCAGCCCCTGATCGCCAGCGTCTACCGTGAAGCGCGTGGCGAGCCTCCGCCCGAGTGACGGCCAAGGCGCGGGGGGAGAGATGTCCGGCGAGCCGACCGGGCCACCTCAGAATTTCTTTATCGCCTCTTTAGTCGCCAACCCCTCGGCATTGCCTAAGGCTTTGGGGCGGTTGGCTGAAACAGGAGTCCGGGATGCGGTTTCTTGGAGTGTTGGCGGCGCTTGCGCTGCTTCTGACGCCCGCCATGGCGGCTGCGGGGCCGTTCGCGATGACGCCCGACCGGTGGACGACGTCAGGCCAGGCGGCCTTCGTTATGCACGATGGAGTTCCTGCGCTTCGGATCGGCGACGGAACCGCCATGCTGGCCGGCGAGCGGTTCAGCACCGGCGTCATCGAGTTCGACGTCCTGGTCAGCGGCGAGCGGGGATTTCCGGGCGTCATCTTCCGGTGCCGCGACGAGAACACCTGCGAGAACATCTACCTGCGCCCGCACCTGAGCGGCCGGCCCGACGCCGTGCAGTACGCCCCTTACGTCAACGGTATCACCAGCTGGCAGATTTTCTCGGGCCCGGACTTCAACGCCCGGGCCGACATTCCGGCCGGCCGCTGGCTCAAGGTCCGGATCGACGTCTATGAGGACTCCGCGCGCGTTTCACTCGACGGGCGCGTGCTGATGCACATCGGCGACCTCAAAGGCGAGGAAAGCGCCGGGCTTGTCGGATTCTCATCCAGCGAGGCAGCGGCGACCTTCGCCAACGTACGGGTGGCCGCCATTCCCGGGATGCGGGATCCGACGACCGTTCCTGCCGTCGCCGCCATGGCGCCCGGCACGGTCACGGCCTGGAGCGTCTCACCCGCCCTTCCGGAAAGCGAGGCGCTGCGCCGCGCCCAGGCCCAGGACTGGACAGGATTGGCGTGGAGCCAGACGGCTCCGGAAACCAACGGGATCGTCTACCTTGCTCGCAAGGCAGTTTGGAGCCGGGAGCAGCCTGCCGTGATCGCTCGGTTTGAGCTGCCCGCCGCGGCCGCTGCAGATCTGCCCATGCAGTTCGGGTTCAGTGATCGCGTGACCATCTTCGTCAATGGCCGCCGCCTCTACTCGGGCGATGATGCCCAGGGCTCACGCGATTACCGCTTCCTCGGGACGGTCGGGCTCTACGACACCATCATGCTCCCGCTCCGAGCCGGGCGGAATGACGTGGTCTTCGTGGTTACAGAGGGCGGCGGAGGGTGGGCGGCGGCGGCCAGGCTCCAGGGGCCTTGATCACGGATTGAGTGAACCCAAAGCCCATGTTGCGCGTATGGTGATCAACGATCGGAGCTTCACCATGACGTCGACGACGGCCCCTTCCACAACCACGTCCCGGGGCGGCGGCCTGCCGCTGAACCTGTTGATCCTGCTGGCGGTGATCGCCAGCACCGCATCCGGCTACATCCAGATCGCGATGAACATCGGCCAGAGCCCGGCGGAGTTCGCCGCCGATAGCGATGCGACCCTGAAGATCGCGCCTTTCGCCTTCTCGATCTGGGGCGTCATTTACCTGGGTCTGTTCGTCTACGCCCTGTGGCAGCTGTTCCGAGGCGGGGGCCGGACGCGGTTCATGAACCGCATGGCCTTGCCGGCCCTGCTGGCCTTCGTGGGCATCGGGGCGTGGATTTTCGTGGCCGCCTGGGACCTCGAGTACCTGTCGATCGCCGTGATCATGGCCTCGGCGGCGGTGTTGATTGCGCCGCTGCTCGCCGCCGGCCCCACGCTCGATGGCGCCAGCCGATCCGAACGCTTCCTCGCCGGCTACCCGCTGGCCCTGTTGGGCGGCTGGCTGACCTTCGCCAGCGCCGGGAACATCCTGCTGGTCCTGACGGGCAACGGCCAGCTTCCGGCCTTCCTGCCGCCCATGGGCTGGGCGATCGCCGCCATCGGGGTGGTTTCCCTGATCGTGCTGTGGGTGGTCCAGCGCACGCGCCTGGCCATCTTCGCCCTGCCCCCCGCCTGGGGCCTGGTCGGCGCCTGGGCCGGCGAACAGGCGCGAAACCCCACGCTCAGCCTCATCGCCGCGGGCGTGGCGGCGGCGCTCGCCCTGCTGGCCGTCGCCACCTGGCTGGGCAATCGGCGCCGCCTCGCCTGACCGATCGCCGGGGCGGCGCGGAGAAGCTGCGCGCCCGCCCCTGACAGGAGCCTGCGAATAGGGTAACTGGCGCCGCCATGAGCGCCTCCCCGACGCCAGATTCTGGCCCCGCCAAGACCTCCGCCGAACTCGCCGCCGAGTACGGCCTGAAGCCCGCCGAGTATCAGGTCATCCTCGACCGCCTGGGCCGCGAGCCCCTGCCCGTCGAGCTGGGGGTGTTTTCGGTGATGTGGTCCGAGCACTGCTCGTACAAGTCCTCGCGCCTGCACCTGCGCAAGTTCCCGGTCACCGGTCCGCGCGTGATCTGCGGCCCGGGCGAGAATGCGGGCGTCATCGACATCGACGACGGCCAGGCCTGCATCTTCAAGATGGAGAGCCACAACCACCCCTCCTACATCGAGCCCTACCAGGGCGCGGCGACGGGCGTGGGCGGCATCATGCGCGACGTCTTCACCATGGGCGCGCGGCCGATCGCCCTGCTGAACGCCCTGCGCTTCGGCGATCCCTCGCACCCCAAGACCCGGCGGCTGGTGTCGGGCGTGGTCTCGGGCATCGGCGGCTACGGCAACTGCGTGGGCGTGCCCACCGTCGGCGGCGAGACCAACTTCCACCACGGCTACGACGGCAACATCCTGGTCAACGCCATGTGCGTGGGCCTGGCCGACGCCGACAAGATCTTCTACTCGGCCGCCCCCTCGGCGGGCCTGACGGTGGTCTATTTCGGCTCCAAGACCGGCCGCGACGGCATCCACGGCGCGACGATGGCCTCGGCCGAGTTCGACGAGGATTCCGACGAGAAGCGCCCCACCGTCCAGGTCGGCGATCCGTTCGCCGAGAAGCTGCTGATCGAGGCCACCCTTGAGCTGATGGCCACCGGCGCGGTCGCGGCGATCCAGGACATGGGCGCCGCGGGCCTGACCTCGTCGTCGGTCGAAATGGCCGGCAAGGGCGGGGTCGGTGTCGAACTCGACCTCGACATGGTGCCCCAGCGCGAAGAGGGCATGACCGCCTATGAGATGATGCTGTCGGAGAGCCAGGAGCGCATGCTGGCGATCCTGAAGCCCGGCCGCGAGCGCGACGGCCACGCCATCTTCGAGAAGTGGGGCCTGGACGCCGCCATCATCGGCGTGACGACGGACACCGGCCGCATCGTGCTCAAGCACAAGGGCGAGGTGGTCTGTGACCTGCCGCTGGCGCCGCTCTCCGACGACGCGCCGCTCTACGACCGCCCCTGGGTCCAGCCCGCCCTGCAGCCCCGGCTCGAGCCCGGCCAGACGCCGGCGCCCCAGGACTGGAACGAGGCGGTGCTGAAGGTCATGAGCTGCCCCGACGTGGCGTCCAAGCGCTGGCTCTGGGAGCAGTACGACCGCCACGTCATGGCCGACACCCTGGCCGACAGCGCCACCGGCCACGACGCCGGGATGGTGCGCGTGCACGGGACCCGCAAGGCCCTGGCGGTGACCTCGGACTGCACCCCCCGCTACGTCCAGAACGACCCCTACGAAGGCGGCAAGCAGGCCGTGGCCGAGGCCTGGCGCAACCTGACCGCCGTGGGCGCCGAGCCCATCGCCATCACCGACAACCTGAACTTCGGCAATCCCGAGCGCCCCGAGATCATGGGCCAGATCGTGCGCGCCATCGACGGCATGGCCGAGGCCTGCCGCGCCCTGGATTTCCCGGTCGTGAGCGGCAACGTCAGCCTCTACAACGAGACCAACGGCCAGGCCATTCCGCCCACGCCCACCGTGGGCGCCGTGGGCCTGCTGAAGGACTACGGCGCGCGCGCCGGGTTCGGCAAGCTGAAGGCCGGCGACACCCTGGTCCTGATCGGCGACACCAAGGGCGAACTGGGCGCCAGCCTCTACATGCGCGAGCTGTTCGGCTCCGAAGCCGGCGCCCCGCCGCCGGTGGACCTGGCCGCCGAGCGCAAGCACGGCGACTTCGTGCGCGGCCTGATCCACGACGGCGCCGTCACCACCGTCCACGACCTGTCGGACGGCGGCCTGGTCGTGGCCGCGGCGGAAGTGGCGCTGGCGTCGAACATGGGCGTCACGCTCAACGCCTCCAGCCCCGACAACGCCCATCCCTACCTCTTCGGCGAGGACCAGGGACGCTACCTGCTCGGAACCTCGGACCCCGAAGCGCTTTTGGCCTTGGCGAGGGACGCGGGCGTCCGCGCCAGCGTCGCCGGAACCGCCGGCGGAGATGAATTCGCCAGTCGGGAGCTGTTCAGCTTGCCCCTGTCACAACTCCGCCATGCCCATGAAGGCTGGTTGCCCGGGTATATGAAGGGATGAAGTCGATGCGTCTTGCTGTCCTGCTCTCCGCCGCCGCGCTCGCCGCCGCCTGCGCCACGGTTCCGGCCACCGCCGCCCAGCCCGAGGGCGGCCGCCCCTCCATCGCGCCCGGCGACGAGAACTGCGACGTCACCGTCGTCTTCGGCAGCTACGCCATGGGCATCGACAGCCAGACCTTCGCCAAGGTGGACGCCTATCTGAAGCGCCGCGCCCCGGCGGTGACCGCCAACACCACCAACTGGGGCCGCGAGGGCGAGCGCACGATCTGCGTCACCACCCGCAACGGCAAGGCGACCCGCAAGGTGTTCACCGACGTGCGCAACATGATCCCCCGCGTCGCCCGTCGCGGCCCGGTCGAAGTGCGCAGCCGCTTCGGGACCTTCCAGTCCCGCCCGCCGGAAGCCATGCGGCGCTGAATAGCCAAGGCGCCTGAACAGCGGTTATGAAGGGGATCGCACTTTCGCGATCGGAACCGCTGTGTCCGCCAGACCGCCGCTCATCGCCACCCGCACCGGGCCGATCCGCTCGCACTCGTGCCCGGCGCCGGCTCCGGACATTCCAGGCCGGCGACCCCGCCGATCACGGCGGCGATGAGGTGAGACGATGAAGATCGATATCCAGAAGACCGGCTTGGACCCCGCCCGGCTCGAACGCATCGGCGCCCACCTCGACCGCTTCGTCGAAGCCGGCAAGCTGCCCAACTATGACATCGCGGTCCTGCGCCGCGGCCGCCTCGCCTATCGCCGCACGGTGGGGAAGGCCTCGGTCGAAACCGGCGCGCCGATCGCCGAGGATTCGATCTACCGCATCTATTCGATGACCAAGCCGATCACGGCGGTCGCCCTGATGCAGCTGTTTGAACAGGGACGCTTCCAGCTCGACGAATCCGTCGTGCGCTTCCTGCCGGAATGGGCCGACGGCCACCGCGTCTGGACCGGCAGCCACGGCCAGGGCTTCGAGACCGAACCGGCGCATCGGCCGATCTCCTTCCGAGACCTGCTCAGCCACACCGCCGGCCTCACCTACGGTCCGGCCCTGCGCGTGCTTGGCGTGGCGGCCGAGAGCCCGGTCGAGGAGGCCTACCAGGCCGCCGGCGTCAGCGTGGCGCGCGACAGCTCCAACGATGCGCTGATCGCCAGCCTGGCCAAGGTGCCCCTGCGCTACCAGCCCGGCGAGCGCTGGATGTACTCGCTCGCCACCGACGTCTGCGGAGCCCTGGTCGAGCGCATCTCCGGCAAGACCCTGGACCGCTATTTCGAGGACGAGATCTTCGCCCCGCTGGGGATGACCGACACCGCCTTCCATGTTCCGGCGGAGAAGGTGGATCGCTTCCTTTCCAGCTACATGAAGACCCCGCCCGATCCCCTGGCCCTGGTCGAGACGGCCGCGGCCAGCCCCTATCTCAGCCCGCCGGGCTTCCTGTCCGGCGGCGGCGGCCTGGTCGGCACGACGGCGGACTACGTCCGTTTCACCGAGATGCTGCGCGCCGGCGGGGCCCTGGACGGGGTGCGCGTGCTCGGCGAGCGGACCATCGCGCTCATGGGCGCCAACCACCTGAAGGACGGCAAGACCCTGAACGAAATGGCCATCGGCCTGTTCTCGGAGGCGACAACCATCGGGGCAGGCTTCGGCCTGGGCCTGGCCTCGACCATCGACCCGGTGGCCGCCGGATCTCTGGCGGGCGCTGATCGCTACTGGGGCGGGGCGGCCTCGACCTATTTCTGGTTCGATCCCGAGGACGAACTGTCGGTCGTGTTCATGACCCAGCTCCTGCCCTCGACCGCCTACGACATCCGCCGCCAGCTGAAGAACCTCGTCTACGCCGCGATCGAGGACTAGTCGCGGCGCTCCGCCACCCACACCACCCGGATGGTGTGATCCCAGTCCCGGCTGGGGACCGCGGCGCTGCGGATGGCGCGGGCCGAGCCGGCGAAACAGGCGTGATTGCGGATGGTCATGCCCGGCAAGGGATGGGCGGTCAGGCCGGTCGAATGACCCTCCCCGCCCCCGGGCGGCCCGCACTGGACCAGCCAGCCGGTAAATTCGGTCACGGGCCCGGAACCGGCCGCCGGCTCGAGCGCCAGATAGGCGTAGACCGCCTCGTCGGCGATGCCCTGGTCCTTCATCTCCGCCTGCAGGATGAGCGGCCGGCCCCGGACGAGGACGTAGGCCATGACCACATCGTCCTGGGAAAGGTCTCCGATGGTGGTCTCGGTGATCATCACGGGCTTCGCACAGCCGGGCCACGGCGTCGGCGGGCGGGCGGCGTCGAAGGGGCACGGCTCCCCCGTGTTCTCGATCATCGCCCACAGCCCCGGCTTGAGCACCGGCGCGCCGCGCGCATCCCGCGCTGAAAACAGCGGCCGCTCGGACACCGCGGCGTTGCAGGCCCCGAGGCTGAGCGCCGCCAGCAGGATGAGCAGCCGGCGCATCACTCCGCGCCGTCCCGCACCCAGTAGATGATCGACGGCCCATCGTCGTCCCAGTCGAGGCTGGCGCGGGCGGCGTTGCGAACCGGGTCGCGCTCGCGGGCGATGCACATGCCCTCCTTGATCTCGAGGCCCGGCAAGGGTTCGCGCGTGACGCCCGCGGCGACGGAGGCGGCGATTTCCGCCTGGATGCGGGCATCAGCCTGTTCCAGCGTTTCGTTCGCAGGGGGCGCGGGGGTCTCGGACGGCTCGGGCCGGGGCGGCGGGGGCGGGCCGCACTGGACCATCCAGGTCCGCGCTTCGGTGATGCGGCCCTGGGCGTCAGTCTTCAGCGGCTTCAGCCCCACGAATATCCAGATGGCCGGTTTGTCGGGATCCAGCTTCAGTTCCATCTGCATCACCCGCGGGTCGCCGCCGGCGAGCAGGTAGGGACCTTGCTTGTCAGGCTTGCCGGGGTCGCCGATGCGGTCGGCGGTGACCAGGACCGGGTCGGCGCACTCGGGCCACTCGGCGATCGGCTTGGCGCTGTCGAACACGCAGTCCGCCGCGCGCTTGCTCCACAGGCCGGGTCGCAGCGCCGGCGCGCCCGTGGCATCGGCCGCCGTGAACAACGGCTGCTCGGCATAGACCATGTTGCACCCGCCCAGCATCAGGGCCGCGGCGAGGACGATCAGCAGGCGTTGCATGCGGGACTCCGGGTTGGGAGACCAGCGTAACCCCATTTGACGCAACTGCGCCATTGACGCCTTGCGCGCGAGATGGCCCTTCCGCGGTCCCATGCGCCTGTCCGACTTCGACTTCGACCTGCCCGAGGAGACCATCGCGCTCCGGCCCGCCCCGCGCGGGACAGCCAGGCTGCTCGTGGTGCGCCCGCACGCCAGCCTTGAGGATCGCCATGTCGGCGACCTGGTCGATCTGCTGCAGCCGGGCGACGCCCTGGTCTTCAACGACACCCGCGTGATCCCGGCGCGCCTGAGCGGCCTGCGGTTTCGCGACGAGAACATCGTCCGCGTCGAGGCCACCCTGCTGAAACGCCTGGCGCCCGAGCGCTGGACCGCCCTGATGCGGCCCGGCAAGCGGCTGAAGCCCGGGGACCGGATCCGCTTCGGCCAGTCAGCCGAGACCTGTGAACTGAACGGCATAGACGCCGAGATCGCCGCCAGGGGCGAGGACGGGTCCGTCGAGTTGCGCTTTGACCTGGCCGGGCCGGCGCTGGACCAGGCCATCCGTGACCTCGGCGACATGCCCCTGCCGCCCTACATCGCCTCCAAGCGCCCCGAGGACGACCAGGACCGGGCCGACTACCAGACTGTCTATGCCAAGGACGAGGGCTCGGTCGCGGCCCCCACCGCAGGCCTGCATTTCACCCCCGAACTGATCGCCGCCCTGGAGGCCAGGGGCGTTTCCACCCACTACGTCACCCTGCACGTCGGCGCCGGCACCTTCCTGCCGGTGAAGGTCGATGACGTCGCCGACCACAGGATGCATCCGGAATGGGGCGAGGTCTCCGCCGCCACGGCCGAAGCGCTCAACGCCGTGCGCGCCCGGCGCGGCCGCATCGTCTGCGTCGGCACCACCTCGCTGCGGCTGCTGGAGAGCGCGGTGGCGCCCGATGGAACGCTTCATCCGTTCACGGATGAAACCGCCATCTTCATCACGCCTGGCTATTCGTTCCGCGCCTGCGACGTGCTGATGACCAACTTTCACCTGCCGAAGTCGACCCTGTTCATGCTGGTCTGCGCCTTCGCCGGGCAGGAGACGATGAAGGCCGCCTACGCCCACGCCATCGCCACGGGCTACCGGTTCTATTCCTACGGCGACTCCAGCCTGCTATTCCGCGCCGCCTGATGGCCGCTTTCCCCTTCGAGATCTCCGCCACCGACGGCGCCGCGCGCACCGGGACCTTGCGCACCCCGCGCGGCGACATCCGCACGCCCGCCTTCATGCCGGTGGGCACGGCCGGGACGGTGAAGGCGCTGACGGTCGACCAGGTGAAGGCCACCGGCGCCGACATCATCCTGGGCAACACCTATCACCTGATGCTGCGGCCCGGGGCCGAACGGGTGAAGCGCCTGGGCGGACTGCATAAATTCATGCGCTGGGACGGGCCGATCCTGACCGATTCCGGCGGCTTCCAGGTGATGAGCCTGTCGTCGATCTCCAAGGTGAAGGAGGACGCCGTCACCTTCCAGAGCCACATCGACGGCTCAAGACACGTCCTGTCGCCCGAGCGCTCCATGGAGATCCAGGCCGACCTGCTGGGCGCCGACATCGTCATGCAGTTGGACGAGTGCGTCTCCTGGCCCGCCGAGGAGAAGCGCGCCCAGGAGGCGCTGCAGCTCTCCGCGCGGTGGGGCCAGCGCTGCAAGACCGCCTTCGGGACGAGGGATTCCCAGGCCCTGTTCGGCATCCAGCAGGGCTCGACCTTCGAGGCCCTGCGCCGCGAGTCCACCGACCGCCTGCTGGAGATCGGCTTCGACGGCTACGCCATCGGCGGCCTGGCTGTCGGCGAGGGTCACCAGCAGATGATCGATACGCTCGACTACTGCGCCCCCCTGCTGCCCACTGAGCGGCCGCGCTACCTCATGGGCGTGGGCAAGCCCATCGACCTGGTCGAGGCCATCGCGCGCGGCGTGGACATGTTCGACTGCGTCCTGCCCACCCGCTCGGGCCGCCACGGCCAGGCCTGGACGGCGCAGGGCCCGATCAACCTGAAGAACGCCCGCTTCGCCGAGGACGACGAGCCGCTGGATCCGTCCTCAAGCTGCCCGGCCGGCCGCGACTACTCCAAGGCCTACCTGCATCATCTGGTGAAGTGCGACGAGATCCTGGGCCAGGTGCTGCTCAGCTGGTGGAACATCGCCTTCTTCCAGCAGACCATGGCCGGCGCGCGGGCCGCCATCGCCGAGGGCCGCTTCGAGCCGTGGCGCAAGGCCTTCGCCGAGGGTCAGCGCCGCCGCAGCGGGGCCGATCTCGACGGGCTTTCCGGCTGATTCATCCGCACGCGGGCCTGCGGGCCGGGCCGGAACCAGCTGGGCGCCGCGGGCGGATTGCAGTTCCGCTGCATCCCCACGCCCTTCAGATAGCTGCGCCGCATGGCGCCGGCGCGGATAGCGCGCTGGACGTGGGTCGAATGCTGCTGCGCGCCCGTCAGGCGCCGCACCCAGCCGCGCATGGGAATGAAGTCGGTGGTGGTGTCGCGGATCGCGCCCAGGGTGGCGTTGGCGCCCTCGTCGGCGGCCTGCTGGCTGCGCGTGCGGCGCGGGGGCGGCGGCTCGTCCATGTCGGGGCCCAGCGCGTCGTCCAGCTTGGACACCTCCGCGGCGATGGCCTCGCAGCTGGTCAGGCCGTCCAGGGCGTAGGGATTTTCCTCCGCGCGCAGCAGCACCGGCGGGATCAGCTTGCGCTTGAGGTTCAGGTCTTCGAGCGGGGCGGTGACGGCGTCGCCCAGGCCGTCGCGGACGCTCACCCCCGCCCGGCCGACCGTGTCACGCGTGACGCGATAGGAGTTTGCCGTGGTCTGGCACCCGGCGATGACACCGCAAAGCAACGCCAGGAAGGCGAGACGAACCGAACGCATGCTCCCCCCTCGAACTCGCCGATTTCACAGCACGAATCCGGGCGGCTCGCAAATGAACAAACGCAAAGGATGAGTGCGACCCGTGGACGCTTGCTCCGGGCCGCGACTGCCCGTATGACGCCCCCCGTTGTCGCGTTGGCGCCTTTGCGACGAGCCCCTAGCTCAGTTGGTTAGAGCATCTGACTTTTAATCAGAGGGTCCTGGGTTCGAGCCCCAGGGGGCTCACCATCGCCCGTCTTCAGGGCGTCGCGCGTCGAACCTTGCGAGGCCGCAGCAGCCAAAGGCTGGAGACGGCGAAGAACACCCCGCAGATCCAGCTCCCCTCCGGCCCCTGGGCGCCGCCCGTCAGCCAGACCGGACCTTCGGGGACCAGCTTGACCATCAGGGCGGAGGTCCCGGCGTCCAGGCCCGTCACCGGAACCTCGAAGCCCGTGGCCAGCAACCAGTTCCAGCCGGCGTGCCAGCCCATGACCCACCAGATGCTGTTCGCGCGCAGGGCCCAGCAGCAGGCGAAGGTCGAAAACAGGAACGTGTTCAGCATCACCAGCCAGGGTTGGCCCGGGCCATAGTGCAGGAGCGAGAAGACCACGCCGGTGACGAGGACGGCGACCAGGATGTTCGCCTTCCGCGCCACGAGCGACAGGAGCCAGCCGCGGAAGATCACCTCCTCGACGCTGGCCTGCAGCGCGAACGCCGCCAGCAGCAGGCCGATGTTCGCCAGGTCCGTCGGCGAGCCGGCGGCCGGCGCGATCCCGGCGGGGCGGTAGCCGCCCGCGATCCAGATCCCCGCCACCACGGCCGCGATCGTCAGGCCGCCGATGGCGACGCCGCGCAGGAAGCCGGCCCCGCCGCCCGGCCCGCCCAGGCCGATGGTAGCCAGCGGCCGCCGCTCGACCCACAGCACCCAGGCCAGCACCAGCAGCCCGGTCAGCGCGAAGGGCGGAACCAGGAAGACGATCAGCCCCGCCGTGCCGATCGGATTACCCCGGACGTCGGTGAAGCCGGCCTGTTCGAGCAGGTCCGAGGTCGCCAGCACCGGAATGGCCACGA
>CAZRKY010000083.1:0-12154 GCA_964600375.1 uncultured Caulobacteraceae bacterium | reverse complement strand
CTCCAGCGGTGCCGATACCGAAGCCGGCATCGGCGTGAACAGCTACCTGTGGCGGGCCTCGCTCGACACCCTCAGCTTTATGCCCCTGTCCTCGGCCGATCCCTGGGGCGGGATCATCATCACCGACTGGTACACCAACCCCGAGAAGCCCGACGAGCGTTTCAAGGCCACCGTGTACATCCTCGACACCCGTCTGCGCGCCGACGCGCTGAACGTGGCCATCTTCAAGCAGGTGAATGCGGGCGGCCAATGGGTCGACTCGGCGGTCACCAGCCAGACCGAGACCGATATCGAGAACGCCATCCTGACCAAGGCTCGCCAGCTGCGCCTGGCCAACACCACCGGTCGGGGCTAGGTCCGCCCTCAGGCCTTCGGTCCCGGGCGATCGCATGATTTGAGCCCTTCTCGGCGACGGGGAGGGCTTTTTTCTGGTTCCGCCAGGCCTTGACCCGCAGGACCGAACCAAAGGACCTTTTTCCGGTGGACGCCGCAAGGCCGGGCGTCGGGGGGAGATATGTTCGCGAAATCGATGCCTGCCGGCCCCACCAGGTCCCTATTCCCCTGTTTTCGATAACAGGGAAGAACAGGGAGATATCAGGGAGATCCCGCCGCAGGGAGCCGGGCCTGACCGTAGGCCCGCAAGCCCCTTCCGCTCCCGCTCCCGACCCGCTAAAGCCCGAACACCATGGCCAAGTACAATCCGAAGGAAGTCGAGCCCCGCTGGCGTAGCCGCTGGGAGCAGGACGGCGTTTTCCGCACCCGCTCGCCCCAGGAGGCCGGCGGGCGTCCCAAGTACTACGTGCTCGAGATGTTCCCCTATCCGTCGGGGGCCATCCACATGGGCCACGCGCGCAACTACGTCATGGGCGACGTCGTGGCCCGCTTCAAAAGAGCCAAGGGTTTCAACGTCCTGCACCCCATGGGCTGGGACGCCTTCGGCATGCCTGCGGAAAATGCCGCCATCGAGCGTGGAATTCACCCCAAGGGCTGGACCTACGAGAACATCGCCGCGATGCGCAGCCAGCTGAAATTGCTGGGGCTTTCCATCGACTGGGAGCGTGAGTTCGCCACCTGCGACCCGGAATACTACGGCCAGCAGCAGAAGTGGTTCCTGGACCTGATGGCCCGCGGCCTGGTCTATCGCAAGGAAAGCGTCGTCAACTGGGATCCGGTCGACAACACCGTGCTGGCCAATGAACAGGTCGTCGACGGCCTTGGCTGGCGCTCGGGCGCGCCGGTCGAAAAGCGCAAGCTGACGCAGTGGTTCCTGCGCATCACCGACTACGCCGACCAGCTCATCGAGGGCCTGCAGACGCTCGACCGCTGGCCGGACAAGGTCCGGCTGATGCAGGAGAACTGGATCGGCAAGAGCCAGGGACTGCGCCTGAAGTTCCCGCTTGCCGGTGATGCGCCGGGCGGGTCCGAGCACATCGAGGTCTACACCACACGGCCCGACACGCTCTTCGGGGCCAGTTTTGTGGGCCTTGCCCCCGATCACCCCCTGTCGGAAGCGCTGGCGAAGGCCAATCCGGAGATTGCCGCCTATGTCGAGGAGGCCCGCCGCGGCGCCTCGACCGAGGCGGCCATCGAGGCCGGCGAGAAGACCGGCATCTTCACCGGCCTCTATGTCTCCCACCCCTTCGATCCGGAGTGGAAGCTGCCGGTCTGGATCGCGAACTTCATCCTCATGGGCTACGGCACGGGCGCGATTTTCGCATGCCCGGCCCATGACCAGCGCGACCTGGATTTCGCCCGCAAATACGGTTTGCCCGTGCTGCCTGTGGTAGCGCCGCCGAATGTTGATGCATTGACATTCAACATTGAAGCAGAGGCCTACACCGGTCCTGGGACCCTTGTGAACTCGAGGTTCCTGGACGGTATGACCATCGAGGCCGGTCTGACCGCCGCGATCGCCAAAGCCGAGAGCCTCGGCCTGGGTGAAGGCGCGACGGTTTACCGACTGAGAGACTGGGGGGTGTCGCGCCAGCGCTATTGGGGTTGTCCGATCCCGGTCATCCACTGCGCCAAGTGCGGTCCGGTCCCCGTGCCGGCCGCCGATCTTCCGGTGGAATTACCCGACGACGTCACCTTTGACGTCCCCGGCAATCCCCTCGCGCGCCATCCGACCTGGAAACACACGACCTGCCCGGCCTGCGGCGAGGGCGCCGAGCGTGAGACCGATACGCTCGACACCTTCGTGGATTCCAGCTGGTATTTCGCCCGCTTCGCCAATCCCCACGCCGAGACGCCCATCGACCGGGAGATGGCCGACTACTGGCTGGCGGTCGACCAGTACATCGGGGGGGTCGAGCACGCCGTCCTGCACCTGCTCTATGCCCGCTTCATCACCCGGGCGCTCGCCGACGACGGCATGCTGGGCGTGCGCGAACCCTTCGCGGGCCTCTTCACCCAGGGCATGGTGACCCATGAAACCTACCGGGCTCCGGACGGCAAGTGGGTCGAGCCGACCGACGTCGACCTCAAGGTTTCGGGAAACACCCGGTCGGCGACCCGGATGTCCACCGGCGAGCCGCTGGTCATCGGCGACATCGAAAAGATGTCGAAATCCAAGAAGAACGTCGTCGCGCCCGAAGAAATCCTCGGGACCTATGGAGTCGACGCCGGACGCCTTTTTGTGCTTTCCGACAGTCCGCCCGAACGCGACGTTCAGTGGACCGCCGGCGGGGTTGAAGGGGCGTGGCGGTTCGTCAACCGGGTATGGGCCGAGTTCGAGACACTGCCCACCGGGAACGTTGCTCCCGGAGACCCGGCAGCGGCCCAGGCGCTCCGTCGCGCCACCCACAAGGCGATCAAGGCGGTCAGCGAGGGCTTCGAAGGCTTCCGGTTCAACTCGGCCATCGCGCGCCTTTACGAATATGTGAACACAATCAAGGGTGTGGATGCCATTGCCGTTGGCGCGGCGGCCCATCGCGAAGCGCTTTCCGCCCTGGCGCGCCTCGTCGCGCCCCTGGTGCCCCACCTGGCGGAGGAGTGCTGGGCCGCCCTTGGCGAACGCGGCCTCATCGTCGACGCCCCATGGCCGGAGTTCGACGCAGACCTGGCGGCCGAAGAAGAACTCGTGCTGCCCGTACAGATCAACGGCAAGCGTCGCGGCGAGATTCGCGTCCGGCCGGGGCTCGAGGACGAGGCTGTGCGCGAGATCGCCCTTTCCGACGAGGCGGTTGTGCGCCACCTTGAGGGGTCCACGGTGCGCAAGGTCATCGTGGTCAGGGATCGCATCGTCAACATCGTTGCGGGATAGCGGATGACCGGCAAACTCCAGTGGGGCAAGGCGATTGCGGTTGGACTGGCGCTCGCCGTGGCCGCGCCGACCCTGACGGCCTGCGCCGGCTTCGCGCCCGTGTACGCCCGGCCGTCGGCGGCGGGGATGCGCCGGATCGCGGTTGAAGTTCCCAACACCCGCACCGGATTCCTCGTGCGCGAAAGCCTGGAGGACGCGTTGGCCTGGGACCGGTCAGCGCCCGCGGCCTACCGGCTGAAGGTGACGCTGAATGAACACCGACAGTCCCGCGGGCTGGACGCCAGTCGGGTGGCGACGCGCTACGAAGTTACGCTGGCGGCGTCCTACGTTCTGACCGACGCGACCACGGGCCAGATGGTGCTGCGCGGCAACCGGCCCATACACATCACCTACGATACCACCGACCAGCCCTACGCCGGCATTGCCGCCCAGCAGGACGGCCAGGTGCGCGCCGCCAGCCAGGCCGCCGACCAGATCAAGACGGACCTGCTCGCCTTCTTCGCCGAGCAGTAGTCGCGCCATGGAGCTAAAGCGCCGGCCCGACGTCGATCGATTCCTCACCCAGCCGGGCCGGGAGCATCGCGCGGCGCTCTTCTACGGTCGTGATCGCGGCGTGGTGCGCGAACGGGCCGACATCGTCGCCCGGGCCATCGCCAAGGATCCGGATGACCCATTCGACGTCGCCCAGTTGACGGATTCCGACCTCAGCGAGGACGGCGGCCGGCTGGAGGGCGAGCTCATGGCGCAGTCCTTGCTGGGCGGCAAGCGTCTGGTGCGGTTGAGGCTTTCCGCGGAGAAGGGGCCTATCGACAAGGCCGCCGCCGAGGCCCTGACCGCCCACGCTGCCGGAGCGCTCAACCCCGACGCCTACTTCCTCATCGAGTGCGGCGCGTTGGGCCGCGAAAGCACTCTCCGCAAGGCGGCTGAGAAGGCGGCGGGGGTGGCGTGCGTCCCCTGCTACGAGGACGAGCCGGGGGACGTCTCGCGGATGGTGCGGGAATCCCTGGCCCGGGACATGGTCTCCCTGTCCACCGATGCGCTCGAGGTCTTCGTCGCCCGTTTGCCCAAGGAGCGTGGGGTCGCGCGTTCCGAAATCGAGCGCCTGGCGCTCTTCCTCGGCCCGGGCTCCGGCCGTCAGGCCTCCGCGGCCGAGCTCGAGGATTTTTTGGGAGTCGAACCCGAGGCCTCGCTCTTCGACGCAGCCTCCGACGCCTTCGGCGGCCGCATGGAGCCGACTCAGAACGGCGTGCGCCGGGCCTTCGGCGAGGGCGAGACCGGTCCCGCCGCCGTTCGCGCCGCCGGCATGCACCTGGCCAAGCTCCGCCGGGTGCTGACCCTGGCCCGGTCCGGCGCCGACATGAAGGAGGCCGCCAAGTCGGCCGGGGTCTTCTGGAAGCAGGAGCGAGAGTTCCTGCGCCAGGCCCGCGCCTGGACCCTGCACGAACTCAACCGCATCCAGCCCGACGTGCTCGACGCCGACCGCGCCTGCAAGCAGTCCGGGTCGCCCGACGCCCTCATCGCCGAGCGTCTATTGCTCTCGATCGCGGGTCGGGCCCGACGCTTAGGGCTCTAGAAGGCCCTTCGAAAACGGCCTCTGTCGCGAATTTGCAGTCGCCGGTCGGCCTCCGGTAGGGCTGCCTGCGCAACAGCGCGAGCGGCTCCGCTAAGCCGTTGTTTTCGTTACGGTCTATTTGCACCCTCAGACGCCCGCGGGGCGGTCCGCGCGCATGAGCCGGCGGCAGATCTCGTCAAGCTGCTCAAGCGTGCCGTACCGGACCGTCAGCTCGCCCTTGCCGCCGCGGTCGCGCAGGGTGACCTCCAGGCCGAGCGCTTCCGCCAGATCCTGCTGCAGGGACAGGGTGTCGGCATTGGATCCGCGCTGGGCGCCGGCCTTCTTCTCGGCCCGCGCCGTCGGGGCCGCGGCCAGCGCCTCCGCCTGGCGGACGCTCATCCCGGAGGCGACGATCCGCTCGGCCAAGGCGGCCGGGTCGGCCGTCGCGGCGATGGCCCGGGCGTGGCCGGCGCTTAAACGACCGGCAACCAGGTGGTCCAGCACCGGCTGGGGCAGTTCCAAAATCCGCAGGGTGTTGGTCACATGGCTGCGGCTCTTGCCGACCAGTTGGGCCACCTCCGCCTGGCTGTGGCCGCCATGGGCCTGCAGGGCCGAATAGCCGTGCGCCTCCTCGACGGGGTTGAGATCGGCGCGCTGAACATTCTCGATGATGGCCAGTTCGCGGACTTCGTTGTCCCCCAGCGTGCGGACGATGACCGGCATCTGGTGCAGGCCCGCGAGCTGGGCCGCGCGCCAGCGACGCTCGCCGGCGACGATCTCGAACTCGCCTTCGGCCTGGCGGCGAGGTCTCACGATAATCGGCTGGATCACGCCGCGCGAACGGATCGACTCAGCGAGGGACTGAAGCTCGTCAGGGTCGAAATTTTTTCGGGGTTGATCCGGATTGGCCTGGATCAACTCAATAGGCAGATGACGCACGCCTCCAGCGGAGGGCGCTGAAGGGGGTGTTGCGGGCGGCTGGACAGGCTGTTCGGCGCTCGCTTCTTCCAGCAGGGCGGAGAGGCCGCGGCCCAATCCTCTTTGGCGTTCGGACATGGTCATGGCTTCCTTCTCAGGCGGCTTCGCGGCGGGCGCGCTCGCGCGCCACCACCTCGCGGGCCAGCCTCAGATAGGCCTGGCTGCCCGCACATTTCAGATCGTAGATCAGGGCCGGTTTGCCGAACGACGGCGCCTCGGAAACCCTTACGTTTCTGGGGATAACGGCCTCATAGACCTTGTCCCCGAAGTGACTGCGCACGTCCTGCGCCACCTGGCCCGACAACGAGTTTCGCCGATCGTACATAGTGAGCACGATGCCCTGAATCTCCAGCCTGGGATTGAGGCTGGACTTCACCAGATCGACCGTCCGCATCAGCTGGGTCAGGCCCTCCAGCGCGAAGAACTCACACTGCAGCGGCACCAGCACGGCGTCCGCCGCCGACATGGCGTTGACCGTCAACAGGTTGAGCGATGGCGGGCAGTCAATCAATATATAGGTGAAGCCGGGTAGGGCCGGGTTTTCCGCCTGGTCAGCCCGCATTTTCTCGATCGCGTCGCGAAGCCGGAAGTTCCGGCGCTCGGCCTGGCCGAGCTCGATCTCGATGCCGGAGAGGTCCGGATCGGAAGGCACGATGAAAAGCCCTGGCACCGCGGTCTCGACCGCCGCCTCGGCGACGCCCCGGCCGTCGACGATGACGTCGTACATGGTCATCTTGCGCGCCGACATGGGCACGCCCAGACCCGTCGAGGCGTTTCCCTGGGGGTCCATGTCGACCAGCAGGACCCGCTCGCCCACAGCCGCGAGCGCCGTTCCAAGATTTATAGCCGTGGTGGTCTTGCCCACGCCGCCCTTCTGGTTGGCGACGGACAGCACACGCAGGCTCGATGCGCTATGTGGGGTGAGGGTATCCGGTCTGGCGCCGGTCATGACGTCATCAGGCACGGGCAAGTCTCCGGATGCGGACAATTCGCCCGCGGGGATCGCTGAGGGAGGGAACGAGGTCGGCGTCGAACTTCCAGGCCCGGCGGGCTTCATCCAGCTCGGCGAGAACGTTTTCGCCCTTGAGGAACAAGCCCTCCGCGTTCAGCGCGAGGTAAGGTCGTGCGAAGCCGAGCAGCTTGTGCAGGGGCGCACAGGCGCGGGCGGTCACCACGTCCACCCGCAGCTTGAGGTCTTCGGCCCGGCTGCAGTGGACCTGCGCCGGCAGGTCGAGGTCGGCGACCACCTCTTCCAGGAATCGACACCGCTTGGCCAGGCTGTCGACAAGGTGGACCTGGGCGCCCAGGCGCCCCTTGAGCATTATGGCGAGGACCACGCCCGGAAAGCCGGCGCCCGCCCCCAGATCGGCCCAGGTCCGGGCCTTGGGAGCCAGGTTCAACACCTGGGCGGAATCCGCCGCGTGGCGGGACCAGAAGGCGGGCAGGGTGGTCGGACCGACCAGGTTCATCACCTCGTTCGTCTCGGCCACCTTGAGGCAGAAGCGTTCGAGATCCGCCATCTGTGACGCCGTGGCGCCGAAATCTCGGGCGAACGCCTCGGCGTCATAGGGGGGGTCCGCCATCCCGGCGGCGGGCTCAGGCCGCGCGACCGGCATGATCGTCTCGCCGGCGCACGTGCGCCAGCAGGGCGGTGAGGGCGCCGGGCGTCACGCCCTCGATACGCCCCGCCTGTCCAAGGGTCAGTGGGCGGGTTGCGGCCAGCTTTTCGCGACACTCGTTGGAGAGCCCGCCGACGGTGGCGTAGTCCAGATCCGCCGGCAGGGTAAGGGATTCCTCCTTGCGGAAATCGGCGACATCGGCCGCCTGGCGATCGAGATAGCCGGCGTAGGCGGCGTCGATCTCGACCTGCTCGGCCACGTCCTTCGGCCAGGCCGCCACCTCGGGCCACAACGCCGCCAGCCGCTCCAGGGTGACACCGGGGTGGGCCAGCAGCTGCAGGAGCGAGCGGCGTTGCCCGTCCTGGGTGACGCTGAACCCGGCCTTGGCGGCCTCGGAGGGGGTGAGAGTCAACTCGCGGGCCTGCTCGCGGGCCGTAGCCAAGGCCGACGCCTTGACCGAGAAGGCGCTCCAGCGGGAATCGCCGACCAGACCCAGCTCGCGGCCGCGGGCCGTCAACCGCTGGTCCGCGTTGTCCGCGCGGAGCAGCAGCCGGAACTCCGCGCGGCTGGTGAACATGCGATAGGGCTCGGTGACGCCGCGGGTGACCAGGTCGTCGATGAGCACGCCGATATAGGCCTCGTCGCGGGCGAAGACGGCGCCTCCCGCGCCGGATGCCGTGCGGGCGGCGTTCATGCCGGCCACGAGGCCCTGGGCGCCCGCCTCTTCGTAGCCGGTGGTGCCGTTGATCTGGCCGGCGAGGTAGAGGCCGGGCAGACGGCGAACCTCCAGGGTGGGGTCCAGCTCACGGGGATCGACGTAGTCATATTCGATGGCGTAGCCGTAGCGCTTCACCTGGACCTGCTCGAGACCCTTGATTGTGCGCAGGAAGAGATCCTGGGTCTCCTCGGTGACCGAGGTCGAGATGCCGTTCGGGTAGACCGTGTCGTCATCCAGGCCTTCCGGCTCAAGGAATATCTGGTGACTGGTCTTGTCGGCGAAGCGGACAACCTTGTCCTCGATGGAGGGGCAATAGCGCGGGCCGCGACCGTCGATACGGCCGCCATAGACGGCGGATTCTTCCAGCCGGTCGGCGATGATCTGGTGGGTGGCCGCATTGGTCCAGGTGATGCCGCAAGCGACCTGGGGCGTGGTGATGCTGTCGGTCAGGAACGAGAAGGGGACGGGCTCGGCGTCAGCCGCCTGCATCTCCAGCACATCCCAGTTGATGGTCTTCCCATCGAGGCGCGCGGGCGTCCCGGTCTTGAGCCGGCCCATTCGCAAGCCCAGCCCGTAAAGGCGATCCGACAATCCGATCGCCGGCGCGTCCCCAACCCGGCCAGCGGGGATTCGCTGTTGGCCCAGGTGGATGATCCCCTTAAGGAAGGTGCCGGTGGTCAGGACCACGCGGCCAGCGGGGTATTCGTCGCCCGAGGCGCCGACGACCCCGGCGCAGTGGCCATCGACGACCATCAGATCTTCTACGGCTTCGGCCTTGATCGTGAGGTTGGGCGTCGCGGCGAGCTCCGCCTGCATGGCTTCGCGATAGAGTTTCCGGTCGATCTGGGAGCGCGGGCCGCGAACCGCGGGCCCCTTGGACCGGTTCAGCATGCGGAACTGGATCCCGGCCACATCCGCCAGGCGGCCCATGACGCCGTCGAGCGCATCGATCTCGCGCACCAGGTGTCCCTTGCCCAAGCCGCCGATGGCCGGGTTGCAGGACATTTCTCCAATGGTTTCCAGCTTGTGGGTCAGAAGAAGGGTCCGGGCGCCGGCGCGTGCGGATGCGGCTGCGGCTTCACAGCCTGCATGCCCCCCTCCAATCACGATAACGTCCCAGGTCGCGGACACGCGCTGCTCCGGCGAAATTCTCAGCTTCCAGTATGGCCCTGATATACCGCAGCAGCACCCGGGAAGCCAACGTGACAATGTTTCACGTGAAACATGACCACCGCTGTCGTCTTACGACAAAAATGGTCGTGTTTCACGTGAAACATCCGGCCTCATTTGCCGATGCAGAAGCTCGCGAAGACCACATCGAGGATATCTTCGGCGTCGACTCGCCCCGCCACCCGGCTCAGAGCGCGCGCCGCCAGCCGTAGGTCCTCGGCTGCCAATTCCGCTTGCCCCATAACAGAAAGCGCCCGTGAAAGGTGGGTCCGCGCCTCAGTCAGGCGCAGCCGGTGACGCTCCCGCGTGACAGCCGGAAACTCGCTCCCCGCCAAGGCCTCGATGGCGCGGGCGTGCAGTCTGGCGTCCAGACCATCAATCCCGCATTCGCCGGTCACGGACACGTCCACCTGTTCCAGGCCACTGTGGGAGCACCAGGCTTCCGCCGCGCTCCGGTCCACGCCAGCGGCCCGGTCAACCTTGTTGAAGAGGGCGATGTCCCCCGGTCGGACCAAATCCTGGGCTTCGCGCCAGCTTCCATCAGACGCCGACGCGTCGATCACCCAAATTCTCAGTCCCGCGCCTTCGGCCCAGGCCCTTGCACGCCGGACGCCCTCGGCCTCGATCGCATCCTCTGTCTCGCGCACACCGGCGGTGTCGGCCAAAAGGACCCGGTAGCCGTCCAGGGCCAGAGTCGCCTCGATCACATCCCGCGTGGTGCCCGGCGTCGCGGTGACAATGGCTGCCTCCCGGCGCACCAGGGCGTTGAAGAGGCTGGACTTCCCGGCGTTCGGAGCGCCGATGACCGCGATCCGCCAGCCCTCACGCACCCGCTGCCCACGCGCCGCATCGGAGAGTGCCGCGTCCAATTGCCCCAGCAGGCTCTCAACCCGAGGCCGCGCGCGCTCCGCAACCGCCTCAGGCAGGTCCTCATCGGGAAAATCGATCGCGGCTTCCAGATAGGCCAAGGCCTCCACCAGCTCCGATCGCCAAGCCTCGTACCTGCGCGCAAGCGCGCCGCCGAGCTGGTCCAGCGCCTGGGTTCGCTGCGCCTCGGTCTCGGCGTCGACGAGGTCCGCAACCGCTTCGGCCTGGCTGAGGTCCAGTTTGCCGTTCTGGAAGGCCCGTCGGGTGAACTCGCCCGGCTCTGCGGGCCGCGCGCCCCGCGCCGCCAGATCCGCAAGCACCGCCTCGACCACCGCCCGGCCTCCATGCAGGTGGAGCTCGGCGCAATCCTCGCCCGTGTAGCTGTCAGGGGCGGGGAAGCGCAGGACCAGGGCGTCGTCCAGCTTCACCCCGCCCAGGCTCGTCAGGCAGCGCAGGCTGGCGCGGCGCGGTTGCGGCCGATCGCCGGCCAGGGCCGCAACAATCGTGTCCACGCCTTCTCCTGAAAGGCGCACGACCGCGATCGCCGCCCGGCCGGGCGCGGTCGCGAGGGCGAAAATGGGGGCGGCGAGGTTCAGGGCAGACTACTTCTTGCCCAGGCCGGCGCCGGTCGCGCCGGTCGCCGCGGCGGTCATCATCTGGCGGAATTGGTCGGTGGCCTGCATGCCGAAGCTGGTCCAGGCCTTCATCATCTCTTCCGGCTGCATGGCGGCCATGTTGGCGTCCATGCGCTTCTGCATCTCGGCGACCATGTGCTCGTTGAGCGGCGTGACGTCCGGCAGGCCCAGGAAGCTGCGGGCCTCGATGGGGGTGCAGTCGATCTCGATCTTGACATTCATGCGTGCGGACCTGTCCTTGTGCCGCCCCGAAGGGGGTCTGTGAAAGCCTTCTAGCCCAGGATGACCCGCGATGCCCAACGAGCGCTGGACGATCGAGACCCCGGACGGTGATTTCGGCGCCTATGTCGCCACCCCCGAGGGCGAGGGCCCCTGGCCGGCGGTGGTGGCCATCCAGGAGATCTTCGGCATCAACGCCGTCATGCGCGAAGTGTGCGACCGCCTGGCGGACCTCGGTTTCCTTGCCGTCTGCCCCGACCTGTTCTGGCGCCTCGAGCCTGGCATCGAACTGACCGACAAGACGCAAGAGGAATGGAAGCAGGCGCTCGGCTACATGAACCGCTTCGACTTCGACAAGGGGATGGCGGACATCCAGTTCGCCATCCACCAGATCCGCGAGCGCCCCGATTGCACCGGCAAGGTCGGCGCCGTCGGATACTGCCTGGGCGGCCACCTCGCTTTCCTGACCGCGACCCGGACCAATATCGACGCCGCAGTCGGCTACTACGGCGTCAATCTGCAGGCGCGGCTCGACGAGACGGTCAAGGCCCCCTTGATGCTCCACATCGCAGAGGCCGACGCCTATACGCCCCCCGAAGCCCGAGACCAGGTGCTGGCCGCCATGGCCGGCCACCCGCTGGTGACGGTGCATGTCTATCCCGGCCGGGACCACGCCTTCGCCCGGCCCGGCGGCGAGCACTTCCACCAGGCAGACGCGGACCTCGCGAACCAGCGGACAGCCAACTTCCTGGGCGACCGGCTGGCCTGATCCAATACTGTCGTAAGACGACATTTTCGGTCGTGTTTCACGTGAAACCACGTCCGACATGAAAAGGGCGGCCCGCGAGGGCCGCCCTTGCCGTATGTGCTGTGATCCCGGGCCTAGGTGTTCATGCTCTGGAAGAATTCGGCGTTGTTCTTGGTCTGGCGCAGCTTGTCGAGCAGGAACTCGATCGCGTCCTGCGGGCCCATCGGGTTGAGGATTCGGCGCAGGATGTAGGTCTTCTGCAGCTGATCCTTGGGCGTGATCAGTTCTTCCTTCCGCGTGCCGGACTTGAGCACGTCGATGGCCGGATAAATCCGCTTGTCGGCCACCTTGCGGTCGAGAACGATTTCCGAGTTACCGGTGCCCTT
>CAZRKY010000082.1:0-12264 GCA_964600375.1 uncultured Caulobacteraceae bacterium | reverse complement strand
ATTGCACTCATCAGCTTTCAGGATCAAATCCCATGGACAAGCTGGCGGCCATGGGGGCGCCGGTCGCGCCGGGACCCACTGCGCTGCGCGAGACCCAGGACCGCGTGGTCGAGAAGACCTTCCTCAACCGCGTCGGCGCCGCCACCGTCGCCTTCGAGGCCATCGATCGCGCCGACCAGATCCCCGCCGCGCTCGAGCGCATCGGCGCGCCCGCCCTGCTGAAAACCCGCCGTGAGGGCTACGATGGCAAGGGCCAGTGCTGGGTGCATTCCGCCGCCGAGGCCGAGACCGCCTTCGCCGCCATCGGCAACAAGCCGGCGATCCTGGAGGCCCGGGCCGACTTCGTCCGTGAGCTGTCGGTGATCGCCGCGCGCGGCCATGACGGCGCCGTGGCCTGCTACCCGGTCGGCCAGAACCACCACGACGGCGGCATCCTGCACACCACGGTCGCCCCCGCCCCCAACGCCGACGCCATCCAGCCCGGCGCCGAGGCCTTCGCCCGCAAGATCCTGCAGGGCCTGGACTACGTCGGGGTGCTGGGGGTCGAGCTGTTCGCCATGCCAGACGGTTCGCTGCTGGTGAACGAGATCGCGCCGCGGGTCCACAACTCCGGCCACTGGACCCAGGACGGGACCGGCTGCGACCAGTTCGAGCAGCACATCCGCGCCGTCGCCGGCTGGCCGCTGGGCGACCCGCGCGCCCTGTTCGAGACGCAGATGCAGAACTTGCTCGGCGACGAGGCCGACGACTGGGAGAAGATCGCCGCCGAGCCGGGCGCCAGACTGCACCTCTACGGCAAGGGCGAGATCCGCCCCGGTCGCAAGATGGGGCACGTCAATCGCATCGGACGGGCGCTCTGAGTAATTCGGTGACAGTGTACTAATTCCGGCCACCGCCGTTCGTTCGTGCAGGGCGTTGAGGGGAATTAGTACACTGTCACCGAATTACACCCCGCCATCCACCGTCCTGCCCTGGACCCACGCCTTGCTGGCGCTGGCGGTGGTGGCGGTGTGGGGGACGAATTTCGTGGTCATCCGGGTGGGGCTCGACCACCTGCCGCCGCTCTTGTTCTGCGCGCTGCGCTTCACCTTCGCCCTGCTGCCGGCCGCCTTCTTCATCAAGCGCCCCGCCGTGCCGTGGAGCCAACTCGCCGCCTACGGCCTGTTCATCGGGGCCGGGCAGTTCGGCCTGCTGTTCATCGCCATGAACGGCCATATCGCACCAGGGCTCGCCTCGCTGGTCATGCAGATGCAGGTCTTCTTCACCATCGGCCTGTCGGTCTGGCTGGCGAAGGAGAGCGTGCGCCTCTTCCAGATCGCGGCCCTGGCGCTGGCCGCCTTTGGCCTGGGCGTCATCGCCACCCACACCGACGCCCACACCACCCCGCTGGGGCTGGGCCTGACCCTGCTGGCTTCGCTCAGCTGGGCGGGCGGCAACATGGTGATGAAGGCGTCCGGCAAGGTCGACGCGCTCGCCTACGTCGTCTGGGCCAGCCTGTTCTCGATCCCGCCGCTGATCGCCATGAGCTTCATCTTCGAGGGCTGGCCGGCCATCGAGAGCGGCCTGCGCAACGCCGACGCCCTGACCTGGGCGGCGGTCGCGTGGCAGTCGGTGGGCAACACCATGTTCGGCTTCGCGGTCTGGGGCTGGCTGCTGGCCAGGCATCCGGCGGCGGTCGTCACGCCCGCGGCTCTGCTGGTGCCGGTGTTCGGCATGGCGGCCTCGGCGCTCATCCTCCACGAGCCCCTCCCCGGCTGGAAACTGATCGCCGCGGCGCTGGTGCTGGCGGGGCTGGCCGTGATCGTGCTTTATCCGCGGCTCAGGGCGGCCCGGTAATTCGGTGGCAGTGTACTAATTCCACCGACACCAGATCCGGGGCCGCCCGCAGGCGCTGGAATTAGTACACTGTCACCGAATTACCCGGAGGCCCCATGGCCGGACTGAAGGACAAGCGCGGCTTCATCGACCGCGAGCGGCTGGACCTCTCCGAGCGCAAGGCGGTGGAATACTGGATGAAGCGCTGGGGCGTGACCAAGGACCAGCTCACCGCCGCCCACCGCAAGGTCGGCTTCATGACCAAGGACATCGCCGCCGAGCTGGGTCGCCGGCGCTAGAACGCCAGCACGCCCTTCGCCGCCGCTACCCCGGTCGCGAAACAGGCCTGCAGCAGGTAGCCGCCGGTGGGCGCTTCCCAGTCCAGCATCTCTCCGGCCACGAACACGCCAGGCAGGGCCTTCAGCATCAGGTGGCCGTCCACCGCGTCCCAGGTCACCCCGCCGGCGCTTGAGATCGCCCGCTCCAGCCCCTGCATGCCGGTGAGCGTCAGCCGCGCCGCCTTGGCCACGCGCGCCAGTCTTGCCGGCTCGGGCGGCAGGGCGACGCCGCGGGCCTCGCGCATCACCCCGATGGCGACCGGCGACAGGCCGGCCTTGCGCAGGCGGTTGGTGACCGGGTCGCCCAGGCGTCCCTTGGTCAGTTTCTCGGCCAGGGCCTCGACCGTCAGATCGGGCGCGAGATCCAGCGTCAGCTCCGCGGATCCGCCGGCTTCCAGCGCCCCGCGCAGGCGGCCCGACAAGGCGTAGATGGCCCCGCCCTCCAGGCCATAGCCCGCGATCATGGCTTCGCCCCGCGAAGTCTCGTCTTCGAAGCTGAGCGTCACCGGCTTCAGCGGCTGGCCGGCGAAGCGCTCACGGAAGGTGTCCGACCAGGCGACGTTGAAGCCGGCATTGGCGGGGCGCAGCGGCGCCACGGCGACCGCCCGTTCGACCAGCAGCTGGACCCAGCCGCCGTCCGATCCCAGCCGCGGCCAGCTGGCGCCTCCGAGCGCCAGCACCACGGCGTCCGGCCGCGCGGCCTCCACCGCCCCGTCCTCGCCGCGGAACGCCAGCGCGCCGTCGGCGTCCCAGCCCGTCCAGGCCGTGCGCGTGCGGATCGTGACGCCGAGGTTCGACAGACGCCCCAGCCACGCGCGCAATAGCGGCGAGGCCTTCATGGCTTTGGGGAACACCCTCCCGCTCGATCCCTTGAAGGTCGCCTGTCCCAGCCCCTCGGCCCAGGTCGTCAGCGCCTGGGGCGGGAAATCCTGGACCAGGGCGGCGATCTGCTCGCGCGCCGGGCCATAGCGGGTCAGGAACGCAGCCAGGGCTTCGGAATGGGTCAGGTTCAGCCCGCCGCGCCCGGCCATCAGCAGCTTGCGCCCCACCGACGGCATCTTCTCGTAGACCGTGACCGCGCAGCCCGCCTGGGCCAGCACCTCGGCGGCCATCAGCCCGGCGGGCCCGCCTCCGATGACGGCGACGATTTTCGTGCTGGCGGCGGGGGCGGTGGTCATGGGCGTTCCCTATCCCGCCCGGACGGCCTTGTCGAAAGCCGCGCGGCCCGCCAACTAGACGCCATGATCCCGTTCAGCGACCTCCTCGCCAGCCTCAAGCCCTCGGGCGACGCCTTCACCGTCGAGGTGAGCCCCGACTGGATGCAGGGGCGCACCACCTACGGCGGCCTGTCCGGCGCAATCTGCGTCGAGGCGGCCCGGCGCGCGATCCCCAACCTGCCCCGCCTGCGCTCGGCCCAGTTCGCCTTCATCGGCCCGGCCGGCGGCCCGGTCACGGCGACGCCGACGGTGCTGCGCCAGGGCAGGTCGGCGGTGTTCGTCGGCGTCGACCTGGTGGGCGAGCAGGGCCTGGCCACCCGCGCCATCCTGACCTTCGGCGCCGCGCGACCGACGGCCTACGAACACGCCGACGCGCCGGCGCCCAAGGCGCTGCCGATCGAGGGCGGAGCGCCCTTCTTCCGGGCCGGAGGGCCGAACTTCTCGGACCATTTCGACGCCCGCATCGCCGGGGGTCAGGCGCTCGTCACACAGGCCCAGCCGGAACTGCTGATCTGGCTGCGGCACAAGGATGCGAACGCCGGCGTCGGCGAGGCGGCGCTGGTGGCGCTGGGCGACGTCGCCCCGCCCGCCGCCATGGCCATGTTCACCGCCTTCGCCCCGATCAGCTCGATGACCTGGAGCCTCGATTTCGTCGAGGAGCCCGAGCCCGACGCGGACTGGTTCCTGAAGTCCAGCCGCGGCGAGGCGGTCGCGGACGGCTATTCCAGCCAGAACATGGGCCTGTGGACCGCATCGGGCCGCCCGGTGATCCTGTCGCGCCAGACCGTGGCGATCTTCGCCTAGCTCGCCGCCATGGTCGCAAGCAGGGCGCGCACCTGATCGTGCACCGCCTTGAGGTCGGCGATCTGCGGGGTCCCCTTGGGCAGTTTGATGCGGAAGGACAGGCCGGGGCTCAGTTCGTCGGAAACCTCGCAGGCCGCCTGTGAGCGGCTGCCCTCGCAGAGCGCGAAGAACGGCTCGCCGGACGGGGTGGCGCCGACCTCCTGTTCGCCGATGAAGGCGTAGGTCTCGACCTCGGCCCCGTTCACCTGCGACTTGCCCTTGCAGACCACGAACTTGCCCTCGCGCGGGCACTTGCCCCGGTCGCGCAGGTAGATCACCGACTTGGCGGCGCTGGAAAGGCCGCCGGTCGTGGTCGATGTGGCCAGCAGCAGGGGCTCGGCCCGGCCCTCCAGCCGGACGTCAGCGCGGGCGACCACGATCGGATTCTCGGCGCAGCCGCTGTCGGCCGGAAAGCTGAAGCCGATGGGGACGTCGTTGTCCTTGACCACCGCCACCCGCATCGGGGTGAAGCTGGTCACCGCGGCGCGCGGCGTGGCCAACACGGTGTCGCCGAACTTCAGGTACAGCTTCGCGTTCGAGCCGCTGGTGCAGACGCTGGGCAGCTTCGCGGGATCGACGGCGTAGGTCGCGTCGTAGGGCGTGGTGATGGGGTCGGCGGCGCGGGCTTGGGCCCCGAGGCCGAGACCGACGGCGAGCACCGCGGCGCCGGCGGCGGCCAGGGCGAGAGTCTTCAGCTTCATGCGGGGGTTCCGTATCTCATGCGCGACAGGGTGCGGGCGATGCGGTCGAAATGCTCCGACGGCTTGATCCCGGCCTTCCATTTCTCGAATTGCATGACGTTTTCAATACGCGCGGCCACGAAGGCGTCGCAGGCCTGCTTGCCCTCGGCCAAACGGATGGCCAGCGCGGGAATCAGGATGCCGCCCAGGATGGCGCGCTTGGAGTAGTGGTTCTCGTCGGTGGCCACGTCGCCGGCCCAACGCCACAGGACATCGGCGCTCTCCCAGGCCAGGCTCATCCCGAGCGCCATGTTCGAGGGCAGCGCCAGGAACCCGGCCCAGCGGCGCGCGGCCGCCTCGTCGACCATGGCGGCCTCGATGCGCTGCTCGACACCCGCGGCGATCTTCTCGCGGATCTTGGCGGGCGGCGGGTCCAGCGCCTTCAGCGCGGCAAGGGCCTGGTCGTCGCAACGCCTGGAAAACAGGGCGGCCAGGTCGCGCGGCCCATTGGGGCAGAGCAGGCCCAGGTCGCCTTCGGACAGGCCGATCTGCGCGCCCGCGCGGATCATGGCGGCCTTGCTCCACCCTTCGGTCCCCGCATGGGGTATGAAGGCGGCCAGCAGGGCCTGTTCCGTGCGCTCGGCCCAGTCCTGCGGTCCGCCGCCCCCGGCCTTGGCCCGAGTCTTGGTTCCTGGTGTCATGAGGGCAACATATCCCAAGCCGCGTAAGCCGT
The DNA here is from genome assembly GCA_964600375.1 of uncultured Caulobacteraceae bacterium. Classification (GTDB taxonomy): domain Bacteria; phylum Pseudomonadota; class Alphaproteobacteria; order Caulobacterales; family Caulobacteraceae; genus JAEZEZ01. The sequence goes on along the minus strand of CAZRKY010000082.1, from coordinate 6,638 downwards.
CGCGCCTAGACAGCCCCGCCTTCGTGATGTATTCCGCGCCACCAATCCGGCAGGCACTGCCTTCCGGGATCAAGATTTTATTCGCCCGCCCGCCTCGAGCAGGGTTGCGGCGGCGACGAATGGAGAGACGACCCTGGTTCAGATTTTCGTCCGCGACAACAACGTCGATCAGGCCCTCAAGGCGCTGAAGAAGAAGATGCAGCGCGAAGGCTCGTTCCGCGAGATGAAGCGCCACGTGGCTTACGAGAAGCCCTCGGAAAAGCGCGCCCGCCAGAAGGCCGAGGCCGTGCGCCGCGCCCGCAAGCTGGCCCGCAAGCGCCTGCAGCGCGAAGGCGTGCTGCCGCCGCCGAAGCCGCGCCCGAAGCGCTAGGCTTTACGCCTGACAAGATTCGAAAAGGCCGCCCCGCAACGGGCGGCCTTTTTGGTTTGGCCCTCTAATTCGGTGACACTGTACTAAATTCCCGTCCTGGCGCGGCAGGCCATCGGGCGCGCGGGCGCCGTCGGGAAATTAGTACAGTGTCACCGAATTAGTCCTTGTCCCGTGATCAGGCCGGCTTTGCCGGCGCGGGCGGAATGACGCCATCCGGAGTCAGCTGATCGACCGCCGCCGGCAGGATCTGCGACATCTTCTGGGTCAGCTCCTCGGGCGTCATGCCGATGCGGGCGGCCATGTCGGCCAGGGTGCCCGAGCCGAACACCCGCTGCAGGTCCTCGGCGGCGATGGGATGGTTCTCGCCCTTGCCGATCCAGGAATTGACCGTATCACCCAGGCCATGGGTCTGCAGCTGGCTGGCGATGCCGCTCACCCCGCCGTGCTCGTCGATGAACTTGGTCGCCGCCACCGCCAGCCCCGCGCCCAGGGCGCCGCCCAGCATTCCGTCCAGCAGTCCCATGGGAGGCTCCTCTGTGTGATCGCGTTCGGCGAACAAGCTATGGGTAGCGGAGGGGTGGGACAATAGGAGTGAAGATCGCCATCCCCCGCCGACCAGCGCGTTGATCGAGTCAAGCGGGACCTGGTCATCAGCAGGCTCTGATGACGCTTGTCACCTAGTGGAACGCTGTGTCGGAGAACATGAGTTGGCGCTCCCACTCAGCGAAGCTCTCATCGTCAAAAAGGTAGGGTTCCTCTTTGCCGTGTCTGAGGTCGCATCCACTGAGCTTCTGGATCGCTCGCCAGACTCCCCAATCAACTATCCTTGGATTGTGATAGGGTCCGTCTGCCACGATGAAAGCTGTCGCCCAGGCATCGGCTTCTTCTCGGGAGATGCGCCCTTCTCTTAATGCGCGGATTTGCGCCAGAACTTCGTCCCGAGTGGGCAGATCGTAATCGCCGTCACCGTCCATGGGCCTAACGATCCCCCTTCATCGCCGCGAAGACGCCCTTCCAGTCCAGCTTGCCCGAGGTGAGCGCGCCGGCGCGGAAGGCCTTGCCGCCCAGCCAGATCATCACCGCCGCCGTCAGCGCCATGCCGACCACCGTGCCGATGATCTCGATCAGCGGCGGCTCGGACGGAATCCGGGCGGGCATGAGGAAGGGCGTGAACAGCGGGATCCAGCTCATGATCTTGACCAGCGGCATGTCCGGCGTGCGGATCGCCAGCTGCAGCACGATGATCGGCGCCGAGAGCATGATCATGATCGGTCCCAGCAGAGTCTGGGCCTCACGCGGGGTCTCGCAGAAGGCGCCCACCGCCGTGAACAGGAAGGCGTACATCAGGTAGCCGCCGACCAGGTAAATCAGCAGGAACCAGATCAGCCCCCCGGTGGTCAGCACCGAGACGAAGTCGCCGACGATCCCGGGCGCCACGGCGGCCAGACTGTGCAGTCCGAACGCCCCGATGGCGGTCCAGACGCCCAGCACCGTGGCGGTGATCCCCGCCACGCCCAGCACCTTGCCGGCCAGGATTTCGGTCGTGGACGCGGAAGACAACAGCACCTCGAGCACCCGGTTGGATTTCTCCTCCATCACCGAGTTCATCAGGATCGAGGCCCCGGTGATGATGGTCGACCAGAGCAGCATGCCGAAAGCGAAGCCGACGAGGCCCGGCAGGCGGTCGCGCAGGCCCACGGCCTCGCCCTTGGCCGACTTGGTGGAGAAGACGTCGAGCGCCGGTCGGATGGAATCCAGCCCCCGCGCCTCCGCCTCCGTCAGGCCCAGGGTCGCCAGCCGCTGGGAGCGGATCACCTCGGTCAGGCCGTCGCGCACGGCGTCCTCGGCGCGGGTGTCGGTCACGCCCTTGGACCAGAAGCGGCCTGTTGGCACGCCGTCCTTCATCGTCAGGATCACGGCGGCGTCCAGCGCCGGCTTGCCCGCCAGCGTCCGGTCGCCCTGGATGTAGGGCCTGAGTGCGGCTTCCGCCGCCTCGACGCTTGGCGCAGCCGCCACATCCATCGGGGTCTGGACCACGACGACGGAGTCCTTGGACCGCTGCCAGCCGGCGGCGGCCTTGGGCGCGATCTGGCGCAGGCGCGCGACCCCGGCGTCCAGGCCTTGCGCCTCGGTCAGGTCGCGCAGCGCGTCGGCCTTCTCGCGGCCCGCCTCGGCGACCGCGAGGTCGCGCAGGTCCTCGGCGTCGGCCTTGAGGCGGTTGCGGGTCATGGCGGCCTTGAGCACAGCCCCCATGTCCTGGCCGGTCAGGTCGACGATGGCGACCTGGCGCGTGGGGGCGGCGTTCTTCATGTAGGCGGGCAGCATGCCGCCCAGCAGGATGAAGCCCGGCAGCACCAGCATGGACAGCCAGAAGCCGACGGTGCGCGTGTAGGCGAAGTACTCGCGCCGCGCGATCAGGAACAGGCGTCTCATCGGTCGGCTCCGGTCAGCACGATTCGGTCGGCTCCTGTCAGCACGATGAAGGCGTCGTGGAGCGAGGGCTGCTTCATCTCGAAGCGCCGCACGTCCAGGCCGCGGGCGAAGGCGGCCTTCAGCGCCGCCTGGGGGTCTGCATTCTTGGTCAGGGCCGCGCGGTGGGCGTAGACGCCCGGCTCGTCGCCCTCGACAGCGGTGGACTCGACGCCCGAGACGCCGGGCAGACCCGCGGCCTCCTCGGCGCTGATCCGGCCTTCCAGTTCCAGCGCCCGGGGCGCCTCGCCGCGCGCGGCGTCCACCGTGCCCTCGAACACCTTGGCGCCGTGGGCCAGCAGCACGACCTTTTTACACAGCCGTTCGGCGTGCTGCATCACGTGGGTGGAGAAGACCACCGTCGCGCCCCGGTCGGCCAGGCCACGGATCATGGCTTCCAGTCCCTGCTGGTTCACCGGGTCCAGGCCCGAGAAGGGCTCGTCGAGGATGACCAGCTCGGGCTCGTGGGCGATGGAGGCGATCAGCTGGACCTTCTGGGCCATGCCCTTGGAGAGGTCCTTCATCTTCTTCTTCAGGGACTCGCCCAGGCCCTGCTGCTCCAACAAGGCCTTTGCGCGCCTGCGGCCCTCGCCCATCGGCACGCCCTTCAGGGCGGCGAAGAAGGCGATGGCGTCGACCGGCGTCATCTTGCGATAGAGGCCGCGTTCTTCGGGCAGGAAGCCGATGCGGTCGCGCACCTTGCGCCCATCCGGGGAGCCCAGGACGGTAATCTGCCCCGCCGTCGGCTCGCTGAGCCCCAGGATCATGCGCAGGGTCGAGGTCTTGCCCGCGCCGTTGGGGCCGAGGAACCCGCAGATGGTCCCCTTCTCGACTTCGAAGGACAGGTCCCTGACCGCCTCGAACCGGCCGTAGCGCTTCGATACGCCCTCCAGCCTCAACGCCGAATCCATACGCGCCTCCCGTTGCCTGCACTCTCTACCAAGGCTCATCTGGACGCGCGCCCCTTACATGCAAGTGTAGGGTGACTGCGGCGACTTGACCGGCGGCCGCGCGCGCCTAGTTTGCCGGCGGGGCGGAGAACAGGAACATGACCCGAAAGGTCATCGGCATACTGACGGGGCTGGCGCTGGCCCTGATCCTGTCATCGGTGCTGAAGGGGGTCAGCGACTACGTCTTCGCGCCCGCCGCGCTGGACCCGTCCGACCCGGTGCAGGCCGGCCAGATCATGGCCCAGATGCCCCTGCCGGGCCTGCTGCTTGCGCTCTTCAGCCAGTTCGTCAGCGCCGTCTTCGGCGGCTTCGTCGGAGCCCGCATCGCCAAGGGCCGCTGGGCGGCCTGGTCGGCGACCGGCCTGCTGGCGGCGGTGACCGTCCTGGGCCAGGTGATGGCGCACTATCCCGTGTGGCTGGTCGTCACCACCGTCGTCCTGATCGCCGCGGCCGGCTGGCTGGCCGGGAACTGGGCCGGCGATCCCGATCCGGACGAGGAGGAGTTGCTGGCCGCCCCGATTGTGGCCCCCGCCCCCTGGTCCGCCGCGCCTGAGCCCGCCTACCGGCCCGAGCCGCAGGAAGACCTGTTCGAAACCGAAGCGGCGGCGCCCGAGCCGGATCCTGAAGCGGAGCCTGAGGCGATCTACGACGAACCCGAGCCCGAGCCCGAGCCGGTGATCACCCGCCCGCGCTGGGCCTCCTTCGAGGAGCTTCGCGCGGCGGCGCCGACCCGTCCGTCCGAGGACGAGAGCCGCGACTAGTCGCCGTCAGCCGTGCCGAACATCGCCAGGGTCGGTGCGCGCGGAAAACGGAGCGTGCGCGCGGTCCTCAGGGTCGAAGGCACGAAGACGGGATTTCCCTTGACCACCGGCAGGGCGACCACGCGGCCATCGGCCAGCACCGCCTGCCCTGACGGCGGGCCCTTGAAATGCACTGCGTCCAGGGTGGGCATGGCCAGGCTCATCAGGCCCGCAACCTTCTTGGCCCCCTTGGCCGCCTGGCTGACGGCGAGCGCCAGGTCGGCGGCGTTCATCTCCGCCGCCGGGCGGGCCGTCGGCTCAATCTGCATGCCCATGGAAAACTTGGTGTCGGCCGGGACGTCGAACTCGATCTTGGCCTTGCCCTGGATCTGGGCGAGCGTCGGCAGGGGCGAGACCCGGCCTGCGGCCCCCACGCTCACCGGCGTGCGCTCGGCGCCCATCACGATGGCGCCCTTCAGGCCCGTCGCGGCGCGGCCGTCACGCTTGAGGTAGTAGACGACCACGAAGCGTGACCGCTCGGCGGCGGGCAGCTTCCAGTAGTTCTCCAAATACGGAAACGCCTTGCCGACCTCGACCGACTTCCTGTCGGCGGCCGAGGCCGGGACAGCGGCGAGGGCCAGGGCGGACGCGATTACGGCGCGGCGGGTCTGCGACATGGGGGCGGCTCCTGAGGACGACCGACAAGCTCTACCGCGAATACGGCGCCGCTTGGGCGGGGCGCGTACGAAAAAAGGCCCCCGCGTCGCCGCGGAGGCCTCTGTTTCATCTCGGACGGCGGAGCGCCTAGCCCAGGGTCGCGCGGACCCGGCCGTTCAGCACCGTGTAGGGGATCGGCCCGCGGTTGGCGCCGGAGGCGCTCTGGGCGCGGGCCAGGCGGCCGACCTGGATCTCTTCCAGGCTGGCGAAGGTGCGGCCGATCACCCGCATGGGGTCGAACTGGCGCTCGTCCTTGCGGACCTCGAAGTGCAGGTGCGGACCGGTCGAGTGGCCGGTGGAGCCCACGAAGCCGAGGGTTTCGCCCGCCCGGACCTCACGTCCGGCGGTCGCGGCGCGCCGCGACATGTGGGCGTAGAAGGTGGTGACGCCGTCGCCGTGATCGACCTCGACGAAGTTGCCGTAGGTCGGCGAGACGCCGGCCCGCAGGACCTTGCCGTCGCTGGCGCAGCGGATCGGGGCGCCGGAAGGCGCGGCGAAATCGACGCCCTCGTGCATGCGGCCCGGCGCGCCCGGCAGCTTGCGGAAACCGAAGCGCGAATTGACGCTGAAGCCCGGCATCGGGCTGGAGAAGACGAACTGGGGCATGACCACCGGAACCGGGGCTTCCAGGGTCTGGATCGCGGGCGCGGGGGCCGCGTAGGGCGAGGGGCCCGACGGGGACTCGGCGACTGCGGTGTTAATCGCGCCCGCGGTGGCAAGTAGACCAACCACTCCAAGACCGGCAAGGCGTCCAAACCGATGCACCAGTAAAGCAATAGACTGCATTCAGTACTGTCTTTTGTTGTTGAACACTGTAGACAAAACCCGAGCCGGCCGGTGGGATAACCGGTCGCTGGCCGACAACAGTTCGGGGATGCGAGAGCGTATATGCGGGATGAGCCGCAGAGTCAAAAGCCGACCGATCGTCGCACGCTCAGATATGCTCAAATGATCTCAAATGCCGCAACGCACACAGGAATTGTTGCTCAATGGACCCGTTGACGTGACTGATAGGTCACGGTCTGACATTTCATTGTTCTGTCACAATGACTGATCCGTGCTGCAGTGCAGGAAAACGCAGGCTCAGCAGCGGGGATTGGCGCTCAGTTGCTCGGCGTAGCTCCAAGACGCCAGTTCGCGCAGCACGGCCGGATCCAGGTCCGACAGGCGCTTCACATAGATGCAACCGCCCCCGACGCGATGCTTGCCCAGCCTGGCCATTAGGTCGCCCCGCTGCTTCACCGCGCCGGTGAAATAGAGGACCATCTCCGCCTTGCGCGGGGAGAAGCCGATCATCGGCCACTCCTGCGTCGTGCCGTTGGCGTACTTCATCGGATAGCGGTCGAAGCCCACGATCGAGGGCCCCCACATCTCGGCCGGCTTGCCGGTGAT
>CAZRKY010000081.1:0-12314 GCA_964600375.1 uncultured Caulobacteraceae bacterium | reverse complement strand
CGCCTCGGTGATCGTCGGCGTCATCCTGGCCATCACCGCCGCCTTCCTGGGCTTCGAGAGCCAGAGCCTGCTCACCGGCGAGGCGGCCAGCCATGACACGCGCATAGGCATCAACCGCATCGCCCGCGCCGAACCCGGCATCGCCGGACTGAACCAGGCCCTGACCATGCACTTCGGGCCCAACGACGTGTTCGTCGCGCTGAGCCTCGATTTCGTCGACACCCTGAGCGCCAAACAGGTCGAGGAGACGGTCACGCGGCTGGAGCAGGCCATCAAGGCCGAGCACCCCGACGTCACCCGCATCTTCATCGAGGCCCAGAGCTTCGACGCCGACCGGCGCGGCCGCAAGCTGGTCGAGGACAAGCGCCGCGAGCGGGCCAAGGACGTCCCCTAGGTCAACCCGACGCCCGGAGTGGCCCGGCCCTTGCTTGAGGACCCGGTGACCAAGATCAGACCGGGACCGGGCCCATGGCCAACGCACTTACCCTCGCCGTCCGCAGCTTCGACGTGCTCGTCGTGGCGCTGATCTTCACGGCCTTCAGCTGACACGAAAAAGGGGCGCGTTGTAACGCGCCCCCTCAGCCGTTTTCCCTTTGAAGGGTTGGCTATTCCGCCGGCGCGGCGAAGTCGAAGTCCTTGCGCGCGGTGATGATGGTCACGATGAAGCCGGCCAGTACGTCCAGCAGCGTCATCATGGTGATCAGGAAGAAGACCGAGGTGGCGAAGGCCGGCACCAGCAGGAATTCCACCAGGCAAACGATGAAGACGATCATCGACAGCGAGTGATTGACGATCGCCACGCGGCGGCTGGTCGTGGCCTTCAGCAGTTCGAAGAACAGCATGAACAGCGACAGCAGGATCAGCAGGTCGCCGCTGGTCAGGGACCAGGACGCGCCGGACGCCATCGGGATCGAGAACAGAGTCTTGGTCAGTTCGGCGTTGGTCGAGGTCGCCGCCCCGCCCGCCATCTTGGCCACGGCGATGAGATTGTAGAGAACGACCGGGATCGCCAGCAGCGGCAATGCGATGAACATCGGCGTGTTCTCCCCTATCCGGCGGTCCGGAACCGCCGCGTCAAAGCTGTACGGTTAATATCGCCGTTCCCTTGAATGCGCCAGCGGGCGTTCCGGTTCAACCGATCTCGCCCACACGGCGAAGCGCGTCGAAAGACGGGGCCACCGCTGCAGGGAAAGGCTTGACCGCCCGGGCCCTGTGCTAAGACACGAGGTGATGACGAGTCTTGACCTCGAGCGGCTGATCGCCGGTTGGCGCGGCCCCGTGCTGGCGGCCCTCGTAGCGCTCGTCGCCTGCCTGCCGGGCCTGATCGCCATGCCGCCCCTGGACCGCACCGAGGCGCGTTTCGCCCAGGCCACCGCCCAGATGCTGGACCACGGCGAGTGGACCGAGTCCCGCTTTCAGGACCGACCCGCCCATGACTTCGGCCCCGCGGTGCACTGGCTTCAGGGCCTGAGCGTCGCCACCGTCTCCGGTGAGGAGGCCCGCGCCATCTGGGCCTACCGCATCCCCTCCCTGCTCGCCGCCATGCTGGCGGCCGCTGCGGCCGCATGGGGCGCCAAGCACTTCTGGGGCAATCGGCAGGGCGCGGCCGCGGGCGTGGTGCTGGCCTCGTCGCTGTTGCTGTCCACGCAGGGGTTCATGGCCACGGCCGACGCCCTGCTGTGCGCCCTGGTCACCCTGTCGATGCTGGCGCTCTCGCGCCTCTACGCCGCCGGTCGCGACGGCGAACGGCTCGAAAAGCGCTGGAAGCTGATGTTCTGGGGCGCGCTCGCCGCCTCGATCCTGGTCAAGGGCGCGGTGGGGCCGCTGATCGTGGGCCTGGCGCTGGCGACGCTCGCGATCTGGGACCGCAAGGCCCGCTGGATGTCGGGACTGGGCTGGGCCTGGGGCCTGATCCTGATCATGGCCGCGGTCGGCCCCTGGGCCGTGGCGGTGACGGTCACCAGCGACGGTGAGTTCTGGCGCGGCGCCACCGACCAGCTCTGGCGGGCCCTGGGCGGCGGCGGCCGAAACCTGGGCTGGCCCGGCTATCACCTGGCGCTTTCGCCGCTGCTGTTCTTCCCCGGGTCGCTCCTGATGATCGCCGCCGGCGTCTCGGCCTGGCGCCGCCGTGACGAGACCGGCGTGCGTTTCGCCCTCGCATGGCTGCTGCCGGCCTGGATCCTGTTCGAGCTGACGCCGGGCAAGCTGCCCCACTATGTCCTGCCCCTCTATCCGGCGCTCGCCTGGCTGATCGCCGCGGCCCTGTCCCAGAACCTCTCGCGCGCGGCCCTGTGGGGCGGCATCGGCCTGTCGGCGATCGTCGCCCTGGCCTGGAGCGGCATCTCGGTCTGGCTGCTCGGCCAGTATGGCGACCCGTCCGACCAGATCTACGTTTCGATCGCCATCGTCTGCCTGCTGGCCTCGGTGTTCATCGGCGCCTGGCTGATGCTGCAGCGCGAGGTGATCACGGCGCTGATGTTGACCTGCGTACTGGGCGTGCTGGCCCACGCGGCCCTGTCGGCGGGGCTCATCCCGCATCTCAAGCAGCTCTGGCCGACCCGGACCCTGGTTCGGGTGCTCAACCGCGCCGACCTCGATCCGCGCCAGGGTCTGGTCCCCGGCCCGGTCGCCATCGTCGGCTTCAACGCCCCCAGCGCCGTCTTCCTGCTGGGGTCCGAGACTGAACTGGGCGATGCCGCCGCCGCCGCCCGCGCGGTCTCGGACGGCCGACCCGCAGTGGTCGAGGACCGGTCGCGCGACGCCTTCAATCGCGCCCTCGCAGCGCAAGGCGCCAAGGCCGCGCCGGTGGCGAGCGTGAAGGGCTATGACTATGTGCACAGCGAGCCGGTTTCTCTCACCGTCTACCGCCCTGGCCCCCCAAGGAGCGCCCGTTGAGCCGTCACATCGAGATCGTCGAAGTCGGACCCCGCGACGGGCTGCAGAACGAGAAGACCGTGCTGTCGGTCGAGGACAAGATCGACTTCATCCAGCGGCTTGAGTCCGCCGGCGCCAAACGCATCGAGACCGTCAGCTTCGTCAATCCCGCCCGGGTGCCCCAGATGGCCGGCGCCGAAGAGGTCTCCGCCGCCCTGCCCCGTCAGGCCGGCCGCTCGCGCATCGGACTGGTGCTGAACCTGCGCGGCTGGGACCGGGCGGTCGAAGCCGGTGTCGATGAGGCCAACATCGCGCTGGCCGCCACGGACGGCTTCGGGACCCGCAACCAGGGCATGACCGTCGCCCAGCAGCTGGACATGCTGGGCCAGATCGCCGAGCGCGCCCATAATTCCGAAGGCGCGGGGCAAGGCATGCCGAGCCTGTCCGCCACCATCTCGGTTGTCTGGGGCTGCCCCTTCGACGGCGAGGTGGACGAAGCCAACGTCACTGCCATGGTCAAACAGATCGCCTCGTTTGGCATCAAGGAGATCGCGCTCGCCGACACCATTGGCGTGGCCGACCCCTGGACCGTTCGCCGCCGGGTCGAGGCGGCGAGGAAGGCCGCGCCGGACGCGACCCTGCGCCTGCACTTCCACGACACCCGCAACACCGGCCTGGCCAACGCCTATGCCGGGATCGAGGCCGGCATCACCGTGCTGGACGCCAGTTGCGGCGGCATCGGCGGCTGCCCCTTCGCACCGAACGCCACTGGCAACATCGCCACCGAGGACCTGGTCTACATGCTCCAGCGCGGCGGCTTCGAGACCGGCTACGACCTGGACGCCCTGATCGAGACCGCCCAGTGGGTAGGCGCCAAGCTGGGCAAACAGCATCTGTCAGCGCTCAGTCGCGCCGGCGGCTTTCCTATGATCGCGGGCTAGGCCTCAGCCCGCTGGTCCGGCGCCAAGGCTTCCTCGCTCAGCACCCGCACGGCCTCATCCAGGGACACCAACGTCTGCTCCTGCGAGCCGAAGCGGCGGATCGCCACGGTGCGGTTCTCGGCTTCCTGGCGGCCGACGACAGCGATGGCCGGGATCTTCTGCACCGAATGCTCGCGGATCTTGTAGCCGACCTTCTCGTTGCGCAGGTCGATCTCGGTGCGCAGTCCGGCGGCCTTGAAGGCCTTGCGGACCTCCTCGGCATAGCCGTCGGCGTCCGAGGTGATGGTCGCCACCACGGCCTGGGTCGGCGCCAGCCACATCGGGAACGCCCCGGCGTAGTGCTCGATCAGGATGCCGATGAAGCGCTCCAGCGAGCCCAGCACCGCGCGGTGGAGCATGGCCGGACGACGCTTGGAGCCGTCCTCCGCCACGTATTCCGCCTCGAACCGCTCAGGCAGGTTGAAGTCGACCTGGACCGTGCCGCACTGCCAGGCGCGACCGATGGCGTCGTAGAGGGTGAACTCCAGCTTGGGACCATAGAAGGCGCCCTCGCCGGGCTTCAGCTCGAAGGGCACGCCCATCATCTCGCACGAACGGGCCAGTTCCGCCTCGGCCTGGTCCCAGATCTCGTCCGATCCGATGCGCTCCTCTGGCCGCGTCGCCAGCTTCACCTCGACGTCCGTGAACCCGAAGTCCTTGTAGGTGTCGAAGATCATGTTGCCGGCGTCGGCGGCCTCCTGCGGCAGCTGTTCCGGGGTGCAGAAGATGTGGGCGTCGTCCTGGACGAAGGCGCGCACCCGCATCAGGCCGTGCAGGGCGCCGGACGGCTCGTAGCGGTGGCAGGAGCCGAATTCGGCCATGCGCAGGGGCAGGTCGCGATAGGACTTCTGGCCAACGTTGAAGATCTGGACGTGCCCGGGGCAGTTCATCGGCTTGACCGCCAGCTGTTCGCCGACATCGGCGACTTCGCAGACGAACATGTTGGCCTTGTACTTGGCCCAGTGGCCCGAACGCTCCCACAGGCCGCGGTCCATCAGCATGGGCGAGCGAACCTCGACATAGCCCGCCGGATCGAGCCGGCGGCGGATGTAGGCCTCCAGCGTCCGGTAGATGGTTGCGCCCTTGGGGTGCCAGAACACCGACCCCTGCGCCTCTTCCTGCATGTGGAAGAGGTCCAGCGCCCGGCCCAGGCGGCGGTGATCGCGCTTCTCGGCCTCCTCGATGCGCTTGAGGTAGGCGTCCAGTTCGTCCTGGGTCGCCCAGGCCGTGCCGTACACGCGCTGCAGCTGGGCGTTGCGGTGGTCGCCGCGCCAGTAGGCGCCGGCCAGTTTGGTCAGCTTGAAGGCCTTGCCCACGAACTTGGTCGAGGGGAAGTGCGGCCCGCGGCACAGGTCCAGCCAGTCGCCCTGGCGGTAGAGGGTGATCTCCTCGTTGGCGGGCAGGTCGGAGATGATCTCGGCCTTGTAGTCCTCGCCGATGGCCTTGAAGTGGGCGATGGCCTCGTCGCGGTTCCAGACCTCGCGCACGATCGGCTCGTCGCGGTCGACGATCTCGCGCATCTTGGCTTCGATCCTCGGGAAATCCTCGATGGAGAACGGCTCGTCGCGGGCGAAGTCGTAGTAGAAGCCGTCCTCGATCGACGGGCCGATGGTCACCTGGGTGCCCGGGAACAGGGCCTGCACGGCCTCGGCCAGCACGTGGGCGGTGTCGTGGCGGATGGTCTCGAGCGCCTCGGGCGCGTCGCGCATGACGAGCTCAAAAGAGCCGCTCTCCAGCGGGCGGCGCAGGTCGCGCAGCTGGCCGTCCAGCTTCACCAGCGCCGCGCGCTTGGCCAGCGACGGCGAGATGGCGTGGGCGACATCGTAGCCCGTGGCGCCCTCGGGGTATTCGCGCTGGGCGCCGTCGGGGAATTTCAGTTCGATCATGGTTCACACTTGCGTGGAGGCACCGGGTCATAGCCCGATCCCCCCCAGGGATTGCATCTGCATACGCGCCGGGCGGCCATCCAGGAGCCGCGCCAGAACCCATGCTCGATCAGGGCGTCCGCCGCATACACCGAACAGCTCGGCGCAAAGCGGCATTGCTGCCCGATCAGGGGCGAGAGCGTCAGTTTGTAGACGCGGAGCGCGCCCCTGACGGTTCGTTCGTAGAGTTTCATTGCCGACAAAGGCCCCGAACGGGTCGCGCGCTTATCGCACCTGCGAAAAGCCGCGATCAAGCCGCGTCGGCGGTGCTAGTTCGATCAAGCGCCTTGCGGGCCGCCTCGGCGGCGGCCTCGATGGCCACCAGGGTCGAGGCATGTCGGGGCGGATAGTCGGCCACGGCGGCCATCAGGGCGAGGTCCGCGAACCGGCCCGTGGGCGCGGGTCCGCCCTGTTTCAGCATGGCTTTGAGCGCGTCGCGGGCGGCTTCGACCTCTTCCACGGTCGCCCCGATGATCTGCTCGCCGACGATGCCGGCCACCGCCTGGCCGAGCGCGCAGGCCTTCACGTCCTGGGCGTAGTCGACGATCACACCGTCGCGCACGACCACGTCGACGACGGCCTTCGATCCGCACAGCTTGGAGACCCGCTCGGCCGAAGCGTCCGGCGCGGCGAGACGACCGGCGCGCGGCAGGTTGGCGGCCAGCTTGAGGATTTTCGCGCTGTACAGGTCGTCGATCATTGCGGGCGAAAGGTAGTGGTTTGCGCCGCAAATTAGAAGTCGATGCGCGGCTGGGCCTTGAGCTGCGTCAAGCGTCGGCTTCGGCGCGGGCCTTGATCGCCTCGCCCAGCAGTTCGAACCCCTGCTTGAAGGCCCGGCCGCGGCGCTTCAGCTCTCTCTTGGCCCGGTAGCCTTCGTAGAGGATGCCGTTGGCGAAGATGCAACTGCCGGGAACCAGCTCCTCGATCTCGAGGTAGCGCAGGCTGGACCACAGGAAGCCCTTCTGCGCCCAGACCAGTTGTTCCAACGGGGCCCAGTCGGTGACCTTGACCTCGATGGCGCGCGGTTCCTCGCCGGGATAGGCTTCCTGGACAGTCAGGGTCGAGCCGAAACCGATCTTGCCCGACGCGCCTGGATGAATCGGGTTCCAGTGCCGCCAGTCTTCCAGCTCGGAGACCAGCTCCCAGAGCCGGTCGGAGGTGGCCCGGATGCCCAGGCGATGTTCGATCTTCAGAGCCATGTGACTGTTCTAACGCGCCAAATCAGCTCTTGAAACGCCAGGTGGCGCCGGTGGGTCCGTCCATCACCTCGACGTTCAGCGCATTCAACTCGTCGCGCAGGCGATCGGCGGTGGCGAAGTCGCGCTCGTCGCGGGCGGCGACGCGGGCGGCCACCAGGGCGTCGATGCGGACCTTGTCGTCATCGGCGATGCCCGCCTCGAACCAGGCGTCGGGGTCCTGGGACAGGACGCCCAACAGGTCAGCGGCGGCGACCAGTTCCGCCTTGGCCTGTCGCCGCGCGCCGCCCGATTCCGCAGTCTCCAGCGCCTTGGCCAGCGCGAACAGTTCGGCCATGGCCCTGGGCGTGTTCAGGTCGTCTTCGAGGGCCTCGAGGAAAGCGGCGGGCGGCTCGACCGGCTCGACCTCGACCGCCTTGGCGCGGCGCAGGGCGCCGTAGAGGCGATCCAGGCTCGACTTGGTCTGCTCCAGCAAGTCGGTCGTCCAGGCCAGGGGCGCGCGGTAATGGGCCGACAGCAGCGCAAGGCGCAGCACCTCGCCGGGCCAGTCCGCGATCAGGTCGTGGATCTTGGCGACGTTGCCCAGGCTCTTGGACATCTTCTCGTCGCCCATGTTCAGGAAGCCGTTGTGCATCCAGTAGCGGGCGTAGGTCTCGCCGCCGTGGGCGCAGCGGCCCTGGGCCACCTCGTTCTCGTGGTGGGGGAAGATCAGGTCCTGGCCGCCGCCGTGGATGTCGATGGGCATGCCCAGCGTATCCTCGATCATGGCCGAGCATTCGATATGCCAGCCGGGGCGGCCCGCGCCCCAGGGGGCCGGCCATTCCGGCTCGTTCGCCTTGGACGGCTTCCACAGCACGAAGTCGGCGGGGTTCTTCTTGTAGGGCGCGACCTCGACGCGGGCGCCGGCGATCATGTCGTCCAGCGAACGGCCCGACAGCTTGCCGTAGTCGCCGAAACTGCTCACGTCGAACAGCACATGGCCTTCCGCCGCATAGGCGTGGCCGGCGGCCATGATGGCGCCGATCTGGTCGCGGATGGCGTCCATGTGGTCGGTCACGTGCGGCGCCAGGGTGGGCGGCGTCACGTTCAGCTGGGCCATGTCCTCAAGATAGATCTTCTCGTAGCGCGCCGTGATCTCGCCGATGGGCACGCCCTCGTCCGCCGCCTTCTTGTTGATCTTGTCGTCGACGTCCGTGACGTTGCGGGCATAGATGACGTGCTCGGCGCCGTAGGTCCGGCGCAGCAGGCGGAACAGCACGTCGAACACCGCCGGCGGCCGCGCGTTGCCGATGTGGGCGAAGTCGTAAACCGTCGGGCCGCAGACATAGAGCGTCACCCGCTTCGGATCGGACGGCTCAAAGACGCGCTTTTCGCGCGCCAGGGTGTCGTATACGGCCAACGGCATAGGTTAAGTCCGGGTGCAAACGGTTGCGGGTCTTGGGGTCCGTCCCATATAGCGTTGCAGGCCCCACGAAAACCGACCACGTGAAACCTAGGACGCATGGACGCCAATCTCAAAAAACCCAGCCTGGTGGGCATCGACGGTCTCAAGCCGGCGAGACCGACGCGTGAACAGGCGCTGGAGGCCGTGCGCACCCTGATTTCCTGGGCCGGCGACGATCCGTCGCGCCCGGGCCTGGTCGATACCCCCAAGCGGGTCGCCGACGCGTTCGGCGAGTGGTTCGCCGGCTATGACGCCGACCCGGCGGGCGAACTGTCGCGCACCTTCGAGGACGTCGAGGGCTATGACGACATGGTCATGCTGCGCGACATCGAGGTCGAGAGCCACTGTGAGCACCACATGGCGCCCTTCCTCGGCAAGGCCTACGTCGCCTACGTGCCGGACAAGAAGGTCGTCGGCATCTCCAAGCTGGCGCGCGTGGTCGAGATCTTCTCCCACCGCCTGCAGAACCAGGAGACCCTGACCAACCAGATCGCCGAGGCGATCGACGCGAATCTGAGCCCCTCGGGCGTCGCGGTCTTGATCGACGCCGAACACCAGTGCATGACCACCCGCGGCGTGCATCATCGGCACGTCTCGACGATCACCACCCGCTTCTCCGGTGTGTTCAAGACGGATTCGGTCCTCCAGGATCGCTTTCTGCGCCTGACCCAACGGGGCTGAAGTGAGGATTGCCGACACGCAATAGGGGAACCGACTTGCGCATTGGCAGCTTTACTTTGAGACACGGGCTTGCGAATTTCTCGAACGGCAGGGCTATGCGCGTTCGCGACTAAGAGGAGATACCGGCAGTGGGTGCAAAGCTCGGCGGCGGCGGCGGCGGCAGATACACGGTCGAACAGAACTCGGACATTAACGTCACGCCGTTCGTCGACATCATGCTCGTCCTGCTCATCATCTTCATGGTCTCCGCGCCCCTGGCGACGGTTTCCATCCGACTGGACTTCCCGCCGGCGGTGCCCCCGCCCCCGAACCAGAAGCTGGAAGAGCCCACCTTCATCTCGATCCAGAAGACCGGCTCGATCTTCATCGGCGACAAGCAGACCTCGCCGGAAACCCTGGCCGCCGACCTGGCCACGGCGATCGGCAAGGGCGAGGCCTCAACCGAGGAACGCATCTTCATCCGCGCCGACGCGGACGTCCTCTACGGCAACTTCATGGAAGTCATGAACGAGCTGCAGGACAACGGCTACTTCCAGGTCGGCCTGATCGGCGAAGACATCAGCTAGGTTTCTTCGCTACCCGTTTCGAAACGCCGCTCCGGACCCTCCGGGGCGGCGTTTTTGATTCTGCCGCGGAGACCGGCGCCGGCTCGGGGCGGGGTTTCCAGAAGAACAGGAAGACGAAGGCTCCGACCGGCAGGAGGCTCGCGCCGATGTTGGTGGCGACGATGTAGGCGGCGCCCAGGGGGTCGCGCATGGTCTGGAGCACGCTGGCGGCCGCCGCGCTCACCGGCCCCTGCGCCGCCAGCGCGGCCAGGTCGCTGTACAGTCCCAGGAGGTGGCGGCTGGTGATTCCGGCGGACGAGGCCATCACGAACCAGCCGAGCGCATAGAGCAGGAAGACCCCGACCTTCACCATCCAGCCCGAGCGGTGCAGGAAGTAGTAGACCCCCACCACCATCGCCACGGTCAGGCCGATCACCTGGCTGATTGTGACGTCGAGATAGGACCGCGCGGCGATCACCTGCTCGAGAATTTCAGCTTCCGTCACGGCGCACCCCCCTGGCGCACCCATCTGACCAGACTTCATCGTCGCTCGCGAGGGCTGTTGCACGGGGGCTGCGAAGCTGTGACCTTCGCCCCATGGACGTCGCCCTCACCGCCCTGCTCGCCTTCACCGCGGCCGCGGCGCTGCTCACGATCACGCCCGGCCCCGACAACGCCCTGGTGCTGCGCACCGCGGCGGCGGAGGGCCCGCGGCCGGCGCTCGGGGCGGCGCTCGGCATTTCCCTGGGGTGCCTGGCCTGGGCGCTGTTGACGGCGCTGGGGCTCAGCGCGCTGCTGGCCGCCTCGGAGCTTGCCTACACCGTGCTCAAATGGATCGGCGCGGCCTACCTGTTCTGGCTGGGCGCCAAGCTGATCCTTGCGCCCCGCAAGAGCTTCGACACCGGCGAGGCCTCACGCGGCCAGGCCCGGACCGCCGCCGCGTGGCTGGTCCGGGGCCTGCTGACCAACCTGCTGAATCCCAAGGTGGGGGTCTTCTACGTCTCCTTCCTGCCCCAGTTCATCCCCCACGGCGCGCCGGTGGCCGCCTGGACGACCGCGCTGGGCGTCGTGCACGCCGGGGTGGGACTGGCCTGGTTCCTCTGCATGATCGCAGCGACCCGGCCGATCGCGGCGGTGCTCAAACGCGCCGCGGTGATCCGCTGGCTGGACCGCCTGACCGGTGGCGTGTTCCTGGCCTTCGGACTCAGGCTGGCGCTGGAACGCCGCTGACGTGAGCACGCATGACCTGCCCCCCGAGGACGATGAGGCCTTGGCCGCCGGCGAAATCCTCGAAGTCGAACTCACGGACGCCGACTCCGGCGCCCGGCTGGACAAGGCCCTTGCCGAGCGCGCGCCCGATCTGTCCCGCGCGCGCCTGCAGGCCCTGATCGACGCCGGCGCGGTCAGTCTCGGGGGCACGCCCATCCGCTCGGGTTCGGCCAAGGCGCGGCCGGGCCTTTACCGGATCGAGATTCCGGCCCCGGTCGCCGACGTCCCCGCGCCAGAGGACATCCCGCTCGCCGTACTCTACGAGGACGCGGACCTGATCGTCATCGACAAGCCTGCGGGGATGGCTGCCCATCCCGGTCCGGGCAGCGAGACCGGCACTCTGGTCGCGGCCCTGTTGCATCACTGCGCCGGCGCCCTGTCGGGGATCGGCGGCGTGGCGCGGCCTGGGATCGTCCATCGTCTGGACAAGGACACCTCCGGCGTCATGGTCGCGGCCAAGACCGACAGGGCGCACCAGGGACTCTCGGCCCTGTTCGCTACGCACGACATCGAGCGCAGCTATATCGCGCTCACACGCGGCGCGCCCGAACCTCGCCAGGGCCGCATCCAGACCCGCATCGGCCGCTCGCCCCATGACCGCAAGAAGATGGCGGTGCTGGCCTCCGGCGGACGCGAGGCGATCACCGACTACCTGGTCGAACGCGCCTTCGGCCCCGAGAAGAAGCCCCTTGCGGCGCGGGTCGTCTGTCGACTGCATACCGGGCGCACCCACCAGATCCGTGTACACCTCGCCTCGAAAGGCGCGCCCTGCCTGGGCGACCCGGTCTATGGCTCGGCCGCGCCCGTGCGCCAGGTCAGGGAAGCCGTCGCGGCGGCCGGCCTGCACCGCCAAGCCCTGCACGCCGCCGTGCTGGGCTTCGTGCACCCGGTCACCGGCAAGGCCATGCGCTTCGAGACCCCGCCGCCTGAGGACATGCGCGCGCTGGAGGCGGCCCTGGCTGAGCTCTAGGCGGCCGGCGGCGTTGGCGGAACGGCGGGTTCGGCCTTCGGCCTGGGCTTGCTGAGGAAGACGATCACCGCCCCCAGTGGGATGGTGAAGGTCCAGATCCAGGCGCCTGTACCCGGCGGGGTCTGGGTGATGCCGAAACCGATCAGATTCACCGCCGCCCACTGGGTCGCCACCTGGCCGGTGGCCCAGTCCATGGTCACGGTGGCGAGTCCCAGGAACGACAGGATCACCCACAGCCACTTGTTGCGGTAGGGCTGGCGGAACACCCGCACCGCCGCCGCCAGCATGATCAGGGGCGAAGCGATGGTGACCAGGGCGAAGACGGCCTTCAGCATGAGGGCGGGATCAGTTGTTGGTCGGCTTGCGGATCTCGTCCTGGCGCGCCTCGGAATTGGCGAATGACTCGTTCTCGGACGGCCGTCCAGACGGG
>CAZRKY010000080.1:0-12390 GCA_964600375.1 uncultured Caulobacteraceae bacterium | reverse complement strand
GGGCGTCTGGATTCGCGCGCGCGAATCGGGCGTAAGCTGATCTCCCATGGCCCGCTTTGTTTTCATTACCGGCGGCGTGGTTTCCTCTTTGGGAAAAGGCCTCGCTTCCGCCGCCCTTGGCGCGTTGCTGCAAGCGCGCGGCTACAAGGTCCGTCTGCGCAAGCTGGACCCGTACCTGAACGTCGACCCCGGCACGATGTCGCCCTATCAGCACGGCGAAGTCTTCGTCACCGACGACGGGGCCGAAACCGACCTGGACCTGGGCCACTACGAGCGCTTCACCGGGGTTTCGGCAGCCAAGAGCGACAACATCACCACCGGGCGCATCTACCAGACCATCCTTGAGAAGGAACGGCGCGGGGACTACCTCGGCGCGACCGTGCAGGTCATTCCGCACGTCACCGACGAGATCAAACGCTTCGTCCTGGCGGATCCGGGGGACGTCGACTTCGTGCTGGTGGAGATCGGCGGCACGGTCGGCGATATCGAGGGCCTGCCGTTCTTCGAATCCATCCGCCAGCTTGGCCAGGAACTGCCCCGCGGCGACGCGGTGTTCGTGCACCTGACGCTGATGCCGTTCGTAAAAACGGCCGGCGAGATGAAGACCAAGCCGACCCAGCACTCGGTCAAGGAGCTTCGCTCCATCGGCATTCAGCCCGATATCCTGCTGTGCCGCTGCGAGCATCCGATCCCGCCGGAAGAGCGGCGCAAGATTGGTCTCTTCTGCAATGTCCGTGAGAGCAGCGTCATCCAGGCGATGGACGCGCCGGATATCTATGCGGTGCCGCTGGAATACCACAAGGAAGGCCTGGACCGCGAAGTCCTGGCCGGCTTCGGCATCACCGACGCGCCCGAGCCCGACCTGTCGCGCTGGGAAGAGATCGCGCGCCGGCGCCTGAACCCGGATGGCGACGTCTCGATCGCCGTGGTCGGCAAGTACACGGTGCTCAAGGACGCCTACAAATCCCTCATCGAGGCCCTGCACCACGGCGGCATCGCCAATGGCGTGCGGGTCAATATCGACTGGGTCGAGTCAGAGACCTTTGAAGGCGACCCCGCCGAGTGCGAGGCGCGGCTGCAGGGCGCCCATGCGGTGCTGGTCCCCGGCGGTTTCGGCGAGCGCGGGGCCGAGGGCAAGATCGAGGCGGCCCGCTTCGCCCGGGAGCGCAACATTCCCTATTTCGGCATCTGCTTCGGCATGC
This sequence comes from uncultured Caulobacteraceae bacterium, assembly GCA_964600375.1. Lineage (GTDB taxonomy): Bacteria > Pseudomonadota > Alphaproteobacteria > Caulobacterales > Caulobacteraceae > JAEZEZ01. The sequence goes on along the minus strand of CAZRKY010000080.1, from coordinate 11,188 downwards.
AGATGGCGGTCATCGAAGCCGCTCGTAACCTGGCTGGGCTGAAGAAGGCCTCATCCACCGAGTTCGGCCCCACGCCCGAACCGATCGTCGGCCTGATGACCGAATGGGTGCAGGGCAACCAGCGGGTCACCCGCTCGGCGGCCGGCGACCTGGGCGGGACCATGCGCCTGGGCGCCTATGACGCTACCCTGGTCGCCGGATCGAAGATCGCAGAAATCTACGGCTCGGAGACCATCAGCGAGCGCCACCGGCACCGCTATGAGGTCAATATCAACTACCGCGAGGCCATCGAGGCCACGGGGCTGAAAATTGCCGGACTGTCTCCCGACGGCGTGCTGCCCGAGACGGTCGAGCGCGATGACCACCCTTGGTTCATAGGCGTGCAGTACCACCCTGAACTGAAGAGCCGCCCGTTCGCGCCGCACCCCCTGTTCGCCGACTTCGTGCGGGCCGCGGTGGTTCAGAGCCGGCTGGTTTGACCGAACTGGTCACCGAACGCCTGCGCCTGCGCCGGGCGCGGGCGGACGACCTGGCGGCCGTGCATGCGGTGCTCTCCGACCCCCGGGCGGTCGAGTACTGGTCGACCCCGCCGCACCCCGACCTCGAGACCACCCGCGCCTGGCTGGGCGGCATGATCAATGCGCCCTCTGAACTGAGCGAGGACTTTGTCGTCGAGCTGGACGGGCGGGTGATTGGCAAGGCGGGTTTCTACCGGCTGCCCGATGTCGGTTTCATCCTGCATCCGGATACGTGGGGCAGGGGCTATGCCCGCGAAGCGGTCGCCGCCGTCATCGCCCACGTCTGGGCGACGCGCCCGGAAATCGACGTGCTGACGGCTGACGCCGATCCCCAGAACGCGCGGTCGCTGCGGTTGCTGGAGGGGCTGGGATTCGAGCGTACCGGTTTCGCGACGAAGACCTGGCTCGTCGGGGACGAGTGGAAGGACAGCGTCTATCTGGCGCTGAAGCGCCCGAGCTAGGCCTTGGCCGGCTTCTTCGCAGCAGGCTTCTTCTTGGCGGGAGCCTTCTTCGCCGTCGCCTTCGGTTTCGCCGCCGCCTTGGGCTTGGCCGCCTTCTGCACCGTCTTGCGGCCGCCCTTGCCCTTGCTGGGGCCCTTGGCGGCGCGTTCGGCGATGAGTTTCACCGCCTCGTCCATGGTCAGCGCCGTAGGCTCCGTGCCCTTGGGCAGGGTGGCGTTGATCGAGCCGCATTTCACGTAGGGGCCGAACCGGCCGGCCATGACCTTCACGGCCTCGCCGGTTTCCGGGTGGGCGCCCAGGTCCTTGAGCGGCTCGGTGGCGGCGCCGCGTCCGCCGCGGCCGCCGGCGCGCTTGACGGCCAGGAGGTCGACCGCGCGGTTCAGGCCGATGTCGAAGACCTCTTCGATATCCGCGACATTGGCGTAGGTGCCGTCATGCAGGATGAAGGGGCCGTAGCGGCCCAAACCCGCCTGGATCGGCTTGCCGTCCTCGGGGTGATTGCCGACGAGGCGCGGCAGCTTCAGCAGGCGCACGGCCTGTTCAAGCTCCAGCGTCTGGGGCGACCAGCCCTTGGGCAGGGACGAGCGACGGGGCTTTTCGCCCTCAGCGTCGGCGGCGGTTTCGACGTAAGGGCCAAAGCGGCCGATCTTGAGGTGCACGGCCTTGCCGGTTTCCGGATCGGCGCCGAGCTCGCGATCGCCGCTGGCCGAGCCGCCTTCGGCGTCAGGCGACGAGACCGGGCGGGTGAAGCGGCATTCCGGATAGTTCGAACAGCCGATGAAGGCGCCGTTCTTGGACAGGCGGATCGACAGCTTGCCTTCGTTGCAGCTGGGGCAGGTGCGCGGGTCGGACCCGTCGCCCTTGTCGGGGAAGATGTGCGGGCCCAGCGCTTCGTTCAAGGCATCCAGCACGTGGGTGATGCGCAGCTCGGCGGTGCCTTCGATGGCGGCCTTGAACTCGGTCCAGAAATCGCGGAGCAGGACCTTCCAGTTCAGGTCGCCGGCCGACACCTGGTCGAGGCGGCCTTCAAGGGCGGCGGTGAAATCGAACTCGACGTAGCGGGCGAAGAACTTCTCAAGGAAGGCGGTGACCAGGCGGCCCTTGTCTTCGGGATAGAAGCGGTTCTTGTCCATGCGGACGTATTCGCGGTCGCGCAGGGTCGACAGGATCGAGGCGTAGGTCGAGGGGCGGCCGATGCCGAGCTCTTCCAGCTTCTTGACCAGCGAGGCTTCGGAATAGCGCGGGGGCGGCTCGGTGAAGTGCTGGTCGGCCTTGGCGGAGGTCGCCTGGGCGGACGCGCCGTCGACCACGGCGGGCAGGCGGCCGCCTTCCTCGTCGTCGGGCGCCTCGTCGCGGCCTTCTTCGTAGACGGCCAGATAGCCGTCGAAGGTAATCACTTCGCCGGTGGCGCGCAGGCCGGTCTGGCCGTCGGAGGATTCGATCTCGATGACCGTCTTCTCGACGCGCGCCTGCTCCATCTGCGACGCCATCATGCGCTTCCAGATCAGCTCGTAGAGCCGAGCCTGGTCGGCTTCGAGGCGCAGGTCGCCGGGGCGGCGGGACATGGAGGTCGGGCGGATGGCCTCGTGGGCTTCCTGGGCGTTCTTGGCCTTGGACTTGTAGATGCGCGGCGCGTCGGGGACGTAGGCGGCGCCGTACTCCCTGCCAATCTCGGCGCGGGTCTCGGCGATGGCCTCGGGCGCGACATCAACGCCGTCGGTTCGCATGTAGGTGATCAGGCCGGTCGTCTCGCCGCCGATGTCGACGCCCTCATAGAGGCGCTGCGCCGTCTGCATGGTGCGGGTGGCCGAGAAGCCCAGCTTGCGGGCGGCTTCCTGCTGCAGGGTCGAGGTCATGAAGGGCGGGGCGGGCGAACGGCGGCCGGGCTTCTTCTCGACGGCGGCGATCTTGAAGGTCGCGTTCTCCACGGCGGCGCGGGCGGCCAGCGCCGAGGTCTCGTTGTTCAGGTCGAACTTGGTGAGCTTCCTGCCCTGGTGCTTGGCCAGGCGGGCCGTGAAGGGCGGCGAGTTGGCGGTGACCTCGGCCTGGACGGTCCAGTATTCCTGGGCCTTGAAGCTCTCGATCTCGATCTCGCGGTCGACGACCAGGCGCAGGGCGACCGACTGCACGCGGCCGGCGGAACGGCTGCCGGGCAGCTTGCGCCAAAGCACGGGCGAGAGGGTGAAGCCGACGAGGTAGTCCAGGGCGCGGCGGGCCAGGTAGGCCTCGACCAGCTCCATGTCGATGTCGCGCGGGTTGTCCATCGCCTCCTGGACGGCCGAGCGGGTGATGGCGTTGAAGGTGACGCGCTGGACCTTGGCGTCCTTGATGGCCTTCTTGCGCTTGAGCACCTCAAGCACGTGCCAGCTGATGGCTTCTCCCTCGCGGTCGGGGTCGGTGGCGAGGATCAGGGTGTCGGCGCCCTTCATGGCGTCGGCGATGTCGTTCAGGCGCTTGGAGGCCTTGGCGTCGATCTCCCAGTCCATGGCGAAGTCTTCGTCCGGTCGCACCGACCCGTCCTTGGGCGGCAGGTCGCGCACGTGACCGTAGGACGCCAACACCGTGTAGTTGGAGCCCAGGTACTTGTTGATGGTCTTGGCCTTGGCCGGGCTCTCGACAACGACGACGTTCATGCGGCGGGAAGACTCTCTGGCCGGGAGGACGGCCCTGGAAGAAGGGGGCGGAAAGTGGGGGGGAGCTTGCGGGCTGTCAACGGGGCCGACGAGGGCTTGGACGCACACCTCTTAAGAGGTGGAAAAATTCGGGCCTATTCCGCGCCCATCGCCACGAGCCCTCCAGGCCGCAAATCGGCCCGCCCGGCGATGGCCAGTTCGGTCAGCACCGCCAGCACGTCCGGCGTCCGCGCTCCAGTCGCCCGCACCAGCTCGTCGCGCGGGATGGCCGTCGGTCCCAGTAGGGCCGCGACCCGTTCGCGCAGGTCGTCGAGGTCGGCGTCGATGGCGGGGCCGTCTTCCTCGAAGCCCAGCGGGTCCTGGTCGGCGATGGTGCGCATGGTGGTGAGCACGCGCAGCACGTCTTCCGCGCCTTCGCACAGGGTGGCGCCTTGGCGCAGCAGATCGTTGGTCCCCTTGGCGCGGGGGTCGAGCGGCGAACCGGGGACGGCGAAGACCTCGCGGCCCTGTTCGGCGGCGAGGCGGGCAGTGATCAGCGAGCCGGAGCGGATCTCGGCCTCGACCACGACCACGCCGAGGCTGAGGCCAGAGATGATCCGGTTGCGGCGGGGGAAGTCCTTGGCCTGGGCGCGGTGGCCGACGGGGCTTTCCGAGACGATGCAGCCTTCAGCGACCAGGCGTTCGTAGAGGCCACGGTTGTCAGAGGGGTAGACGTCGTCCACCCCGCCGCCCAGCACCGCCGCCGTGCCGTGGGTCAGGGCGCCTTCGTGGGCGGCGGCGTCGATGCCGCGCGCCAAGCCGGAGATGACGGCGTAGCCCGCCTGGCCCAGTTCGCTGGCGAGGCCCCGCGCGAAGCGCTGGGCGGCGGCCGAGGCGATGCGGGCGCCGACGATCGCGATGGTCCTGCGGTTCAGGATCGTGGTGTCGCCCAGGGTCCACAGGACCGGCGGGGGCGGATCGACCGCGCCAAGCAGAGCCGGGTAGGCCGGATCGCCCCAGACCGTCAGGGCGGCCCCCAGAGCACTGCCCGCCGCCAGTTCGCGGTCTGTGTCTTCAACGGAAGCGGGCTTGACCGACCCGCCGCCGCGCCGGGCGATTTCGGGGAGCGCCTCCAGCACGGCCCCGGCGCTGCGATAGCGTCTCAGCAGTTCCTTGAAGGCGACGGGTCCGACCCGTTCAGTGCGCGCCAGGCGCAGGCGGTCGCGGCGCTCCTGCTCGGAGAGCGGGGCGCTCACGCTTTCGCGCCGCCGATCTTCGGCTCTTCGCCCTTCAGCAGGCGGCGGATGTTCTCGTGGTGGCGGGCGAAGACCAGGACGGCGATGAACAGCGCCAGATACATCATGGCGCGGGGCTGATCAGTCAGCAGCACGAACAGGGGCGCCAGCGCGCAGGCGACGAGCGCCGCCAGCGACGAGATGCGGAAGACGAAGGCGGTGGTCAGCCAGGCTACGGCGCAGAGCAGGCCCGCGGGCCAACAGGCGCTGAGCAGCAGGCCCGCACCGGTGGCGACCCCTTTTCCGCCCTTGAACTTCAGCCAGACGGGGAAGAGGTGGCCGATGAACGACGCACCCCCGGCCACGGCGGTGATCCAGTCGTCATGGGTGATGAACCGGGCCAGCAGGACCACCACGGCGCCCTTGCCGGCGTCGCCCAGCAGGGTCATGGCCGCCAGGTCCTTGCGGCCGGTGCGCAGGACGTTGGTCGCGCCGATGTTGCCCGAACCGACCTGGCGCGGATCCTCGGCTCCGGCCAGCTTCGAGACCAGCACCCCGAACGGGATCGAGCCGACGAGGTAGCCGCCGACGATCGCGATCATCCAGGTGATGTAGTCCGGGTTCACGTCCAGGCCCTTACTGCGGCGCTTGGTGGACGATGCGGCCTTCGACCATTGTGAGCAAGACCTCGCCCTGCAACCTTCGGCAATCGAAGGGCGAATTTTTCGACTTGGAGTGCAGGCGGTCGGCGTCGACCTGGATCGGCGCGTCTATGTCGACCAACACAACATCGGCTGGCGCGCCGGGCGCGATGCGACCCCCTGGGAGGCCAAGCAACTGAGCGGGGCCGAGGGTCACAGACTTGATCAGGTCCACCAGGTCGTGTCCGCCGTCATGGTGCAGTGAGAGCAGCGCGGGCAGCAGGGTCTCGAGGCCTACGGCGCCCGGCGTCGCTTCGCTGAAGGGGCGGCGCTTGTCCTCGGCGGGCGCCGGGGCGTGGGCGGAGACGACCACATCGATCAGGCTGTCGGCCACAGCGTCGATCAGGGCCTGACGGTCGCGCTCGGGGCGGAGCGGCGGGTCGAGCCTGTAGAAGGTGCGGTAATCGCCGACGTCCAGTTCATTGAACGTCAGGTGGTTGATCGAACAGGAGGCCGAGACCTCCAGACCCTTGTCCTTGGCGCGACGCAGGGCGTCGAGCGCGTCGGCGGTGGAGATCTGGTCGACCAGGAAGCGCGCGCCGGTCAGCTCGACCAGGGCCAGGTCGCGTTCGAGCATGATCCGCTCGGCGATGGCGGGGGCGGACGGCAGGCCCAGCCGCGCGGCCAGTTCGCCCTCGGTGGCGGCGGCGCCGTCGCTGAGCCAGGGGTCGGCGGGGCGGTGGGACACCAGGGCGTTGAAGCCGCCAGCGTAGCTGAGCACCCGTCGCATGACCTTGGAATTGACGATCGAGTGGTCGACGTCGGTGAAGTAGATCGCGCCGGCCTCGTCCATCAGGCCGATCTCGGCCATGCGCTCGCCGGTCAGGCCCTTGGTGGCGGCGCCGGCGACGTGGACATTGATCAGCTCGAGATCGCGGGCCCGGCGCAGGATGAAGTCCACCATGGCCGGCTCATCGACCGGCGGGTTGGTGTCGGGCTGCAGCACGATGGTGGTGACGCCGCCGGCGGCCGCGGCCTTGCTGACCGAGGCCAGGGTTTCCTTGTGCTCGGCGCCGGGTTCGCCGGACTTCACCCGCACATCGATGAGGCCGGGCGCCAGCACCGCGCCGTTACAGTCGACGACCCGCAGGTCGCCGGACCCTTCCATGGTCGGCGCGCGGCGGACGTCGGCGATGGCGCCTTCCTTGACCACCACGCAGCCGGGGCCGTCGTAGCGGCTCTCGGGATCGATCACCCGGGCGTTGACGAAGGCGATGGGCTGGGCGCGGGCCATCAGCGATCGTGCTCCAGTCGGGCGGCGAGGGAGGCCAGGACCGCCATGCGAATGGCGACACCCATCTCGACCTGGTCCTGGATCAGGGAGACGGACAGGTCGTCAGCGACGCCGGAGTCGATCTCGACGCCGCGGTTCATGGGGCCCGGGTGCATGACCTTTGCGCCCGGCGCGGCCAGGGCCAGCTTCTCGGCGTCGAGGCCGTAGAAGCGGAAATACTCGCGGGTCGAGGGGACGAAGGCGCCGTCCATGCGCTCAAGCTGAAGGCGCAGCATCATCACCACGTCGGCGCCGGTGACGCCCTCGCGCATGTCGTGGAAGACCTCGGCGCCCCAGCGGTCGGCGTCGGCGGGCATCAGGGTCGGCGGCCCGACCAGGCGTACGCGGGCGCCCATCATGCTGAGCAGGCCGACGTTCGAGCGCGCGACGCGACTGTGCAGGACGTCGCCGCAGATCGCGATGGTCAGGCTCGAGACGTCGCCGAACGCCCGGCGCAGGGTCAGCATGTCCAGCAGGGCCTGGGTGGGATGCTCGTGCCAACCGTCGCCGGCGTTGATCACCGAGCAGCCGACCTTCTGGGCCAGCAGGGCCGCCGCGCCCGAGGCCGAGTGGCGCACCACAAGCAGGTCCGGCTTCATCGAGTTCAGCGTCACCGCCGTGTCGATCAGGGTCTCGCCCTTGGCCACCGAGGAGGTGCGCGGGCTCATGTTGACCACGTCGGCGCCCAGGCGCTTGCCGGCCAGCTCGAAGGACGACTGCGTGCGGGTGGAGTTCTCGAAGAACAGGTTCACCAGGGTGCGGCCCTTGAGCAGGTCCAGCTTCTTGGTGGTGCGGCGCGAAACCTCGACGAAGGCGTCGGCCAGGTCGAGCAGGGCCTCGACGTGCGGCGGATCGAGATCCACCACGGTGTTCAGATGCTTCTGCGGAAACGGAAAGAGCCGCGCGCTGATGGTTTCGGAAACGTCTGCGGAAGGGCTCATTAAAGGGTCGCTATAGGCAGGAACGGGCAGGGGCTCAAGCGGCCGCATGGGCTGATCTGGGGGCTGAGGTATCGGTTTCGCCGTTTGCGCGGGCGAAGTGACGGAAAAGACGCAAGAAAGCGCGTGAAAGCCCCTGACAACCCCCTCGAACGCGGCTCAGCCGCTGGCGCGTCCAGCTGACGCACCTGCTTGACTGCAGTGTAAGCCGATACTAACCGTAAGTCATGACTAACGCGAACCTCGCCATGAACGCCCTCGGCGATCCGACCCGCCGGGCCATCTTCGAGAAGGTGGCGCGAGGTCCGCTGACCGTGGGGGAGGCCGCCAAAGGGCTGGCGGTTTCCCGACCGGCGGTGTCACAGCATCTCAAGGTGCTGAAGGACGCCGGCCTGGTGCGCGACCGGGCCGCAGGGACGCGCCGCATCTATTCCATCGACCCGGCCGGCCTTGGGCCCTTGCGCGCGTGGCTGGACCGGCACTGGGACCGCGCGCTGGACGCCTTCAAGGCGGCGGCCGAACAGGAGAACGAGCAATGACCGTCCAGCAAACCATCAAGCCGGCCCCGATCCGCAAGCGGCTGGAGGTCAACGCGCCGCTCCAGCGAACCTTCGACGTCTTCGTCGCGGGCATGGGCGACTGGTGGCCGCGCGAGCACAGCCTGCTCAAGGAAACCCGGCGCGCGAGGATCGTGATCGAGCCGAGGGTCGGTGGCCGCTGGTACGAAGCCGGGGAGGACGGCAGCGTGATCGAATGGGGCAAGGTGCGCGCCTGGGAGGCGCCGCACCGGGTCTTGCTGGTCTGGCAACTGACCGGCGAGTGGCGCTACGACGCCGCCTTCGAGACCGACGTCGAGGTCCGCTTCACCGCCGACGGCGAGGGCCGCACCATCGTCGAGTTCGAACACCGCGACCTGGAGCGCTTCGGCGACGGGGCCGCGCAGCAGCGCGAAGGCATGGACGGCGGCTGGGGCCAGATCCTGGATGAGTTTGTGAAGGCGGCGGCCCTCTAATCCCATTCGCCGTCATCCTCGGGCAAGGGACTACGGCGCCGAGCCGGGGGACCGCCGACCCGAGGACCCAGCAGCGAAGCCCTCACAGTCTCGTATCGCTTCTCGAGCGCGTCTGGTTTCAAAGGCGGAGCTGCTGGGGCCTCGGATCGGCGCGCTGCGCGCTTGTCCGAGGATGACGGGATCTAATGGGTGAGCGAGAACACCCAGAGCAGCCCCGGGATCATCACCGCCGACCCGGCCGTGGTGAAGGCCACGATGCCGGCCATCAGCGGTGCGTCGCCGCCCATCTGACGCGCCATGACATAGCTCGCCGCAGCCCCCGGAGCCGCGCCGCAGCACAGGGTGACGCCCTGGGCCAGGTGACTGCCGCCCATCAGCTTGACCATGCCCCACATGAGCAGCGGCATGACCACAACCTTCACCGCCGTCACCAGGCCGATGGTGACTGGACGGCTGGCGGCGTAGCGGAAGCTGAGGCCGGCGCCGGCGATGACCAGACCCAGCGGCAAGGCGGCGTCGCCGATCAGGTTGAGGGTCGAGAACAGGGGCTCAATGGTCGGCACCTTGAGACCGTTCAGGCTGAGCCCGATAACGCAGGACCAGATGATCGGGTTGATGACGAAGGCGCGACCGACGGCCTTCCAGCCGCCGCCCTGGCCCTCGCCCCACTTCGACAGCACCAGCACGCAGAGCACATTGGTGACCGGGATCAGCAGCCCCAGGACCACCGCGGCGATGGCCAGTCCCTCCGGGCCGAAGACGGCGCGTACGACCGGCACGAAGACGAACCCGTTCCAGCGGATGATGCCCTGGAACACGCTGGAGTAGGACGGACCGTTCAGGTCGATGAGCGGCTGGGCGAGCAGTCCCAGCCCGCCGACGATTATGACGCTGAACACGGCCGCAGCGCCGGCGATTCCCGCCGAGGCGCCGGAGAAGTCGGCCCCCCACATCGTCGGGATCAGGAAGCCTGGATAGAAGACGAAATAGGTCAGACGCTCGACCGGCCCCCAGCCCTCCTCGGGCAGGAAGTTCCTCACCTTCAGCGTCCAGCCGAGCGCCAGCAGCGCAAAGACGGGGACCACGCCGATCAGGATCGGGTTCAAGGCTCGCCCTTCGCCGCGTTGGCGTCCCACAGCCGGTCCAGCGCGCCCTGCAGGATGTAGGCGGCCGCGGCGCGATCCACGACCTCGGCGCGCTTGGCGCGGGTCAGGTCGGCCTCGTCGATCAGCATACGGTTGACCGCCGCCGATGACAGGCGTTCGTCCCAGAAGGCAATGGGCAGGTCTTCGCGCAGTCTGAGCAGGTTGCGGGCGAAGGCGCGGCAGGACTGGGCTCGTGGGCCCTCGGTGCCGTCCATGTTCACCGGCAGGCCGATGACGATTCCCGACAGTCGCCGCTCGTCCATGATGGCGAACAGGCGCTTGGCTTCGGCGGTGAACTTGGTCTTGCGGATCAGCTCGAAGGGCGAGGCGATGGTGCGCGTTGCGTCGCAGACGGCCACGCCGATGGTCTTCTCGCCCAGGTCCAGTCCGGCCCAGCCGGTGTAGGGCGGAGTTGCGGCGGGCAGATCAAGAATGTCGACGACGGCCATGAAGCGGGCGGTAGGGCTGGCGCGCGGCGCTGTCAAAGGCGAAAGTGGTCACAGCAACGCCGGGAAACACGACATGATCCGCACCGTCCTCATCGCTTCCGCCGCCTCGCTCGCGCTGGCCGCCTGCTCCAAGCCCGCCGCCCCGACGAATGAATCCGATGTAGTGCCGATGGCCGCGCCCGCCGCGGCGCCGGGGACGCCCGCGTCCGCCGCCGCCACCCCTGCCAAACCCGCGGGACCGGCCGCCCCGGTCGCCGCCGAGGCCGAGGAAGACAACATTCAGTGGGCTGCCTCGGTGACCGAGGTGGTCTGGCTGCCGGACCTGAACATCAAGCTGTTCTCCACCGCCGGTGGCGATCCGGCGATCAACGGCCTCTATACCTACCTGGCCGTGCCGCCCGAAAACAACGGCGACGGCTGGAAGGTGTTCAAGCTGGGCGACTGGGAGACCTGGAAGGTCAGTGAACAGGCGCCGGGCCGGATCGTGCTGGACTACCGCGTCAGCCGCATCGACGGCGCGACGGGCGATCCGGTCACCGAGGCCAAGCGGATGATCGTGACCTTCACAACGGGCGAGAACCCCTCGGTGACGGCCACGCCGGCTTCCTGATCAGCTCGCGTACTCCGCCAGCAACCGCTGCAGCCGGGCCCCTTCCGGCTTCAGCCGCGTGAAGTAGTTGAAGGCGATCCCGCCCCAGACCAGGGCGAAGACGCCGCCGAACAGGATGGCGCCGTCGCGGACGTTGCTGGGGGTCATCTTGCCGACTTCGACCAGCTGGCCCAGGGCCACGGCCAGGGCGGCGACGCCGAGCGTCATCAGCACGGCCATGATGTGGACCCGCCT
>CAZRKY010000079.1:10556-12609 GCA_964600375.1 uncultured Caulobacteraceae bacterium | reverse complement strand
TGCCGGTGGTGTGCAACCTGACGGCCAGCCGCCCGCTGACCGCCCGCGCCTTGGTCTCCCAGCGCATCCGTGAGGGGACGACCTTCATGTACCACGCGCAGGAAAAGATCGTGAACACGCCGGGATCCCAGATCACCGGCAAGCGCGGCGGCATCCACAATTCGGTGACCCGCACGGTGCTCAAGCCGACCCACATGATCGGCGGCTACGCCCAGCTCGCCTACGGCTTCAACTACTACGGCACCGTCGGCTCCAACCGCGACGAGTTCGTCATCGTCCGCAAGATGACGAAGGTCGACTGGCTGGAAGAAACGCTCAATGTGAAGGATTTCGCCCAGTGAAGATCCGCGCCCAGATCGGCATGGTGCTGAACCTCGACAAATGCATCGGGTGTCACACCTGCTCGGTGACCTGCAAGAACGTCTGGACCAATCGCGAGGGCGTCGAATACGCCTGGTTCAACAACGTCGAGACCAAGCCCGGCATCGGCTATCCCAAGAACTGGGAAAGCCAGAAGCGCTGGAACGGCGGTTGGCGGCGCAAGGCCAACGGCAAAATCGAGCCGCGCATGGGTCCCAAGTGGCGGATCCTGGCGAAGATCTTCGCCAACCCCGACCTGCCCGAGATCGACGACTACTACGAGCCGTTCGACTTCGACTACGCCCACCTGCAGACCGCGCCCGAGATGAAGGCTTTCCCCACCGCGCGGCCGCGCTCGAAGATCTCCGGCCAGCGGATGGAGAAGATCGAGTGGGGTCCCAACTGGGAGGAAATCCTGGGCGGCGAATTCGCCAAGCGCTCGAAGGACTACAACTTCGAGGGCATCGAGAGCGAGATCTACGGCGCCTTCGAAAACACCTTCATGATGTACCTGCCCAGGCTGTGCGAGCACTGCCTGAACCCCACTTGTGTGGCCGCCTGTCCGTCGGGCGCGATCTACAAGCGGGAGGAGGATGGCATCGTACTGATCGACCAGGACAAGTGCCGCGGCTGGCGAATGTGCGTCTCCGCCTGCCCCTACAAAAAGATCTATTACAACTGGTCCTCGGGTAAGTCCGAGAAGTGTACCTTCTGCTTCCCGCGCATCGAGGCGGGCCAGCCGACGGTGTGTTCCGAGACCTGTGTCGGCCGCATCCGCTACCTCGGCGTCCTGCTCTATGACGCCGACCGCATCGAGGCCGCGGCCGCCACGCCCGACGAGAAGGACCTGTATCAGGCCCAGCTCGACGTCTTCCTCGATCCGAACGACCCCAAGGTGATCGAACAGGCCCGCGCCGACGGCGTGCCCGAGGCCTGGCTGGAGGCGGCGCGTCGCAGTCCGGTCTGGAAGATGGCGATGGACTGGAAGGTCGCCTTCCCTCTGCACCCCGAGTACCGGACCCTGCCGATGGTCTGGTACGTACCGCCGCTGTCGCCCATCCAGTCGGCGGCCTCGGCCGGCGCTCTGGCGATGGACGGCGAGATGCCCGACGTGAAGTCGCTGCGCATCCCGGTCCGCTACCTCGCCAACCTGCTGACCGCCGGCAAGGAAGAGCCGGTGGTCACGGCGCTGGAGCGGATGCTGGCCATGCGCGCCTTCATGCGCGCCAAGACCGTCGAGGGCGTCATCGACCACAAGCTGGCCGAGAAGGTCGGCCTGACCGCGGCCCAGGTGCTGGACATGTACCAGATCATGGCCATCGCCAATTACGAGGACCGGTTCGTGATCCCGACCACCCACCGCGAGGAGGTCGAGGACGCCTACGACCTGCGCGGCTCGTGCGGCTTCACCTTCGGCAACGGCTGCTCCGGCGGCCACACCGAGGTCGGCCTGTTCGGCACCGACAAACGTACCCGCGCCAAAACCCCCATGGAGCTCTGATCATGGCCCTGACCTACCGCGCACTGGCGCAGCTGCTGACTTACCCAACCGCCGCACTGCAGGCCGTGGCTCCGCAGGCCGTAGTCGTTATCCGGGAGGAGGGGCTGGTTCCCGAGCCGATCGTCCGCGCCCTCGACAAGCTCGCCCAGGGCATGGCGAATGGCGACCTCTACGACTTGCAGGAAACCTACG
>CAZRKY010000079.1:0-10546 GCA_964600375.1 uncultured Caulobacteraceae bacterium | reverse complement strand
CGCGCCCTCGCGCTCCTGCTCACCTATCCCTCCGCTGACCTGAAAGCCCTTGGCCCCGACGCCATGGCGGTGATCCGTGACGAGGGCCTGGTCCCCGACACGCTCGTCCGCTCGCTGGGCAAGCTCGTGGACCACATGATGGCGAGCGACCTGTACGATCTGCAGGAGGCCTATGTTCAGCTGTTCGACCGCACCCGGTCGCTGTCGCTGAACCTCTACGAACACGTCCACGGCGAGAGCCGCGATCGCGGGCCCGCCATGGTCGCCCTGCTGGAGCTGTACCGGGCCAAGGGCCTGGAGCTCTCGGCCAACGAACTGCCTGACCACCTGCCGGTGTTCCTGGAGTTCCTGTCGACCCTGCCCGACGCCGAGGCGTCGTCGTTGCTCGGGGAAGCCGCCCACGTCCTGGAGGCGATAAGCGAGCGCCTGAAGAAGCGCGACAGCCGCTACCGGTCCGTATTCGGCGCCCTGGCCTGCCTCGCCGGCGAGGCGGCCGACCAGGAGGCCCTGGCGGCCCTGCTGCAGGAGCCGGACATCGACCCCGACGACCTCGAGGCGCTGGACAAGGTCTGGGAGGAGACGGTGGTGACCTTCGGGCCCGAAGAGACCGGCTGTCCCAAGGCCGACGCCATGCTTCGCACCATGAACGCCGAGCCCGCGCCCCCGCGCCGGGCCCCGGCCGCCGGAGGGCTCAACCTGTGACCCTGCTCAACCAGATTCTCTTCGGCGTCTATCCGTACATCGCCCTGGTGGTGTTGGCGCTCGGGTCGGTCATCCGCTTCGACCGCGAGCAGTACACCTGGCGCACCGGGTCCTCCCAGCTGCTGCGCCGCCGCCAGTTGGTCACCGGCTCGATCCTCTTCCACGTCGGCATCCTGGTGATTTTCGGCGGCCACTTCGTCGGCCTGCTGACCCCGATCTGGGTCTTCGACGCCATAGGGATCAGCCACGGCGCCAAACAGGTCCTGGCCATCACCGCCGGCGGCATCGCGGGCGTCCTGTGCATGGCCGGGGCGCTGCTGTTGCTGCACCGCCGGCTGTTCGACCCGCGGATCCGGGCGACCTCCACCTTCGGCGACACCGCCATCCTGATCATCCTGACCCTGCAGCTGGCGCTCGGCCTGGCCACCATCCCGCTCTCGGCCCAGCACCTAGACGGGCACGAGATGGTCAAGTTCATGAACTGGGCCCAGGGGATCTTCACCTTCAACCCCGACGCCGCCGGCTTCGTCGCCGACGTGCACCCCATCTTCAAGGCGCACCTGGCGCTGGGCATGACCATCCTGCTGGTCTTCCCCTTCACGCGTCTGGTCCACATGCTTTCGGCGCCGATCTGGTACCTGAATCGGCGCGGCTGGCAGCTGGTCCGCACACGCCGCACCCTTCCCCTCCCGGCGCAAGCTGCGCGGCCGCCTGCAACCATCCAGGCGCGCCGTCCGGAGGCCGCGGAATGAGCGCGCTTCGAGCCATCGTCGTCGAAGGGGTCGAGATCCCCGAACAGCTGATCGCTGAGGAGGCCCAGCACCATGCCGCCGCCTCTGCCGGAGAAGCGCGGGCCGCCGCCGCCCACGCCCTGGCCATCAAGGCGCTGCTGCTGGACCGGGCGCGGACGCTTGAGGTTGCGGCCTATCCGGAAACGGACGCGGACGGCCGCGAGGAAACGCCGGACGAAGCGCTGATCCGCGCCCTGCTCGACCAGGAGGTCGAGGTCGCCGCGCCGACCGACGCCGAATGTCGCCGCGTCTTCGACGCGCGCCGCAGCCACTTCCGGGCGCCCGAACTCTACGAGGCGTCGCACATCCTCCTGCAGCCCACCGCCCAGGATGAGGCCGGCTGGGAGGACGCGCGCCTGGCCGCCGCCGCGGTGCTCGAGACGCTGGCCCCCTTGCCTGGCCGTTTCGCCGAGATGGCGCAGCGCTTCTCCGACTGTCCGTCAAAATCCGTCGGCGGCTCGCTCGGCCAGCTTCGTCCGGGCGATCTCGCCCCTGAAGTCGAGCCGGTTTTGGCGACGCTGCAGCCGGGCGAGATGACCCACGCGCCGGTCCGCTCGCGCTTCGGATGGCACATCTTCCGGCTGGACCGCCGCGTACCGGCCCGGGAGCTGCCGTTCGAGGCCGTCGAGGACAACATCCGCGCCGACCTGGAAGGGCGATCCTGGATCGCGGCCGCCTCGCACTACGTCGAAAACCTCGCCGCCGCCGCGCGTCTGAAGGGTGTCGCGCTGAGCCTGCGGCCCGAAGGCGAGGTGGCCACCGGCGCCCTGTCCCTGGGTGATCTGCTGGCCGACACCTCCGGCGTCGCCGAGCGCATGGAGGCCTGGCTGGCGGCGGTTGATCCCGCCCTGGCCGACGCCGTCCGCGCCCATATCGCCGACAAGGACGAAACCTTCGCGAGCCTGGTGCGCAGCGAGGTCGCGACCTTCGTCCGGTCGGCCGATGACGAGGCCTGGACCAAGCTGATTTCGGCCGCGCGCGACGCGGACGATCCGGCGCTCGCCTGCGTGGCGGTCATCCTGAAGACCAAGCTGACGCCGCCGCGCCAGATGTTCAACCTCATCAAGCGAACAAGATGATGCCGCGCTCCGCCCGCGCGGGCCTTGCGGCGCTCGCCGTCGCTCTCGCGCCCGGCGCGGCCCTGGCGGGCTCGACGGAGGGATCTTTCATCTTCGAAAACCGCCTGCGCTACGAGACCGTGGACCAGTACGGCTTCGCCAACGAGGCGGAGGCCCTCACCCTGCGGACCCGGCTCGGCGTCGAGTTTCCCAAGCTCGGCGAGTTCCAGTTTCTGGTGGAGGGCGAGAACGTCACCGCCTTCGTGGAGGACTACAACAGCACGGTGAACGGCAATGTGACCTACCCGGTCATCGCCGACCCTGCGAACCCCGAGATCAACCGGGCCCAGGTCACCTGGACGGGCTTGCCGGACACCGAGGTCGTGGTCGGCCGTCAACGCATCGTGCTCGGCGACGCCCGCTTCGTCGGCAATGTCGGCTTTCGGCAGAACGAACAGACCTTCGACGCCGTCCGGGTGACGACCAAGGCCTTCAAGCCGATGACCCTGTCCTACGCCTACGTCGGCCGCGTCCATCGCGTCTTCGGTCGCGAAAGCGCCCAGGGCGAGTGGAACTCCGACAGCCACCTGTTCTTCGCCGACTCAAAGACGCCGGCCGGCCAGCTGACCGGCTACGGTTACCTGCTCGATTTCGGCAACGCGCCCACCCAGTCGTCGGCGACCTGGGGGGCACGCCTGGCGGGGGCCCGGCCGGTCGGCGGCGAGTGGCAGGCGACATACGCGCTCGAGTACGCGCGACAGACGGACTACGGCTCCCAACCCCTGAACTTCGACCTCGACTACATCCTGGCGGAAGCAGGAGCCAAGAAGGGCCCGTTCGCGGCTGCGCTCACCTTCGAACGCCTTGATGGCGACGGCGCGCGCGGGTTCCAAACGCCACTGGCGACGCTTCACATCTACCAGGGCTGGGCTGACGTGTTCCTCAACACGCCGGCCGCCGGAATTCGCGACCTTCAGGCCCAGGCCAGCTGGACCATCGCCAATCCCGCCCTCGCGCAGAGCCTGAAGTTCACCGGCGTTTGGCACGATTTCCACGACGCCGACGGCTCCCTGTCCTATGGCCGCGAGTTCGACCTGGCGGCCTCGGCGACGATCAACCCTCATTGGTCCGCCGAGCTGAAGGCGGCGTCCTTTGACGGCGACCTGCCGGCTTTCCGCGACCGCAGCAAACTCTGGCTGACCCTGGAGTACCGGTTCTGATATGGCCGTCCGCGAGCCAGACATCGAGGATATCCCGCCCGAACTGATGCTCGAGCCGCTGAACTGGCTATTCGCGGAACACTATCGTCATCGGCAGTTGTGCCGGGCGATCGACCGGCTGGCGCTCCCGGGCGCCTACGACGGCGACCGCATTGCGCGGGTCCTGGCCTTTCTGCGCCAGGACCTTCCCCTGCACGTGATCGACGAGGAAGAGGACCTGTTCCCCCTGTTGCGTCGACGCAGCCTGCCCGGCGACGATCTGGAGACGGTGCTGGGCGAGCTGTCGGCCGAGCACCGGGCCGACATCGACAAGGCGGCCAAGGTTTGCACGCACCTCGAACAGGCGCGCGAAGCCCGGCGTGCGCCCGGCCACGAGCCGTCCGCGCGCAAGGCCCTGAGCGAGTTCGCGACCCAGGAACGCCGTCATGTGGCGCTCGAAAACGCCATCGTCCTGCCGATAGCCCGCCTGCGCCTGAGCGGTAATGACCTGCGCATGCTCAGCCAACGCCTCGCCGCGCGTCGGGGCATCTTGCTTGAAGCGAGAGCGATATGATCGGCCAGCTACTCGCCAACAACCTGCGCTGGGCCGCGAACCGGACCCATGACGATCCAAAGTATTTTCAGCGCCTCTCCGGCCAGCAAGCCCCGGATTACCTGTGGATCGGCTGTTCCGACAGCCGCGTTCCGGCCAACGAGATTGTCGGTCTCGATCCGGGTGAACTCTTCGTCCACCGCAATGTCGCCAACCTCGCCCCGCCGCAGGATGCCAACTCCCTGTCGGTGATCCAGTTCGCCGTCGAAATCCTCAAGGTTCGCCACATCGTCGTTTGCGGGCACTACGGCTGCGGCGGCGTGCGGGCCGCCATCGACGGCTCGCGTCACGGCCTTGTCGACCACTGGCTACAACCGGTCCGCGGCCTCTATCGACGTCAGGTCGAGGAGTTCGACCGAATTGTCGATGAAGACGCCCGCGTGAATCATCTCTGCGAGCGAAACGTCCTTAGCCAGGTCGAGAACGTGATCGCCAATCCCTCCGTCCAGGACGCCTGGCGGCGCAAGCAGCCGCTGCGGGTGCACGGCTGGATCTACTCCATACGGGACGGCCTGCTGCGCGATCTCGAAACCAGCGTCGGCGACGCCGAGACCGCGGACAGCCTCCTCAAGGCCGGATTCGATCGGGAAAGACGCCGGACCCGGACTTCGAAAGCGGCTCCACATGGCTGATTTTCCTACCGTTGTGCTCGCGGGTGGTGAAGGTCGTCGTATGGGCGGCGGCAAGCCGCTCAGACTCCTCAAGGGTAAGCCGCTGATCGCCCATGGGATCGACCTCGCGAGTTCGTGGTCGAGCGACATCGCCGTCGCCGTCCGCGACCCGGCCCAGGTGGGTTCGGTGGACGCACCGGTCCTTCTCGACCCGGACGCGATTCCCGGACCGCTGGGCGGCCTGGCCTCCGCCCTGATCTGGGCCGCCGGCCTGGGCCATGACCGCGTTCTCGTCATCCCTTGCGATGCGCCTCGGCTGCCGGGCGACTTGGCGGATCGCCTGAACGACGCATTGAGGCCCGGCGTCGGAGCGGCGATGCCGCGCAGCCAGGGACGGCTGCACCCGGCGTGCTGCCTGTGGCGCACGGCCATGCTCGACCTGCTCACGTCGGAGGCCGCGGCGGGCCGCAACTCGCTTCGCAACCTGGCGCAGCGCGCCAACTGCGTGGTGGTGGACTGGGCCGACGGCGCGGACTTCGCCAACGTCAATACGTCCCAGGACCTGGTCGCCATGGAATCGGGCTCAGCATGACCGGATCATCTCTCAAGCAGGCCTGGCGGCAGCACGCCGCCAGCAACCTCCCGCGGTACACCAGCTATCCGACGGCCCTCAGCTTTGCGGCCGTAACCGACGATCGGCAGGCGCGGGAGTGGGCGGCGGCGACAGGCCCGGCCGACGCGCTCTCCCTCTATGTGCATACGCCGTTCTGCCGGCGGCTCTGCTGGTACTGTGGTTGCCACACGACCGTCACCCAGGACTACGATCGGATCGCCGCCTTCGTGTCGGTGCTTCGGGCCGAAATCGACCTTTGGGCTGAAGCCGTGGGGCCCCACGGCGGCGCGGCGCACCTTCACTTTGGCGGCGGCAGTCCCAACGCCCTGGCGCCGGAGGATTTCGCCGACCTGGTCTCGCTTCTGCGAACTCGGTTCGCCGTTCAAGCCGGCGCCGAGGTCGCTGTGGAACTGGACCCGGGAACCCTCTCGCCCGCCTTCACCGACGCCCTGGCGGAGGCCGGCGTGACCCGGGCCAGCCTAGGCGTCCAGACCTTCGATCCCGCCGTCCAGGCCAAGGTAAACCGGATCCAGCCGGTCGAGCTGGTCGCCGCCGCCGTCGGCCGGCTGCGGCGCAACGGGATCGAATCTCTCAGCTTCGACCTGATGTACGGTCTGCCCGGCCAGACTCCGGCCAATGTCGCCGCCAGCGTCGCCGCCGCGCTGGAATTCCGGCCTGACCGGGTGGCCGTGTTCGGCTACGCCCACGTCCCCTGGATGAAGAAACACCAACAGATGATCTGCGACGGCGACCTCGCCGGCCTGGAGGGTCGTTGGGCGCAGGCAGAGGCTGCCGACGAGGTGCTGGTTGGCGCGGGCTACAACCGCATCGGGCTGGACCATTACGCCCTGCCGGACGACGCCCTGAGCCGAGCGGCCCTGGACGGACGACTGAGACGCAATTTCCAAGGCTACACCGACGACCCCGCACCCGTGATGGTCCCACTGGGGCCGTCGTCGATCGGCCAGTTCGGCGCCGGGTTCGTCCAGAACTTCACCGGCCTCGACAAATGGCGCGACGCCGTTGGTTCAGGATTTCTTCCGGTGGCGCGAGAACGAGAGCTTGGCCGCGAGGACCGCCTCCGCTCGGAGGTTATCGAACGGCTCATGTGCGATCTGGGCGTGGACGTGGGCGCGCTTTGCCGCGCTCACGGCTTTGACCAGGGGTTTCTCGACGAAAACCTCTCCTCGACCGCGGCGCTTCAACCCGATGGTTTGTCTCGGGTCATCGATCGCCGGGTGGAGATCCCGCCTGCTGCTCGCCGACTGGCGCGAGTCGTTGCGGCCCGCTTCGATGGCCTCCTGCACGCGGGGGGCGCCCGGCACTCAATGTCGGTCTGATCTGCCGCAGCGAATGGAGCGGTGCGTGGGTGGATGCATGGGTAGAAAGCTGAGAAGGGGTCAAGAGCCCACTATCGCTTGGCGCAAGAGCGGACACCCTCTCTGTCGGACGCCACTGCTCATACTACCTGTTATGCGAGGACTCCGCGGCGGCGGCTCACGTCCGCTTCTGGCGCAGAGCGGTCACACCGAGCGCGGCAAAGTCAGCGAAATGCCGACCGCAGGCTTATGCATGGTAATCAGGTGTTCCGATATGCTGCACGGCCATCTGCGTGGGAGTTGTCGATGCGCGGTATAGAGGAGAGCTCGGTGCGTTCGTGGCTGTGGTGTGCGCGACTGGGAGATCAGACCGACGGACCCCTCGCCTATGCTCTCTTGGCTCCTGTGTCGGGTACGCCGGGACAACTCTGCGTCGACCAAGTCTCTCTTGCCGGCGATGCACGGCTGTCGATTTATCACGGGGTGATCGGTGACGAGGCGCGCTCCGCCATCCTCAAGCGCTTGGCGGCGGGGTCGATCGACCTCAGCCCGGCCGGAGTTCCGATGACCCTCGTGCCGGTGAAGAGCTGGCGCGAAACCCTCGAGGTCATGCTTGGAGATCCTGCCGCGAGCGTGACCGCACACCACAGTCTTCCCGACCCGGCGATGCTGGCCGCGGCCGCCGGCGGCCTAGACGGCCTGCTAGGCAAGCTCGAGGAGCACCTTGGCCTCCCGTTCCGGGAACACTATCGCCTTCACCTTGGCGCCCTTGATGTGGTGACGTTTGGCAACGATCCTCCGGAGGCGGCGATCGCCACGGGCATCGAGGGGGACCCGCCTCGGCTGGTCGTGCGGAGGCGCCCGCCCCTCGCCGACGTCGATCAGTGGCTGCACCTGACCGCCCGCATCCACGACGAAACTCTAGAAGACATTCTGTTGCCGCTGCCCGCCAATACGGAGATAGTCGAGCATCCAGTCACACCCGATGTCGGAAGCTTTGACGTACGAATCTTCCCCGCCGCGGGAGGCCGACGCCAGTTCGTGGAGCGGGCGAACCTGGTGCGACGGGTCGACATCAACGGTCGGATGACGGGTCAGGAGGTCAGGCTCGACGACCCGCTTACCACCCGTCTGGCTTCGGCACCCAGGGCGGTTCGGGAACACGCGGCCCAACGCACGGGTTACAGCTCTTTTTCGTCCGAGACCCAGATCAACGACGGGCAGATCGATGCTCAGTTGGAGAAGTTGGCGGCGCAGCTCGCAGCTGAAGCGCCTGGGTGTGTCGACCGCTTCTTCGACCGGACGCTTGCCGACGAAGTGGGTGTCATCGATCACCTGAACGCCTTGCTCGATGGCGGGCGCATACGCCGTGCCGTCATTGTCGATCCGTTCTTCGGCGAGGCAGCCTTTCTCCGTCTGGTCATGCGGCTCGAGAGCCACGACCTGGACCTGGCCGTGGTGACCAGCTGGGGCGTCACGGACTCCGACACGGCTGAGCGTTTGCCCCTGGCGGCGTCAGTGGCGCTGGACGAAAACGTCAGGCGGCTTCGCGCCCTGATGGATCGCGTCCGTCCGTTGATCGCGCCGCGTCTCTCCGTGCGGAACCTTGTAAGCGGCGCCGACGCCGCATTCCACGACCGCTACCTTCTGCTGCATCCCCGCGTCGGTCGTCCGACGATCTACCTTCTGTCGAACAGCATCAACAACATGGCTGCCAACTGGCCGTTTTGCATGACGGCGATCGGCGGCCCCGCTGGAGAAAGGGCGGCTGCCTATGTCGAGGGGTTGGCGGCGGGCCAAGACATCACGGGGGGCGTTCAGCCCCTCACCAACTTTCTCTGGCCGGACCCGCCGTAGTCCGGTTCCCGGGTTTGGGGAGGCTCCGGGCACCATCGCGGCGCTTCGATGGCTCATGGCCGCCCCATCTCATCTTAGCGACGCGCGCGTCCAGTCCCGCGCGCGGTTTCGAGGACTTGACCCGGACGAGACCGGCTTCAATGCGCGCGGCGTCGAGGTGGCGTTGCGGCGCGCCCTCCAGCGCGAGGAGCCCGACGGCGTCATCCTGACCGGCCTCGGAGAGTTGGCCGCCCGATGTCATGTCGAAGTCTTGGAAATCATCACCCGGGCTTTGCGCTGGCGCGCGTCCGGCCGGACCGTTGAGGCCTGGGTTCGACAGGCGCGGGACGCCCAACGGCCTCAGCCCACCAGCGCTACGCTTTGGACAGAAGCCTCGCGCGCGCAGCTCGTCGAACGCGGCGACATGTCTTGGGCCACCCTGCGCACCGTCACCAGCCTTCTTGAGCAGCCCTGGGACGCTGCGTCGCGCCGTTACGGCGAAGCCTTCGTGACCAAGCTGGGGCTTCGCCTCGCGCCGCGCGCGTTGTTCCGCCAGGGCCCCGCGCGCGGTCCACTGCTCTCGGCCGCGGTGGACTTGCTCTGGCGACGCCAATTCCGCGAAAGGACGATCGACGCCCTGTTGCGCGCACCGGCCCCCGCCCTACGCCTGCTAGGCGCCGCAGCTCTGGGCAATGAGGAGCTCCAGGGCTCCGCCGAAATCCCGATCGCCGACAGGTGGGAGCGCTTGCGGGCGGCCGGGTGGCATTCAAACGACGCCCTCTGGTTGGCGGCCGTGCCGGTGAAGGCAACCAATCATGGCTGGTTTAGCGCGACCCACCGCTTGGAGGCCCTGGAATGCGAGCGGGAGCGCATCGAGGCCGATCCGCAGTCTTGTATGGGTGGCCCCGACTATGCGCCACTCCGCCTCGCGAAGTTGCAAGAAGAGATCTCAACGGCGGCCGCGGCGATCGCGGCGAGCGAGGCGCGGCTCTCAGCCCAGGCTTCAGCGATCGCCGAATGCTTGTCGGCCGCGGACTTCACGCCGGGCGATTTCGACCGCCTAGACGAGGTCTTCGTGGGTCGTGGCGAGGTCCGTGAACGCGTCGCCCTGGGCCTGCCCCCCGGCCCCTGGCGGAACGCTCTGCTGAACCGGACAATCGACAGCTTCGGGAAACTCATTGGCCTGGACGACACGGTGACGGCGTTCGACACCTTTTTCTTCCGCGACGCGGCCGAGGTGTTCTCCGCGGCGTCCGTCGCCGCGCGCTCCATGCTGCTCCGCTACGAGCAGGACGCCACCGGCCCAGGACGCCGGACCGGCCAACGGATCGGACCGCTGATCTTGGCCGGTGAGCGGCTCCTCTCCCAACCCTTCCTCGCAGTGCGCCGGCCAGGGACCTATCAGGCGGCGGTGGCGCGGCTCGCATGCGCTCTCGTGTTCGCCTTCGATGTCGCCAATCATGCGCCGCCGGAACGCCAGACCGAGGTCGCCAAGCTGGGAGACCTCGCCCTGCAACATACGGCCTCGCTCCTGTCCGCCTGGCGCGACGAGGAACTGTCTTCGCTCTACCTGGAACCGTTGGCGCTTACGGCGGTCCTGCGGATGGCGGCCGAACCCAGCGTCGACCACCGCAAAGCCTGGCGAGACAACTCCCGCCTCGCGCCGTTTGCACGGGCCTGCGCCATGTGGACCGATCCGGCGGCAGTGAAGGCCGACCTCCCGCGAGCAGACGCCCTCTTCGCGGCCGCCGCCCGGCCCGCCCTAGTCCTTTCGCCTTGGCGTTGCGGCTACGCCCGAGCCCTG
>CAZRKY010000078.1:0-12665 GCA_964600375.1 uncultured Caulobacteraceae bacterium | reverse complement strand
GGAGGTTGGCGTCATGGTTGGCGCTGCGCAGGGTCTTGAAGCACTTGTCCGGGTCGATGTTCCGCGGGCCGAACAGATAGGTCATCGGGGCCAGGGTGCCCGAGGTCGATTCGGCGTCGCCCATGGAGAAGGACAGCGTCTTGTCGCAGCGCAGGAGATCTTCGAGCGTCGTGGTGGAGTTGGCCGGGACGATGATGTTGGAGAAGTAGCCGTCCACGCCCGAGGGGTCCGACGAGCGCACGAACACCTCGCCGTTCGCGCGGCGCACGGCGTCCAGGCCCGACTTGTTGGAGAACCAGCCAAGGTCGATCTGCCGGGCGGCCATGGCCTGGACCAAGGCGAAGTAGTTGGGCGCGTAGAAGGCCTTGATCTTCAGGCCCGTCTGCTTGCGCATGTCCTCGAGGAACGGCTGCCAGTTGGTCTCCTGATTCTGCGAGCTCTCGGTCGACAGGATCGAGAAGACGATCTCGCGGTCCGCGCCCGTGGCGGCGGGCTGGCCGCAGGCGGCGAGGGCGGCGAGCGCGGCGCCGGCGATGCCGGCCAGCAGGGTGCGGCGGATCATGCCGGAACTCCTTCCCAGAACACGTCCTCGATCTCGGGACCGTAGATTTCAATGAGCTTGGACTTGCCCAGCTGGTCGCTGGGGCCGTCGTAGACGATCTTGCCGGCCTGCAGGGCCACGACCCGCTTGCAGTAGCGCAGCGCGTAATCGACCTGGTGCAGGGTGACGAGCACGGCGACCCCGTCGCGCTGGTTCAGCTCGACCAGCTGCTCCATGACGCGGCGGGCAGAAACGGGATCGAGGGACGCGACCGGCTCGTCCGCCAGGACCGCCTCGGCCCCCTGGACGATGGCGCGGGCGATGGCGCCGCGCTGCTGCTGGCCCCCGGACAGGGTGTTGGCGCGTTGGGCGGCGTAATCGGAAACGCCGACGCGATGCAGCGCCGCCATGGCCTTGAGCCGGTCCTCCCTCGGCCACCAACCGAAGGCGCCGGGCCAGTAGCCGATGCGGCCGAGCGCACCCAGCATGACGTTGGTGAACAGGGACAGGCGGCCAACCAGGTTGAACTGCTGAGCCACGAAGCCGACCTTGGCGCGCGCCCTGCGCACGTCGCCGGTCAGCCGGCCGTTGCGGGCCACGGGGATGCCGAAGACGTCGATCTCGCCCTTGCCGCGGTCGACGGTCTGCAGGCCGGTGATCGAGCGGAGCAGGGTCGACTTGCCGGACCCGGAAGGGCCGATCAGGGCGACCATCTCGCCCGGTGCGACCTCAAGGCTGACGCCATCCAGCGCCCGGCGCTTGCCGAACGTCTTGGAAATGGCGCGCACGGAAGCGGCGGCGTTGACGACCACGCGGATTTCCCCTTCTACCCCGACCTTTGCGACCGTCCGTCGAATGGCGGGCGGGCGCGACGGTTTTATGACGCGGCCCGCGCGGAAAAGCCATGTCTGCGTTGCGAGGGGCGCTGCGCCGGCTGGTCGCGGGTTTGTTGGAAGAAAAATCCTTTACATCCGGGGTCGCGGGCCCTATCTGCCCCGTTCCGGCGGACCCCGGGACGTCCGAAACGCTGCTAACGCCGGTCTGGGTCAACAATTCGTAGGGGGTTTCGTGAGTGACTACTCACCATTCTTCCCTGGACCTGGTCCGAGCGCGGTCTCCGGAACGCCCTGTCGCCCTTGTGCGGCCGGACGCGGTGGCCGTAGCGGCGAAGTGGTTCCAGGCTAATCTAAGAGGCGACGTTTTCTACGCCGTGAAGGCCAACCCGTCTCCCTGGGTCATCGAGACCCTGTGGAACGCGGGCATGACGTCCTTCGACGTGGCGTCGATCCCCGAGATCGAGCTGGTGCGTTCCATCGCGCCCACGGCTCGGCTTGCCTTCATGCACCCGGTCAAGAGCCGCGCGGCGATCACCGCCGCGTACTTCGACCACGGGGTTCGCACCTTCGCGCTCGATACCCACGAGGAGCTCGAGAAGATTCTCGACGCTACGGGCCGGGCCAAGGACCTGAACCTCATCGTGCGCATGGCGGTCTCGGCTGAAGGCGCGGCCTACAGCCTGTCGGGCAAGTTCGGCGTTCCCGCCGAGCAGGCTCCGTCCCTGCTGCTGGCCGCCCGTCAGGCGACCGACGAGCTGATGGGCATCTCCTTCCACGTGGGGTCCCAGTGCATGCGGCCGACCGCCTTCCAGGCGGCCATGGCCCAGTGCTCGCGCGCCCTGGTCCGCGCCGGCGTCTTCGCCGACGTGGTCGACGTGGGCGGCGGTTTCCCGTCGATCTACCCGGGCATGCATCCGGCCGACATGAGCGAGTATATCGACGCCATCCATCGCGGCTTCGCCGAGATGATGGTGCACGAGACCACCGAGCTCTGGGCCGAACCCGGCCGCGCCCTGGTGGCCGAGGCGTCCTCGGTGCTGTGCAAGGTCGAGCTGCGCAAGGGCGACGCCCTGTATCTCAACGAGGGCAGCTACGGTTCGCTGTTCGACGCGACGCACTCCAAGTGGCCCTTCCCGGTCAAGCTGGTGCGCGACGCCGAGAAGTCCGACGAGCTCAAGCCGTTCCGTTTCTACGGCCCGACCTGCGACTCCATCGACCACATGCCCGGCCCGTTCTGGCTGCCGGCGGATGTGAAGGAAGGCGACTACATCGAGATCGGCATGATGGGCGCCTATGGCGTCGCCATGTCGACGCGCTTCAACGGCTTCGGCGACGCCGAGACCGTAGTGGTGGACGATGCGCCGATGGCGTCGATGTTCGGCCTGGCCCCGCGGGCCATCCCGCTTCCGCGCATCGCGGAAGAGGAGGACCGCAAGGTCGTACGTTTCTCGCGACCCAAGGGCGCGGGCGGCAAACGCCGCAACAAGCGCCGTTAGAAACCGGCTTCATTTCGTATAAGAGAGACCCGCTTCCGGAACCTCCGGGAGCGGGTCGATCTTTTAAGGCGCCATCCCGTCGCTCCGTCCGGGTGGTTGCAGGCGTGCTGGACGGGCGCTCAATCCATAGGGAAACCCTGGCATGACCGCCGAGACCAAACTGTCCAACCGCAAGGCCGAGCTGCTCCAGAAGACCGTCGAGCACATCGACATCACCGCGTTCGACGCCCGCCCCATCGTCGACGCCATGCGCAAGATGAGCTTCTCGTCGCGAGACACCGCGCGCGCGTCCGACATCTTCAACATGGCCATCGAGGACGCTGACTGTTCGCCCTGGCTTATCCTGGCTGGCTCGACCTCAGCCGGCGGCTGCATGCACGTCTACCGCGACATGGTGAAGTTCGGGATGATCGACGCGGTGGTCGCCACCGGCGCCTCGATCGTCGACATGGACTTCTTCGAGGCCCTGGGCTTCAAGCACTACCAGGCCGCCGGCACGGTCGATGACAACGACCTGCGCGAGAACTACATCGACCGTATCTACGACACCTACATCGACGAGGAAGAGCTCCAGGCCTGCGACCACACGATCCTGGAGATCGCCAACCGGCTTGAGCCGCGCGGCTACTCCTCGCGCGAGTTCATCTGGGAGATGGGCAAGTGGCTGTCGGAGGGCAACGCCAAGAAGCCCGGTTCGCTGATCCAGACGGCCTATGAAGAGGGCGTGCCGATCTTCTGCCCGGCCTTCGTCGATTCCTCGGCAGGCTTCGGCTTGGTGAAGCACCAGAAGGAGCGAGCCGCGGCCAAGCAGCCCTACCTGATGATCGACGCCGTGGCCGACTTCCGCGAACTGACCGACATCAAGATCGCGGCCGGCACGACCGGCCTGTTCATGGTCGGCGGTGGGGTGCCCAAGAACTTCGCCCAGGACACGGTGGTCTGCGCCGAGATCCTCGGCGTCGAGGCCGAGATGCACAAATACGCCGTCCAGATCACGGTCGCTGACGTGCGCGACGGGGCATGCTCGTCGTCGACGCTCAAGGAGGCTGCCAGCTGGGGCAAGGTCGAGACGACCCACGAGCAGATGGTCTTCGCCGAAGCCACCACGGTGGTGCCGCTGATCGGCTCGGACGCCTATCACCGCGGTGGCTGGAAGAAGCGCGACAAGCGCCGCTGGAACAAGCTGTTCGGGAAGTAGGAACGGCGACACCAAGTGATGGGGCCCCGGAGCGATCCGGGGCCCTTTTCGTTTGGCCGAGCCGGAACCGGCCGCTGTGCCGGCCCTTTTCTCCGAGAAGAGGAGCCTTCCATGAATGACCAACCCGACGCCCCCGACCTCTCCAAGGACAAGGCCGCCCATCCCGGCGCGCCAAAACAGGCGCTCTCCGGCGGGGGCTTTGAGTACGCCGGTAGCGACGAGGGCGGCTCGGCATATGGCGACGACCGCGAGGACAAGGACGAGGCGCCCGCCGCGCCCCAGCCTTCCGAGGGCGGCTTCAAGAACGCCGCCGCCGCCCCTGCACCCGCCGAACCGGCCGACGGCGCCTCCATCGAGGCGGTCAACAACACCGGCGAGCCGCGCCCGGTGAAGAACGGCGAGGGCGTCGAGGGCCGGCCAGGCGACGACGTCGACGCCTCCACCGGCTGACCGATTGGCGAAGCGGCCCGACACGGCTACGCTTGCGGCCACCACGGGAGACACCAGCATGAAACGCGCGATCATCGGCCTTGGCCTGGCCGGCCTTCTGGCCGCCTGCGGGCCGCAGCAGAAATCCGAGGACCAGGCGGCCGCTTCCCAGCCCGCGACGCCCCCCGCCATGACCGTCACCGGCCCCGCCGCCGAAGTGAATGTTGCTGACGGCGCGGTAGTGACCGGCGGCTCCCTGCCCGCCTTTGCGCCGGCCTACCCGGGCGGCACCGTGGTCACCACCATGACCGCGGCCGAGAACGGCAAGCATGGCGGGGTCTATGCCTTCACCACCTCCGACGCCGTGGACAAGGTCTTCACCTACTACCGGTCCAAGGCCGAGCGGGGCGGGCTGGCGACCCAGACCAATGTTGAGACCGCCGGCGCCCGCGTCTACGCCGCCCAGGGCGCCGCCGGCGACGTCGCCGTCACCGCCGCGCCCCAAGGGGAAAACACCACCTACGTCCAGGTCACCTGGTCCGCGAACGACTAGCTCGGGGCCGAAAGGCGGCGCTCCGGCGGACTTGAGTGAACGGCGATCATCTGCGGTTGCGCGACGCAAGGTTAGATTGGTGGCGAACCACCCTGCGGTCCGCCTAACAACGTTCTTGCACAATCGCAGGAGTGTCTGATGCCCAAGCCCCTTTCGCCTCTGACTATCGCGGCCCTCGCCAGCCTGAGCCTTGTGGCCTGCGGCAAGCCCGCCGCCGGGCCGGAAGCCGCCGCCGCATCCGCCGCCGCCCCGGCCCCTGTCGCGGCTTCGGCCGCCGCCGCCCCGGTCTTCGAGGGCAATGCGCCGGCCTTCGCGCCCAACTACCCCGCCACCCCCAACACCAACGCGGCCGCCATGGGCCCCACGGCCGGCGCCTTCAACTTCGAAACCGCCGACACGCCGGCCCAGGTCGCGGACTATTACGCAGGCCTGGCCAAGACCGCCGGCCTGACCGCCCGGGAAACCAACGGGGCTTACAATACCGTCTATTCCGCCGAAGGACCCGCCGGCGGGATCACGGTCCAGGCCTCGGCGGCGAACGGCAAGACCTCGGTCGGGGTGACCTGGTCCAAGTCCAACTGACGCCTCGTCAAGCGGCCTGACCGGCGGCTATGATCGCCTCCAGATGCGGGGGTGATCCATGGGCGCAAGACTGACCACGATGCTGGCGGCGGCTATGGCGGCGGTTGCGATTTGCGGCCTCGCCCGGGCCGCCGACCCGCAGGGCTACCTGCCCGTTGGCAGCATCGACGCCGCCCGCGTGGTCGGGCCGCCGCCGGAGGCCGGTTCGACCGCCGAGGCCGCCGACATCGCCGCCTACCGGGCCGGGGCCGAGCTGGTCGGCACGCCCCGTTGGGACCAGGCCCGCGAGGACGACAATCTGGAGATGGGCGTGGTGCTGAAGAGCTACGCCTGCGCAATGAACGCGGAGCTGTCGCCCGAGGCGGCGCCGGCGACCGTACGGCTGCTGGAGCGCACCATGGCGGACGCCTCGGCCATCGGGGGCGTGGCCAAGACGACCTACCGTCGCGTCCGTCCCTTCGCCGCCGATGATCCGGCGACGCCGCTGTGCATCGATGTCCCGGCCGAGCGCCGCGCGACCTCGTCCTATACCTACCCCTCCGGGCACGGGACGCTGGGGATGCTGTGGGGTCTGGTGCTGACGCAGGCCGCGCCCGATCGCGCCGGCCCTGTCGCCGAACGTTCGCGCAGCTTCATCGAGAGCCGCCAGGTCTGCCGGGTGCACTATCCTTCGGACCTGCGCGCCGCCGAGCGTCTGGGCGCATCGATCTTCGCGCGCCTGCAGTCCAGCCCCGAATTCCAGGCCGACCTGGCCGCGGCCCGCGCGGAAATCGCCGCGGCGCCCGTGCCGCAGGATTGCCCGCGCTAGGCCGGATCTCTTTACGCGGGTCGCGGCTTGGCCAGTTCGCCGTAGAGGTCAGTTCGCCGGTCGCGGAAGAAGCCCCAGGCAGCGCGGTGGCGGTCGATGTAGTCGAGGTCGAAGCTGTGGACCAGCACGCCCTCGTCGTCGCGCCCGAAGGCCTCGACCAGATCCCCGCGATGGTCGGCGATGAAGCTTGAGCCGTAGAAGGTCTGGCCCGCCTCGGTGACCTGTTCATGACCGGTGCGGTTGGCGCCGACGACGGGCACGACGTTGGAGACCGCGTGGCCCTGCATGGCCCTCCGCCATGGCTCGGCGGTGTCCAGTTCCTTGTCGTGCGGCTCGGACCCGATGGCGGTGGGGTAGAACAGCACCTCAGCGCCCTGCAGCATCATCGCCCGCGCGGTCTCCGGGTACCACTGGTCCCAGCAGATGCCGACGCCCAGCCGGCCCACCCGGGTGTTCCAGACCTTGAAGCCCGTGTCGCCGGGGCGGAAGTAGTACTTCTCCTGATAGCCCGGGCCGTCAGGGATGTGGCTCTTGCGATAGACGCCGAGCGCCTTTCCGTCGGCGTCGACCATAACCATCGAGTTGAAGTAGTGCGGGCCCTCGCGCTCGAAGATCGAGACCGGAATGGCCACGCCGAGCTCGGCGGCCAGCGCCTGCATGGCGGTTACGCAGGGGTGCTCGGCCCAGGGATAGGCGGTGTCGAACCAGCGCTCTTCCTGGCTGACGCAGAAGTACGGGCCCTGGAACAGCTCGGAGGGCAGGATGGCCTGGGCCCCCCTGCCGGCCGCCTCGCGGACCAGCCCTTCGGTCTTCGCGATATTGGCCGTCATGTCCTCGCCGTAAGAGGTCTGGATCGCGGCGACGGTTAGGGTGCGCGCCATTACGCCGGCTCCTGTTGGGTGATGCAGTGGAAGGAGCCGCCGCCGGTCAGGATGGCGGAGGACGGCAGGCCGATGACCTGGCGCTCTGGGAAGGCCGACTGCACGGCCTCGACGGCCAGCCGGCCGGCCTGTTCGCTGGCGTAGGTCGGCACGATCACTGCCGCGTTGGCGATCAGGAAGTTCATGTGGCTGGCCGGGACAATGCGGCCGTCGTCGTCTTCGACCATGCCCGGCGAAGGAATGCGGAGCACCTGCAAGGCCTCGCCACGCGCGTCGGTCATGCCGCGGAGCGCCTGGGCGGTCTCGTCATAGACGCCGGCGTTGGGATCGTTTTTCCCCCACGAGATCGGGCAGGCGACGACGCCCGGCGCAACGAAACGGGCCAGGTTGTCGACGTGGCCGTCGGTGTGGTCGTTCTTCAGGCCGTCGCCCAGCCAGAGCACCTTCTTCGCCCCGAGCGCCTGCGCCAGGCAGGCCTCCGCATCACGCTCGACCCAGTCGATGTTGCGGTTGGGGTTGAGCAGGCACTGCCGGGTCGTCAGCACGGTGCCGAAACCGTCGTGGTCCAGCGCGCCGCCCTCCATCACCGCGTCCACCGCGTCCAGGACGACTCCCGCATGGGACGCGATCTGGCCGGCGACCTCGTCGTCATGGGGCAGTTCGTACTTGCCGCCCCAGCCGTTGAAGCGGAAGACGACCGCGATGTCGGCCCCGTCCTCGCGGGTGAAGATCGGCCCGGTGTCGCGCAGCCAGATGTCGCCGAAGCGGCCGGACACGATCTCGACGCCGGACCCTTCCAGCGCCCTGTGCGCCGCGGCCGCCGCCTCGTCGCCGTGCACCAGCAGCCGCACCCGCTCCGCGCCCGGCCCCGCCAACGCGCGGGCCAGGGCCGCAACCTCGGCCTGGGCTTGGGCGAGGTCTTCCTCCCACAGGTCCGCGTGGCTGGGCCAGCCCAGCCACATCGCGCGGTGCGGCGCCCATTCGGCGGGAACGATACGGCTCATGATCCGGGCGGGACCCCTTGCAAAACAGCGCGCGAAAATGGGCGCCGCAGCCGGTGGGGTCAAGCGGCGACCGTCAGGCCGCCTGTACGCCCGGCCTGCCCCACGCCACCGCCCAGCGGCTGTGGGTCGAGAAGCCGGGACTTTGCGTCCACACTGAAGAGACAGCGCGGAACTGAACCGCCCAGCCCTCCGGGGTAATCTCGGCCCCGGCCCAGCCCTTCTGGCGGTCGTCCGCCACCTTGATGTGGGCGTTGCCCGGGTCCTTCAAAAGCAGCTGCCAGGCGTCGTAGTTGTAGCTGTGGGAGGTGACGGAAGTTCCTACAAACTCCGAGGCGATCACCGGGCTGTCGGGCCTGGTGAAATCCGCCTTCACGTCGCAGGCGATGAAGGCATGCATGTCGCCGCCGACCACGACGATGTCGCGATTGGACCGGGCGGCCAGCCTGTCGAGGATCTTCTGGCGCGCGACCGGGTAATTGCCCCAACCGTCCTGATAGGCGCCCCATTGTCCGTCGGGAGTCTTCTGCCGCATTTCCGAAAACAGGGTCGGCTGCACCAGGGTGGTCCAGCGGGTCGCCGAGCGGTTCAGCGACGTGTTCAGCCAGTACTCCTGGTCGCTGCCCAGCACCGTACGGTCTGGCGACTGCATCTCGTCGCAGACGCGCACGCCGGTGCGCCAGCGGGTCGGGTCCGGCGACACGCAGGCGCGCGGCGCGCGGTACTGGCGCGTGTCGAGCAGCAGGAACTGCACCAGGTCGCCCACCAACAGCTGCTGGTAGATGCGCATCTCCAGACCCTGGGCAAGGGACCGGCGGCCGATGGGGAGGTTCTCGAACCAGGTCTGGTATCCGGCCGCTCGGCGTGCCGGGAAGTCGGCCAGATCCCTGGGGTCGGGCGGGACCAGTCCGGCGTAGTCATTGGCCACGTCGTGATCGTCCCAGATGAACGCCCACGCGGCGGCCGCGTGGGCCGCCTGCAGGTCGGCGTCCAGCTTGTAGACGGCGTGATGGATGCGGTAGTCGGCGACCGTGCGCGGATCGCGATTGGGGTGGCGGCGAACCTGCGGACCCCAGCTGGATTCATAGATGTAGTCGCCCAGGTGCAGGATCAGGTCCGGGGCCCAGGCGACCATGTCGCGGTAGGCGGTGAAATAGCCCTGCTCGAAATGCTGGCACGACGCCCAGGCCAGTTTGAAGCGGTCCTTGGCGGCGCCCGGTGACGGCAGGGTCTTGCCGCGGCCCGTCGGGCTGCGCACGCCGCCCGCCTCGAAGCGATACCAGTAGAGCCGGTCGGGCTGCAGGCCCATGACCTCGGCGTGGATGGCGTGGCCCCGCCCCGGATGGGCCAGTTCGGACCCGGCCCGGACGACGGTCTTGAAAGCCGGATCGGCCGCCAGGCTCCATTTCACCTCGATGACCTGCTCGCCAAGGCCGCCATCGGGTTCGAGGGGGTTGGGCGCCAGGCGGGTCCAAAGCACCAGGCCGTCGGCGGTGGGGTCGCCGCAGGCGACGCCCAGCTTGAAGGGATCGGAGGTGAAGTGCACCGGCTCGGCTGCGCGCGTCGGCCTTGCGCGAAGGAAGGCGGCGGCCCCGGCGGAAAGCGCCAGGGAGCGGGCGAGGGCGGCGCGGCGTGTGACGCTCATCGGCAGGATCCCGGAAGCGGAAGTCTGAAAACAAAAGGGGCGGCCCGTCGCCGGACCGCCCCTTCCATTACACGATGCTGGCGCGGCCTAGAACGCGGCGCGAAGCGTCAGCATGAAGGTACGCGGCGCGCTGATCGAGTAGGTCGGCGCGGTGCCGTTGCGGGCCTGGTTGCCGGCCGTGATCGGATCGATGTCCGCGATCGTCTGCGCGTTGGTCTGCGAAGAGATCGAGCCGAGGTATTCCTCGTCGAACAGGTTGGTGACGTTCAGCTGGATGTAGGAGTTGTTCCAGCCGAAGTTCTCGAGCTTCAGGCGGGCGTCGAGGTCGACGACGGTGTAGGCGTCGGTCTGCTCGTCGTTGACGTCGGTCGACCAGCGGTCACCCACGTACTTGCCCTGGGCGCCGAGCGAGAACCACTCGGTGTCGTAGTAGGCGCGCAGCGCGAACGTCCATTCCGGGGTCTCGACCAGTTCCTTGCCCTTGGTGGGCAGCAGGGACGTGGCGCCCAATTCGACGTTGTCCTGCAGTTCGGAGTGGATGTTCGAGGCCGAGGCGTAGAGCGACAGCTGCTCGGTCACTTCCCAGCCCACCTGGGCGTCGATGCCCCAAAGCTGCACCGAACCGACGTTGCGGTCGACGAAGATGCCGAGCAGGTCGTCGAACGAGTTGACGACGCGGTTCTCGTAGTTGGTGGTCCAGATCGCCGCGGTGCCGATGATATTGCCCGACTGGTAGCGATAGCCGAGGTCCCAGGTCTGGGTGATCTCGGGATCGACGCCGGTCAGCAGCACCGAGCCCGGGGTCGGGCCGCGCTGGGCGGTGTAGAGGTTGTCGGTCCGCGGCGCCGAGAGGCCCTCGGCGTAGCTCAGGTAGATCACATTGTGATCATCGAAGCGCCAGCTGAGGCCCACGTTCGGCAGCACGTCCTTGTACTCAACCGAGGCCGAGAACGGCGAGATGTACTGGGTGGCGCTGCCGGTGAAGGTGACGTTGCCGTTCGGCAGGGTGGAGGCGATCGGCTCCTGCGTGCAGCGGACGGTCGAGGACCCGACCTGCGTGAAGCAGTACTGGTTCAGCTCACGGGTGAAGATCGGGGCGCGGACGCCCAGAGCCACCGTGAGGCGGTCTTCGAAGAACTGGCCGCGATACTCGAGCGCGAACTGGCTCAGCTCGGCTTCCGAGAAGCGGTCACGGCCCTGAAGGGCGCGGCCGTCGGAGGTCAGAACCGGGCGGCCGCCCAGCTTGTCCTTGCCGCCGAAGACGTTCTCGGGATCGCCCGAGCCGTCGATGTAGCCGAACTCGCCGGTCTGGCGGTGGTTGCCGTGGTCGTAGGTGTAGGCAAGACGCAGGCGGTGGTCGTCATTGACGTCCCAGATCAGCGACGAGGTGACGCCGAAACGGTTCGTGTTGGTGACGTTCGGGTTGTAGAGGCGAACAGTGTCGAGGATGTCGCCGTCGCTGTTCAGGTCGACGCCGGCGGTGACCAGCGAGCCGCGCAGGCGGCGATCGGTCTCCGACACGGTGAAGGTGCCGCCGCCGTCGGCCAGCACGTACTGGTACCAGGGATCGACGGTCAGCCGCAGGTTCTCGGTCAGGCCCCAGCTGAACTGCGAGCGGATGTTGCCCGTGTTCGAGGGATTGATGCGCAGGCCGTAGTAGTTGGTGCAGCTGGCGGTGTTGGCGGGATTGTCGTTGGAGCTCAGGAAGCCGACCGAGCCGAATGCGGTGGAGTTGTCGTTGTCGGCGACGCCCGTGGTCGGAGCATCGAGCGTGCAGGTCGACAGGTTGTCGTAGTCACGGCCGTAGAAGGCGATCTGCGGCAACGACAGGTTGCGGTAGAAGGCGTTACGGTTCCAGTTGAAGTGGCCGGCAAGGCTGAAGAAGTTGCCGTTGCCCAGGTCCCAGAACGTACCGGCGTTGACCTGCCGCTTGTCCAGTTCGCCCGGACCCTTGAACTTGTCGTAGTTGGTCCAGGAGGCGGCGGCCCAGGCGCCCAGGCCGTCGACCAGCTCGCCCGTGTCAAACAGGCCCATGATGCGGTGGTAGTTGTTCGAGCCGACGCCGCCACGGAGCAGCAGTGACGGATCGTCGCCCGGTCGGCGGCTGAGATAGTTGATCGTGCCGCCGGTCGCCGAGGCGGTGGGGCTGTCAGCGTCGGTGGTGCCGAGGTTCACCGTTACGCGCTCGATCAATTCGGGATCAAGCAGCTGGTTCGTGTAGATCGCATAGTTGCCGGTGTCGTTCAGCGGCATGCCGTCCCAGGTCAGGGACACGCGGTTGCCGTCGAAGGAGCGCAGGCGCAGGTTGCCGCCCGACGAGCCGTAGGCGTCCGACGAGGTGAAGTTCACGCCCGGGACCAGGTTGACCGACTGGATCACCGTCTGGCCGGCGCTCTGGGTGTCGATGAAGTCCTGCGTGATCGTCGAGCGGGATTTCGGGATCTGTTCGGCGACGATGGTGCCTTGGTTGTCGGCGATGAGGTACCGGCGATCGGTTAGGTCGGCGCCTTCGTATTGCGCGATCGGTTCATCGACACCGGCGCCATGGACGTAGCGGCGTAGCAAGGTCGCGCCATTGTATTCCGCGACAAGGCGGTCGCCGTCATAGAGGAATGTCGTGGTTGCGCCTCTCGCGTAGGTGCGCAGGCGTCCGAGCGGATCGTACGCAAGCGTGCCCGAGGCCGAGCCGCTGACG